>NZ_JBSFUY010000008.1:0-360080 GCF_053592055.1 Streptomyces sp. NPDC002817
AGTTCTCAAGGAACGGACGCTTCCTTTGTACTCACCCTCTCGGGCTTTCCTCCGGGCTTTTCCCTTCGGTCTTGCGTTTCCGACTCTATCAGACCCTTTCGGCGCCCGATTCCCTGTCAGTTGGGATTGTCTAAGGTTTTGGGCTTTCGCCTGTCGGCCTTTCGACATTCACTACGTTAGCCCATCCGCTCGGCAACTCATAATCGAGTTCCGCGAGTTCGAATTCAGGCATGCAGGCACGCCGAATTGACCCTCGCTGAGAGGAAGTCGTAGGTAGTGGTTTGGCCGCCTCCGGCTGCTGACGATCGCAGTACCCGGTTCAAGCGGCTCGGGCTACATTACGCACCCCGCAAGGGCGCGTCAACTTGAGCGACGCCTGGGCGTATGGGCCCGATAAGGGCTCACCGTCGGGTCGTTGGCGACCCAGAAGCGCCAGGGGTGGACGCCCCCGTCGCCGGACACCCCGGTGCGGGGACCGTTACGTACCTGGTCGGAGGCGATCGGGGTACCGGCAAGGACCCTCAGCGGTGTGTCGCCCGGGGCGCACGCGTCCGTGCCGTCCAGCGGGCGGGCCACATCCAGTGCCGTGGCCAGGCGCGCGGGGCCTTTGGCCAGTTCCTTGTCATTTCGGGCCGAGAGTCGACGTTTACGGGTGAGCTCGGCGCCCTCGACGATCTCACCGGCGCGGAGCAGGACCGCGCTCGCCTTGCCTTCCGGACCGCACACCAGGTTCATGCAGTGCCACATGCCGTAGGTGAAGTAGACGTACACATGCCCGGGCGGACCGAACATCACGCCATTGCGGGGCGTGCGGCCGCGATAGGCGTGGGAGCCGGGGTCGTTCTGACCGTCGTAGGCCTCTACCTCTGTAAGGCGGAGCGCGATCGGACCGTCCGGGGTGGTGCGTACGAGGACGCGGCCGAGGAGGTCGGGGGCGACTTCCAGTACGGGCCGGTCGAAGAACTCACGTAGGAGGGGCGTACGGTCGGGGGTCGCGATCATGCCGTCCGAGGGTAGTGCAGACGGGTGGCTGCAACGGGGTGGTCAGGGGGCGTTCGCCTTGCAAGGGTGAGGGCGCGGAACCGGCCACGGCCGGATCGCGTTTGTATGGATCAAGGATCCACGCACAAGAAGCAGGACGACGTAAGAGGGAGAGTCATGGCGTTCAAGAAGCTGCTCGCGAGCCTGGGGGCCGGCGGGGCTTCGGTCGAGACGGTGCTGACCGAGGGCAATGTCGTTCCGGGTGGTGTCGTCCAGGGCGAGGTGCGGATCCAGGGTGGGTCCGTGGACCAGCAGATCGAGGGGCTGTCGGTCGGGCTGCAGGCCAAGGTCGAGGTCGAGAGCGGCGACCAGGAGTACAAGCAGGACATCGAGTTCACCAAGCAGCGGCTCGGCGGTGCCTTCGAGCTGAAGGCGAACGCCGTGCACGCGGTGCAGTTCGGGCTCGAGATCCCGTGGGAGACGCCGATCACGACGATCGACGGTCAGCCGCTGCGCGGCATGCACATCGGTGTGACCACGGAGCTGGAGATCGCGCGTGCGGTGGACTCCGGTGACCTGGACCCGGTCAACGTGCACCCGCTGCCCGCGCAGAAGGCGATCCTCGACGCCTTCATCCAGCTGGGCTTCCGGTTCAAGAACGCGGACATGGAGCGCGGTCACATCCGGGGTACGCGGCAGAAGCTGCCGTTCTACCAGGAGATCGAGTTCTTCCCGCCGCAGCAGTACCGCGGTATCAACCAGGTCGAGCTGAGCTTCGTGGCCGATCAGAACGCGATGGACGTCGTGCTCGAGATGGACAAGAAGCCGGGGCTCTTCAGCGAGGGCAGCGACACCTTCCGTTCCTTCCAGGTGGGTCTGCACGACTACCAGGGCACCGACTGGGCGGCCTACCTCAACCAGTGGCTGTCCGAAGTCGGCAGCAAGCGCAACTGGTTCTAGGCTCGGTACTGCTGATTCCGTTGATCGATCAGGAGGTACCGAGGTGACCGAGCTGAAGCGGCGGCCTCTCCCCCATGACTTCCACCCGCCCGTCCCGTCGTTCACGGTGACGAGCGAGGACATCGAGGAAGGGGCGGCGCTCAAGGACGCTCAGGTGTACGCGGCCGGCAACACCTCGCCGCAACTGCGGTGGGAGGGGTTCCCACCGGAGACCAAGAGTTTCGCCGTGACCTGCTACGACCCCGACGCCCCGACAGGCAGTGGGTTCTGGCACTGGGTGCTGTTCGACATTCCGGCCTCGGTGACCGAGCTGCCGGTGGGTGCGGGCAGCGGCAAGTTCGAAGGGCTGCCCGAGGGTGCCGTACAGGCACGTAACGACTACGGCAGCAGGGACTTCGGTGGGGCCGCGCCGCCTCCTGGGGACGGATCGCATCGGTACGTCTTCACGGTGTACGCGGTCGATCAGGAGAAGCTCGGGCCGGATACCGACGCCTCTCCCGCCTACGTGGGCTTCAATCTGAGGTTCCACGCGATCGCGCGTGCACAGCTGATCGGGGAGTACGAGAACCCCGAACAGAGCTGAACAAGCCCAACGTTCATGGAACGTTTGCCCGCCCCTGGTCTTGGAAGTGATCAGGGGCGGGCACTTTTTATTTCGTTGTCCATCTCGGCGTGCCCGGCCAGAGTTGATCCCAGCCCGCCAAGGGGGTGGGCCGGTGCACACAGGAGGTGGGCTGGTAATGCGGGACACGCTGGTACTGAACGCGAGCTTCGAGCCGCTGTCGACGGTGACGTTGAACCGAGCCGTCGTTCTGGTGCTTCAGGACAAGGCCGTCGTCGAGCAGTCCCACCCCGAACTGCGTATGCGCGGAGCCGCGGTCGACATACCGGCGCCCCGGGTGATCAGACTCTGCAGGTACGTGAGAGTGCCGTTCCGAAGACAAGCACCGTGGTCCAGGCGGGGTGTGCTGATCAGGGACCGGCACCGGTGCGCGTACTGCGGGCGCAGGGCGACGACTGTGGACCACGTGGTGCCGCGGGCGCAGGGTGGTCAGGACTCTTGGCTGAACACGGTGGCTTCCTGCGCGGAGGACAACCACCATAAGGCTGACCGGACGCCGGAGCAGGCGGGTATGCCGTTGCTGCGGGCGCCGTTCGAGCCGAGTCCTGCGGATGCGATGTTGCTGTCGCTGGGGACCGAGGAGTTTCAGGCGCTGCCTGACTGGTTGGCCCGGGATGCCGCGTAGCGCCTAGTGGGGGGCCGGGATCTGTTTGATTGCGGCTGCGGGTTCGTTGTGGCTCGTCGCGCAGTTCCCCGCGTCCCTGAACGACCTGGGGCTCGCCCTCATGATGAAGGCGAGCCCCATTGACGTAGCCGAAACTTTGCGTCAGTCGATCGACGGCTTCTCTCGGCGTTCCGATCCGCCGTTGCCTTGGCCGCCGCCTCCTGAACCGCCGCCCAGGTTGCCGAAGTTGCCCATGGCGCCGGAAAGGCCCTTGAGGGCGTCGCCGATCTCGCTGGGGACGATCCAGAGCTTGTTGGCGTCGCCTTCGGCGATCTTGGGAAGCATCTGGAGGTACTGGTAGGAGAGGAGCTTCTGGTCGGGGTCGCCGGCGTGGATGGCCTCGAAGACCGTGCGGACGGCCTGGGCTTCACCCTCTGCGCGCAGGGCCGCGGCCTTGGCCTCGCCTTCCGCGCGGAGGATCTGGGACTGCTTCTCGCCCTCGGCGGTGAGGATGGCCGCCTGGCGCGTGCCTTCCGCCGTGAGGATCGCGGCGCGCTTGTCCCGGTCGGCGCGCATCTGCTTCTCCATCGAGTCCTGGATGGAGGTCGGGGGCTCGATGGCCTTCAGCTCCACGCGGTTGACCCGGATGCCCCACTTGCCCGTCGCCTCGTCGAGGACGCCGCGCAGGGCCGCGTTGATCTCCTCGCGGGAGGTCAGGGTGCGCTCGAGGTCCATGCCGCCGATGATGTTGCGGAGCGTGGTGACCGTCAGCTGCTCAATTGCCTGGATGTAGCTGGCGACTTCGTAGGTCGCGGCCCTCGCGTCGGTCACCTGGTAGTAGATGACCGTGTCGATGTTGACGACCAGGTTGTCCTGGGTGATCACCGGCTGCGGCGGGAACGGGACGACCTGTTCACGCAGGTCGATGCGGTTGCGGATGGTGTCGATGAACGGGACGACGATGTTGAGGCCCGCGTTGAGTGTCCGCGTGTAGCGGCCAAAGCGCTCGACGATCGCGGCGCTGGCCTGTGGGATGACTTGGATGGTCTTGATCAAGGCGATGAAGACCAACACCACCAGAATGATCAAAACGATGATGACCGGTTCCATCGTCGCTTCCCCGTACCTCTCTCCGCCTCGGCGCTTTCGGAAGATCTTATGGTTGTTGAAGATCTTGCTGGTCGAGTCTGACAGACCGTCGTGTGCCTCGTGGGGTGTTCGCGCCACTTGCATCGTGCGAGGTCACATGATGATCGCCGTGGCCCCCTCGATGTCCACGACGTCCACTTCCTGACCTACTTCGTAGGCGCGGTCGGTGTCGAGAGCGCGGGCTGACCAGACCTCTCCGGAGAGCTTGATCCGGCCGCCGCCGGTGCCGTCGACGCGCTCCAGCACCACGGCCTGTTTCCCCTTCAACGCCTCGATACCTGTGGCGAGTTGGGGCCGCTGTGCGCGATGCCTCGCCGCGACCGGTCGTACGACGGCGATGAGGGCCACCGAGACGACGGCGAAGACGAGGACCTGGACCACCATGTCGAAGCCGAGTCCGGCCATGATCGCGGCCGCGACGGCGCCCACGGCGAGCATTCCGAACTCCGGCATGGCCGTGACCACGAGCGGGATGCCGAGGCCTGCCGCGCCGATGAGCCACCACACCCATGCGTCGATGTCGTTCACGTGGTCATGGTAGTTCCGCAGGTCCCGCCGCGGACAGGGCGCAGTTCGGGTCTGCACGGGGTTCTTACCCGTGAACTCCCTTGCCGTGACGGTGAGAAGGGCTCAGGACATCGGCAGGCCCTGTGCCGTCCAGCGCTCGCCGACCTGCTCGACGACGAGCGGGAGGCCGAAGCAGAGGGAGAGGTTGCGGGAGGTGAGTTCGAGCTCCAGCGGCCCCGCGGCGAGGACCTGGCCCTGGCGGATCATGAGGACGTGGGTGAAGCCGGGGGCGATCTCCTCGACGTGATGGGTGACCATCAGCATCGAGGGGGCGATCGGGTCGCGGGCGAGGCGGCCGAGTCGGCGTACGAGGTCCTCGCGGCCGCCGAGGTCGAGACCGGCGGCGGGCTCGTCGAGGAGCAGCAGCTCGGGGTCGGTCATCAGGGCGCGGGCGATGAGGGTGCGCTTGCGCTCGCCCTCGGAGAGCGTGCCGAACTTGCGCTCCAGGTAGTCGCTCATGCCGAGACGGTCGAGGAAGGCGCGGGCGCGCTGCTCGTCGATCTCGTCGTAGTCCTCCTGCCAGGTGGCCGTCATGCCGTACGCGGCCGTCAGCACGGTCTCCAGGACGGTCTGGCGCTTGGGGAGCTTGTCGGCCATGGCGATGCCGGCCACGCCGATGCGCGGGCGGAGCTCGAAGACGTCGGTGCCGGGCTTGCCGAGGGTCTCGCCGAGGATCGTCGCGGTGCCCTTGCTGGGGTAGACGTAGCTGGAGGCGACGTTCAGGAGGGTGGTCTTGCCGGCGCCGTTGGGGCCGAGGATGACCCAGCGTTCGCCCTCCTTGACCGACCAGGAGACCTGGTCCACCAGAGCCCGGCCCTCACGGACCACGGATACGTCCTCAAGCTCCAGAACATCGCTCATGAGCGCGTTGTCTCCCCTTGCAGTCTGACCGGTCTCGGCGTCTCGGCTGTCGCGTGCGCGTTTGAGCGCAGCCCTCGACGAAATCTACGCCACCGGTCGGCCGGTCCATTCCATCGGTCCGGTCCTTAGGGTGGGGTCATGCTCTCGGAACCACGCTCTGGACGTCTTGCCGCTTGGGGAAATGGCCTTCTTGCCGGACTTGTCTCACCTGACGACGCCGTGCTCGCGATGGTGGGTGAGGACGCCGTGCACCGGGTGGAAGGGCTGCCGGGCGAGTCGGCGCCCGTCGGACTCACACTCGCGCTCGGGCGGTTGCGGGCGCTCGGGGTGACGGGGTTGCGCATCGCGCTGCCCGCGCCCGGGCATCCGCTCGGGCTGAGTGGGCCGCCGGAGTTCAATGCGCGGGCGTTGGAGGCCGAGGAGGCGGTGATCTGCCACGGGGCCGCGCTCGGGTTGGTGCCGGAGGTGTACGAGGCCGGGCCGTCCGGTGATGTGCATGTCGAGGTGATGTGGCAGGTGCTTCCGGTGCGGGAGGCGCCGCCCGCGGATGTGCCGTCCCTGGGCGAGGCCGAGCGGGAGCTGGCGGAGGCGTTGCGGGAGGCGACGGATGTGCTGACGCGGCTCGATGTGGCCGGGTCGGGGCCGGTGGCCGCGGCGGCGATCGATGCGTATCGGGCTCGGTCCGAGCGGGGGCGGGAGGTGCTTGCGCCGGGGTATCCGCCTCGGGCGGTGCGGGTGCTGGAGCTTGCGCAGCGGGTGGGGTTGTTGATCTCCGTGGCTTACGAGAACGGGCACGGGGGTGCGGTGAGCGCCGGCGAGATGGCGGCGCGCTCCGAGGCGTTGCGGCCTGTCGAGCGGACGGCTCGGCGGGCACAGGTCGCCGCGTACAACGCGTATGTGGAGGAGCGGGAGCGAGGCGTGCGGTAGCCGGTGCGGCGGGGTGGGTGCACGACTGATCGCGGGCTGCGCCGGGCAACCTGGGCGCACACACGACAAAGGACCCCGCGAATCGTCCTTGACTCGCGGGGCCCCTCGTCGGTCAGGACCCGACGTCAGTCGTTCACGCCCTGGTTGCCGAAGGCGGGGTTGAGCAGGCCGATGACGTCGACCGCGTTGCCGACGACGTTGACGGGGACGTGGACGGGAACCTGGACCAGGTTGCCCGAGGCGACGCCCGGCGACTTCACGGCCGTGCCGTCGGCACCCGCGTCGGCGACAGCGGCACCGGCAGCGGCACCCGTGGCGATACCGGCGACGGTGAGGGCCACGGCAGCCTTCTTGGCGATGTTCATGAGAAGCGTTCCTCCTGCGTATGCGTATCCGACCCGGCCGCGGGTCGTGCGCTGATCAACGCGGGAGCGTGCGGGAACGGTACGGAAAGTGCACCGCGACTGCCCGTTCGGATCATTGGGACGACAAACTGACCGGCCCCCCAGGAGTGAGTGCCTGGGAGGCCGGAGGTCACTGCCGCTCCGTGGCGGAGGTCAGCGGTTGATGCCCAGGTTGCCGAACGCCGGGTTCAGCACACCGATGACGTTCACGCTGTTGCCGACCGCGTTCACCGGAACGTGCACCGGGGCCTGGACGAGGTTGCCCGAGATGACGCCGGGCGAGCCCACGGCCTTGCCGTCGGCGTGCGAGCCGTCGGTGGCGGAGGCCATACCGGCACCGGCGGCGACCAGCCCGCCGGCCACCATCGTCACGGCCGCTACCTTCTTCAGGTTCTTCACTTCTGAGCCCCTCCTAGCGATTGCCGCGGCAGTCGCCGCAGCACGCACTGGAGAACGGTGGAGATCCACGAAGGATGCGCCATCCGGGGGACATTCCCACGACGGTATGAATCTCAGTCCGGAGCGGAACCCTCCGAATTGCCGTGCGCCCCCTGGATCAACCGGCCACTCCATGACGTACCGCCCACAGGGCGGCCTGTGTACGGTCCGCCAGGTCGAGTTTCATCAGGATGTTCGAGACATGGGTCTTGACGGTCTTCTCGGACAGGACGAGGGCGCGGGCGATCTCGCGGTTCGAGCGGCCGTCCGCTATCAGGCCGAGGACCTCGCGCTCGCGTTCCGTGAGCGAGCCGCCTCTTCCCTGACCGTTGTTGGCCTCCTCCTGGGAGAGCAGCGCGCCCGCGACCTCCGGCTGGAGCAGGATGTGTCCGGCGTGGACGGAGCGGATGGCGCCGGCGAGGGCGTCGGGGTCGATGTCCTTGTAGACGTACCCCGCGGCGCCCGCGCGCAGCGCCGGGACCACCGTGCGCTGTTCGGTGAAGCTGGTGACGATCAGCACGCGCGCGGGGTTGTTCAGTTCGCGGAGCTTGCGCAGCGCGTCGACGCCGTCCATGCCCGGCATCTTGACGTCCATGAGGACGACGTCGGGTTTGAGTTCCTCGGCGCGGGCGACTCCTTCGGCGCCGTCGGCGGCCTCGCCGACGACCTCGATGTCGTCCTGTACTTCGAGGAAGGTGCGCAGTCCGCGGCGGACCACCTGGTGGTCGTCGACGAGCAGCACCTTGATTGCGTCAGCCACCAGGGACCTCCATCTCGATCGTGGTGCCCTTGCCGGGCGCCGATTCCACGGTCAGCGCGCCGCCGACCCCGCCGGCCCGGTCCCGCATGGAAACCAGTCCGAGGTGACGGCCCGCGCGGCGGGTCTGCTGCGGGTCGAAGCCGCTGCCGTCGTCGGTGACCCGCAGCACGACTCCGCCGTCGCGCCGGGCCAGGGTCACGTCGACCTGTTCGGCTCCGGAGTGCCGCAGGGCGTTGTGCAGGGCTTCCTGGGCGACACGCAGGACGGCCTCCTCCTGGGAGGCGGGCAGGGCGCGGACGCCACAGCTGTCGAAGGTCACGTGCGCGGTGTGGGCGCGGTCGAGGACGTGGACCTGGGTGCGGAGGGTGGCGATGAGGCCGTCCTCGTCGAGGGCCGCGGGGCGGAGCTCGACGACGGCGGCGCGCAGTTCGTCGGCGGCCTCGGCGGCGAGCGCGGCGACCTGTTGCAGCTCGCCCTTGGCGCGTGAGGGGTCGCGGTCGACGAGGGCGGCGGCGGCCTGTGCGGTGAGGCGCAGGGAGAAGAGTTTCTGGGCGACCGCGTCGTGCAGTTCGTGCGCCAGGCGGGAGCGTTCCTCGGCGATGGTCAGTTCGCGGCTGCGCTCGTACAGCCGGGCGTTGGTCAGGGCGATCGCGGCGTGCTGGGCGAGGATGGAGAGCAGTTCCTCGTCCTCCGCGGTGAAGCCGCAGCTTCCGTCCGGTTTCGGGCAGTTCTTGTTGGCCAGGAAGAGGGCACCGATGACCTCGTCGCCGTCGCGGATGGGCAGGCCCAGGAAGTCGGACATGTCGGGGTGGGCCGAGGGCCAGCCCTCGAAGCGGGGGTCCTTGCGCACGTCGGCGAGGCGTTCGACCTTCGCCTCCTGCAGCATCGCGGCGAGGATGCCGTGCTGGCGCGGGAGCGGGCCGATGGCCTTCCACTGCTGGTCGCTGACGCCGTCGACCACGAACTGGGCGAAGCCTCCGTGGTCGTCCGGGACACCGAGCGCCGCGTACTGCGCGTCGAGCAGCTCGCGGGCCGAGGCGACGATCGTCTTGAGGACGTCGCGCACCTCGAGATGCCTGCTCATGGCCAGCAGCGCGGAGCTCACCGCCGCGAGGCCGGACCTGGGTCCTTGACTCATGTCCTCACGGTACCGGCGGGGTGTGACAGTCCGTATCGGACCTGTGGCGGCGGTCGCCTAGGGCGGTGGGCCTAGGGCAAAGGGCCCCGCCGTCTCGCGACCCGCGTCCGACGCGGCTGGGGCGGTCCGGTTCCTACGTTGGGATCACGCCGATCGGAAGGCGTCGAGAACGACGAGGGGACGTGGTCATGTCGGTAGCGATCATCACGGGGGCCTCGAAGGGGCTGGGGCGGGCGCTCGCCGAGGCGCTGGCCGCGCGCGGCTGGGATCTGGTGCTCGACGCCAGAGGCGCGGGGGCCCTTCGGGAGGTGGCCGAGGGGCTGGAGAAGTACGGCGCGCGCGTGACGGCACTGCCGGGGGATGTCACGGACGCCGGGCACCGGGCCGGGCTGGTGGCGGCCGCGTGCCGGTTCGGCGGGGTCGATCTGGTGGTGAGCAATGCCAGCGCGCTGGGCGCCGAGCCGCTGGTCCGGCTGGACGGGTTGCCCCTGGAGGGGCTGCGGCGGGCGCTGGAAGTGAACGTCGTGGCCGCGCTGGGCCTGGTCCAGGAGGCGCTGCCGCTGCTGCGGGCGTCGGGGGTCGGGTCGGTGATCGCGGTCAGCTCGGACGCGGCCGCGGAGGCCTACGAGACCTGGGGTGGCTACGGGGCGTCGAAGGCGGCCCTGGACCACCTCGTGGCGGTGCTGGGCGAGGAGGAGCCCGGGCTGCGGGTCTGGGCGGTCGACCCCGGGGACATGGCCACGGAGCTGTACGCGGCGGCCGTACCGGACGACGACGACCCGCGGCCCGACCCGGCCGACGTGGTCCCCGGCTTCCTGCGGCTGCTGGACGAGCGGCCGGCGAGCGGCCGGTACACCGCGCCCGCGTTGGTGGAGGAGCGATGACGACGGCCCTGCGCGTCCCGGCGGAGCTGTCCGCCCGGATTCCGGTCGAGCAGCGTGGGCCGGGGCTGGACCGGGACGCCGTACGGCTGCTGGTGTCGCGCGGTACCGAGGTGTCGCACCGTGCCTTCGCGGAGCTGCCGCGGCTGCTGCGGGCCGGGGACCTGCTCGTCGTCAACACGTCGCCGACGCTGGCCGCGGCCGTGGGCGGACGGGTCGGGCACGCACGCGTGGTGGTGCACTTCTCCACGCGCGGGGACGACGGACGGTGGGCGGTCGAGCTGCGGGATCCCGACGAGCGGGGCACCACGCGTGCGCGTGCGGGCGGCCCCGCGGGTACGGAGGTGCGGTTGCCCGGAGGTGTGCGGCTGCGGCTGGAGGAGCCGCTGAGCGCGGCGAGCGGGCGGCTGTGGTGGGCGCGGATGTCGGGGACCGGGGGCGGAGCCCGGATCGTCGGGCTGTTGCGGGAGTACGGGCGGCCGATCCGTTACTCCTACACCGAGCGCGACCAGCCCCTCTCCGTCTATCAGACGGTGTTCGCGCTGCCCTCCCCCGACGGGACCGGCAGTGCGGAGATGCCGAGTGCCGCCCGGCCCTTCACGGCGCGGCTGGTGGCGGAGCTGGTGAGTCGGGGGGTGCAGTTCGCGCCGGTCACGCTGCATACCGGGGTGGCGTCGGCGGAGGCGCACGAGGCGCCGTACCCGGAGCGGTTCGCGGTGCCGGAGGCGTCGGCGCGGCTGATCAACGCCGTGAGGGCGGGGGACGGCCGGGTGATCGCCGTCGGGACGACCGCCGTACGGGCCGTGGAGTCGGCGGCCGGCGCCGACGGGGCCGTACGCGCGCGTGAAGGGTGGACGGATCTCGTGGTGACCCCGGAGCGCGGGGTGCGCGTGGTGGACGGGCTGCTGACCGGGCTGCACGAGCCGGAGGCCTCGCATCTGCTGATGCTGGAGGCGGTGGCCGGGCGGGCGGCGATCGACCGCGCCTACTCGGAGGCGCTGCGCGGGCTGTACCTGTGGCACGAGTTCGGGGACGTGCATCTCCTCCTCCCGGAGGAGGGTCCTCACACAGAGCATTGCTGCCGCAACTACTGGTGACACTGTTACGCCTCCGATGTGAGCCCGCACATAGGGCGCACATCACGTACGAAGGTGAATAGGAGATAAACCGGTCCCCGGTGAGCGGGGAAGACGTTCCTGTCTGTCCTGTTTTGCCCTTCCCCGGTCAACTACCTGGGATCGTACGTCACACCTTTGCCACATAATTTTGCGGCCGCTAAGAATGGCAGCCGTCGCTCACCGCCGCGGGTTCCGCCCGCGGCTTTTGCACGAAGAGCGACCTCCGCGCTATTCGAAGAGGTCCCCGCATGTCCAAGAAGAGCCACAGTCGCGCGCTGACCAAGCGCCACAAGGTCGCCATCGCCGGTATCGCCACGCTCGGCGCCGCCGCCCTCGCGTTCTCCGCGGTTCCCAGCAACGCGGAGACGACCACGAGCGAGGCCGCCTCGGCCAAGGTCGCGTACAGCTCCGAGCAGCTCAAGGGTCTCCAGTCGGACGTGACCGAGCAGCTCGCCGACACCAGCCTGCAGACCCAGGCCGCCGAGGCCGCGGCCGCGAAGAAGGCCGCCGCCAAGGCCGCCTCCGAGGCCGCCGCGAAGAAGAAGGCGGCCGCCGAGGCCGCGGCCAAGAAGAAGGCCGAGCAGGAGCGCAAGGCGAAGGAGGCCGCGAGCCGGTCCGCCAAGCGCGTCACGGTCAAGGCCGCCGCGACGAAGACCTACGCCAACAACCTCGACGGCTGGATCAAGGAGTCCCTGGACATCATGAAGTCCAAGGGCATCCCGGGTACCTACAACGGTCTGTACCGCAACATCATCCGCGAGTCCTCGGGCAACCCGAACGCGATCAACAACTGGGACGTCAACGCCGTCAACGGCACCCCGTCGATCGGTCTGCTGCAGATCATCAAGCCGACCTTCGACGCGTACCACGTCTCCGGCACCCCCTTCAGCCAGTACGACCCGGTCGCCAACATCGTCGCCAGCGCCAACTACGCCGCCGACAAGTACGGCTCGATCGACAACGTCAACGGCGCGTACTGAGGCCGCGCGGACCTCTCGTACGCCTGCGTCAGGCGCAGCACGCCGAAGGGCGGCACCCCCACCGGGGTGCCGCCCTTCACCGTCGTACGGACACGACTACTTGCGCATGACCTCGGGCTCGTGGCGGCGCAGGAAGCGGGCCACGAAGAAGCCGCAGATCACGCCGAGGACGATCAGGGCGAGCATGTCCATGCCCCAGGCGCCGACGGTGTGCTCCCACAGCGGGTCGTTGCTCTCGCCCTTGGCGGGCGGGCTGATCTTGTTGAAGTCGAGCGTGGCACCCGCGGCGGCGACCGCCCAGCGCGACGGCATCAGGTACGAGAGCTCGTTGACGCCGACCGAGCCGGACAGCGGGAACAGGCAGCCGGTGAAGACGACCTGGACGATCGCGAACATGACCAGGAGCGGCATGGTCTTCTCGGCGGTCTTCACCAGGGCCGAGATGATCAGACCGAACATCATCGCGGTGAAGCCCAGCGCCATGATCGGAATGCACAGTTCCAGGAGAATCTGGCTGCGCAGGATCAGGCCCTCGTCGGGGAGGGTGCGGCTGGAGAAGCCGATGACGCCGACCATCAGGCCCTGCAGCACCGTGACCACGCCGAGCACGAACACCTTGGACATCAGGTACGCGGAACGGGACAGGCCGGTGGCGCGCTCCCGCTCGTAGATGACCCGTTCCTTGATCAGCTCACGGACGGAGTTGGCGGCGCCGGCGAAGCAGGCGCCCACCGCGAGGATCAGCAGGACGGTGAGGGCCGTGCCGTTGGCGACGGGCTGACCCGTGTTCGGGTTGATCTCCGTGTTGACCAGGAGGTCCTTGCCCTGGTCGATGAGCAGGCTGACCGAGCCGAGGACGAGCGGCAGGATGATCGTCAGGGCCAGGAAGCCCTTGTCGGAGGCGATCACCGAGGTGTAGCGGCGTACGAGAGTGCTGAACTGGGACAGCCAGCCCTGTGGCTTCGGCGGCCTCATCGCCTGCATCGGCGGCATCTGTACGGACTGCGGCGCAATCGCGTCGATGTCCGCGGCGTACATCTGGTAGTGCTGCGAGCCCTTCCAGCGTCCCGCCCAGTCGTAGTCGCGGTAGTTCTCGAAGGCGGAGAAGACGTCGGCCCAGGTGTCGTAGCCGAAGAAGTTCAGCGCCTCCTCGGGCGGGCCGAAGTAGGCGACCGCACCGCCGGGAGCCATCACGAGGAGCTTGTCGCAGATCGCCAGCTCGGCCACCGAGTGGGTGACGACGAGGACCGTACGGCCGTCGTCGGCGAGGCCGCGCAGCAGCTGCATGACATCGCGGTCCATGCCCGGGTCGAGGCCCGACGTGGGCTCGTCCAGGAAGATCAGCGACGGCTTGGTGAGCAGCTCCAGGGCCACGGAGACACGCTTGCGCTGGCCACCGGAGAGGGAGGTGACCTTCTTCTCCTTGTGGATGTCCAGCTTCAGCTCGCGCAGTACCTCGTCGATACGGGCGTCGCGCTCGGCGCCGGTGGTGTCGGCGGGGAAGCGGAGCTTGGCCGCGTACTTGAGGGCCTTCTTGACGGTCAGTTCCTTGTGCAGGATGTCGTCCTGCGGGACCAGACCGATGCGCTGGCGCAGCTCGGCGAACTGCTTGTAGAGGTTCCGGTTGTCGTAGAGGACGTCGCCCTGGTTGGCGGGCCGGTAGCCCGTCAGCGCCTTGAGCAGTGTCGACTTGCCGGAACCGGACGGTCCGATGACCGCGATCAGCGACTTCTCCGGGACGCCGAAGGAGACGTCCTTGAGGATCTGCTTGCCGCCGTCGACCGTGACGGTCAGATGGCGGGCCGAGAAGGAGACCTCACCGGTGTCGACGAACTCCTCGAGGCGGTCGCCCACGATCCGGAACGTCGAGTGGCCGACACCGACGATGTCCGTCGGGCCGAGCAGGATCGAGCCGCCCTTGGCGATCGGCTGACCGTTGACGTAGGTGCCGTTGTGCGAGCCGAGGTCGCGGATCTCCATGCGCCCGTCGGGCGTCGAGTGGAACTCGGCGTGATGACGGGAGACCTGCAGGTCGGAGACGACCAGTTCGTTCTCCAGGGCACGACCGATCCGCATCACGCGGCCGATCGAGAACTGGTGGAACGTGGTCGGGCTGCGGTCGCCGTAGACCGGCGGCGCCCCCGCGCCGACGCCGGGACCCTGCTGCTGCGGAACCTTCCCGGCAGAGGGCTGCTGCTGCGGCTGCTGCCAGCCGGCCTGCGGGGCCTGCTGGTGCTGCGGTGTCTGCTGGGCCCAGCCCGGGTTCGCGGCCGGAGCGGCCTGAGCTCCCTGTCCGCCCTGAGCTCCCTGGGCGGCGTACGGCTGCTGCTGAGGCTGCGCGGCCGGGGCCGCGGTGCCGGAGAGGCTCACCCGCGGGCCGTCGGTCGCGTTGCCCAGGTGCACCGCCGAGCCGGGGCCGAGCTCCAGCTGGTGGATCCGCTGGCCCTGCACGAAGGTGCCGTTGGTGGAGCCGTGGTCCTCGATGACCCAACTACGGCCGCTCCAGCTGATCGTGGCGTGCCTCCAGGACACCCTGGCGTCGTCGAGCACTATGTCACCCTGCGGATCGCGTCCGAGGGTGTAGGGCCTGGACGCGTCTAGCGTCCAGGTACGTCCATTCAATTCCAGTACGAGTTCCGGCACTCCATGCCCCATGAGTAGTCCCCCGAGTTACCCCCAACACAGGGAGTCTAGGGATGTCGAACATCGTCGGGAACTATTTCAGGCTCTGCCCCCTGACCGAAAGTCGGGCCTTGTGAAGACCACGCGCACACGCTTCGACCGGTTCCGTTGACGGGGTTGAAACCGACCCGGAGAGTGGTAATCCACGCGAGGGGGACATGCGCGGCGATCGCCGCACCGCGGATCGGGGGGTCTGCCATGAGTGCGTCCATGGGTCTCGACACCACCAAGCACGGCTCGAAGTTGCCGTGGGGAGACATCCTGCTGTCCGCGATCGCCGCCGTGAGCTGGGCGTTGATCGGGATGGCGGGCGTCGCCGCGCTCGGCCTGCATCTACTGGAGGCCGACTCGGCGGCATCGCTGGGCCCGATGACCGCGGCGGTAGTGGCACTTGGGGCGGGTGGTTCGGTGACACCGTCCGGCGATGTGTCCGCTTTCGGGCTGACGGGCGCGGAGGCGGCGACGGCCATCGAGATCACGCCATTGGGTGTCGGCCTGGTCGGTGCGCTCCTTTTGTCCTGGTTCTTCCTGCGGTCCTTACGGGCGGCCGGAGTTGTCCTCGCACCGGCCGAACTCCTCGCGCGCGCGAGTGCGGTCGTCGCGCTCTTCGTGGCCACGCTGGGCGGGCTGGCCTGGGCGGGTCACGACGTCATCACGATCGACGGCAGTGCGCTCGGCCTCGACGACCTGCCCGGCGGCGGCGGAGGGGGCGGGGGTCTGGAGATCCCGGGACTCGGCGACGTCGGGGACATCGGCGGACTGCTCCCGGACCAGATCGGCGACCTGGTCGACGCGAAGGCGGCGGTCGGCTTCACGGTGGACACGGTGCCGACGCTGTTCGGGGGCCTGGTCTGGTCGGCCGGCGTCCTGCTCATCGCGCTCCTGGCCTCGCGCCGCACACCGTTGCCCCGCGGCTGGGAGGCGGGGCATCGCGTCGTACGCCCGGCGGTGTCCGCCCTCGTGACCGTTCTGCTGGTCGCCGTGGCGGCGGGGCTCGCCGCGGCGGCGTACGCCTCGATCGGCGACGAACACCCGAAGCGGATCGCGGGCGCGGCGCTGCTGGGCACGCCCAACGGCACCTGGCTGGGCATCCCGATCGGCCTGTTCGTGCCGTGGGACGGCCGGGCGACGGGTCCGCTGGCCACCTTCCTCCCGGATCCCCTGGACGACCTCCTGAGCTCCGAGCGCGACCAGTCCGTGTCGCTGTCGCGGCTGGCGGAGCTGGACGGACGGGTGTGGCTGCTGGGGGTCGCGGCGGCGATGATGCTGCTGCTGGCGGGGGTGCTGACGGCGGTGCGGACGCCGGTGGGGGTACCTGTCCCGGGATCGGCGCAGGCCGGGGGCGGTGTCGGGGGTCCGACGGGTGTACGGGGTCCAGGGGCCGTCGCGGGGAGTGCGCAGGTACGGGATCCGGGTGCCCTCGGTTTCGCCGGGCGCTGTGCGTTGCGGCTGGGGATCGTGACGGCGGTGGCGTTGCCGTTGCTCGCCTGGATGACGGAGGTGTCCGTGAACGCCTCGCTGTCGGTGCTGGGCTTCGACGCGTTCGGCGCCGGCATCGAACTGCACGGGCAGCTCGGTATGGCGCTGCTCCTCGGTGCCCTGTGGGGGGCGGGTGCGGGCGCCGTCGGGGCGCTGCTCGCCCGTGCGACCGGGGCGGCGGGGAACCGGGCGGCACCGCTGGCGCTGAGTGGCGTGGGCGGGGTTGCGGGGAACGGGACGCCGGACGCTGGGCGGCCCCCGTATGCGGGCGGGGCCGGGGCGTATCCAGGGGCGCCCGGGCGGTACCCGGGCGAGTCCGGGTCGACACCGCACGTGGGGCCTCCGCGGGGGGCACCGTATGCCGGGGCGTCGGGAGCGACGTCGTATCCAGGGACGTCGGGGGCGGGTCCGTACCCGGGTGATTCCCGGGGTGCGTCGCGCGGGGGCGAGGCCGGGGCGACGCCCGCGGGTGGCGAGTCCGGGCCGTATGCGCCGGGTGCGCCGTACCGGCCGCCGAACCCCGCGACCAACCCGTATCTGCAGGTGCCGGACGAGCTGCGGGAACCGGAGGATGCGCGACCGTCCGACGCGCGGCCGCCCCGGGGCGCCCCGCCCGGACGCGGGCGGCCACCGGGCGGGGTTCCGCCGGGGCGCGGGGCACAGTCCGCGGAGGGTGGCAGGCGGCCGGGGACGCCTCCCCCCGGGCAGGGCTACTCCCCCTCGGGAGCGCCGCCGGGGCAGGGGCCTCCGCCCAGTGAGGGCGCCTGGCGACCGGGGCAGGACCCGCAGCCGACCGAGGGCGCCTGGCGGCCCGGGACACGCCCTCCGGGGCAGGGTCGCACTCCCTCGGGAGCTCCTGCCGGACCAGAGGGCCGGCCGGGCGAGGGCGCCTGGCGGCCCGGGACGCCTCCCCCGGGGCAAGGTCGACCGTCCTCGAGCCCACCGCCGGGGCGCGGGGTGCGGCCCGGTGAGGGCGCCTGGCGGGGCGAGGCGGATCCGTCTGCCGGGGGCGCGCGGCCGGCCGGTGAGGACGAGTCGCCGCCCGCCGGTGACGATGTGTACGGCGCTCCCACTGTGGTGGGCCCGATCGAGCCGCCACCCCGGTCGCCGCGCAAGCCGCCCCGGCGTATGCCCTCAAGGCGCGAGCCGTCCGCGCCCGACGACGGTCCGCCGCCACCGCCGCCTCCTCCCCCGCCGGGGAGGCCCAAGGGGCGGAGGTGATCCGGGCGTGGTGATGCGGGCGGGGGAGGTCGGCGAAGGCGTTTCGGGGGCACGGCAGTGGGGGCGAGGCGTCCGCTGCCCCACGGCCTCCGCCGCCCTCGGTCCCCGGCACGCCGACCACTTGGCCGGTAACGGTCGGTCCGGTCTCCCGACATGTGCCCATAGAGCCGTTGCCACCACGTAAGACCCCCGCCACTTGAGCGACGCTCAGTGTTCCCTGTCCGTCAGGCGGACCTCAGGGGCGGAAGGCACTGGGTGCCGGATACGGTGGGTACACCATGAGCGCTTCGCAGACCTCCGACGTCCCCACTCTTCTCGTCAAGATCTTCGGCAAGGACAGGCCGGGCATCACAGCCGGACTCTTCGACACTCTCGCCGCCTACTCCGTCGACGTGGTCGACATCGAGCAGGTCGTCACCCGTGGCCGCATGGTGTTGTGCGCGCTCGTGACCGAGCCGCCGCGCGGGTTGGAGGGCGACCTGCGCAGGACCGTCCACAGCTGGGCGGAGTCGATGAAGATGCAGGCCGAGATCATCTCCGGCCTGGGCGACAACCGGCCCCGTGGCCTCGGCCGTTCCCTCGTCACCGTGCTCGGACATCCGCTCACCGCGGAGGCGACCGCCGCGACCGCCGCCCGGATCACCAAGGCCGGCGGCAACATCGACCGAATCTTCCGGCTGGCCAAGTACCCGGTGACCGCGGTCGAGTTCGCGGTGTCCGGTGTGGAGACCGAGCCCCTGCGGACCGCCCTGGTGACCGACGCCGCCGCGCTCGGCGTGGACGTCGCCGTCGTCGCGGCCGGGCTGCACCGGCGCGCACAGCGGCTCGTCGTGATGGACGTCGACTCGACGCTCATCCAGGACGAGGTCATCGAGCTCTTCGCCGCGCACGCCGGCTGTGAGGACAAGGTCGCCGAGGTGACGGCGGCCGCGATGCGCGGGGAGCTGGACTTCGAGCAGTCGCTGCACGCGCGTGTGGCCCTCCTCGAAGGGCTCGACGCCTCGGTCGTGGACAAGGTGCGCACCGAGGTGCGGCTGACCCCCGGCGCCCGCACCCTCATCCGTACGCTGAAGCGCCTCGGCTACCAAGTCGGTGTCGTCTCGGGCGGGTTCACCCAGGTCACCGACGACCTCAAGGAGCGCCTCGGGCTGGACTTCGCCCAGGCCAACACCCTGGAGATCGTCGACGGGAAGCTGACCGGCCGGGTCACGGGCGAGATCGTGGACCGGGCGGGCAAGGCGCGGCTGCTGCGCCGGTTCGCCGCCGAGGCGGGGGTGCCGCTGGCGCAGACCGTGGCCATCGGCGACGGCGCCAACGACCTGGACATGCTCAACGCGGCCGGCCTCGGGGTCGCCTTCAACGCCAAGCCGGTGGTCCGGGAGGCGGCGCACACCGCGGTGAACGTGCCGTTCCTGGACACCGTCCTGTATCTGCTGGGCGTGACCCGCGAAGAGGTCGAGGCGGCGGACACGCACGACGACATCGACTGAGCCGTCGCGTACGGCAGCCGTCGTACGGCGTGCGAAGGGCCCGGCACCGTGGTGGTGCCGGGCCCTTCGCACAGGGTTCTCACATCGGTCGGATCATTCGGACGGTGCCCAGTAGTCCAGGAGCGTGGCCACGCCCGGCTCCAGCGTCTTCCAGGGGCCGGTGAACGACAGGACGGCGAAGGCGGCCGCCGGGAAGCCGCGGCGGGCCATCCGCTCGCCGGCGTCCCCCTCGGCCGAGCCGGCCAGGATGTCGGCGAGGCCCTGCACGCCCGGGTTGTGGCCGATCAGGACGATGTTCTGCGCGTCGTCGGGGGTCTCGTTGAGCACGGCGATCAGCTCGCCGGGCGAGGCCTCGTAGACCCGCTCCTCGTAGACGGTTTTCGGCCGGTGCGCGAACTCGTGCACGGCGAGCTTCCAGGTCTCGCGGGTCCGGGTCGCGGTGGAGCACAAGGCCAGGTCGAAGGGGATTTCGGTGTCGGCCAGCCTGCGTCCGGCTTCTGCGGCATCCTTGCGGCCCCGGTCGGCGAGCGGCCGCTCGTGGTCGGTCACCTGTGGCCAGTCGGCTTTCGCATGCCGGAAGAGGACGATCCTGCGGGATTCTGCGACGCTCATGAGACCCAGCTTCGCATGAAATAGGCCATAAGGCGCAGGGAGTTGACATGCGGCTCCACCGGTGTACGGAGGTGGTCGAGGACCGGTCCCGCCGGGGTGCTCAGCGCGTGACCAGCTGCTGTACGCGCTCGAAGAGCTGGGTGATCAGGGGATCGTCCGCGGCGGCGTGCGCGTCGGACGGGTTCAGGATCACCGCGAGCAGCGTGATGAAGGCGAGCGTCGGCAGGGCGAGGGCCCACCAGGGCAGCCGGATGTCGACGCGGCCCCGGGTCGCCGGGTGGGGCGGGGTGTGCGTAGGGGCCGACATGGTTGCCTCCGCGTCTTCGAGTGGGCCGGTGGTCCGCTGTGCCGCGGTCACATCTCGAAGTTACGGAATCCCGGGCCCTCAACCCATCCGGTGATCCACCCAGTTGACCCTGAGACTCGCCCCCTAGGGGATGGTGGGGCTAGCCCCACCCCTGCCGGTTCAGGGTGAGGCGATCGACGCGATGACGGCGATGATCACGAAGATGGCGAGGAACGCGCCGAAGACGAGCAGCATCTTCTTCTGGCCGTTCTGCGGGTTCGGGTCGAGCACTGGCATGCGGCCAGTCTCGCACCTGCGGCCGGCATCGGATCCGCCGGGGTGGCGTCAGCGGGCCGCCTCTTCCTCGACCGTCCTGTCGCGTCCCGCGAGGACGCCCACGGCCATCTGCGGGACCATCAGGGCGGCCATGAGGGCGATCGGCAGGCCCCAGCCGCCGCTGTGCTGGTAGAGCACGCCGACCAGCAGCGGGCCCGGGATGGAGATCAGATAGCCGGTGCTCTGCGCGAACGCGGACAGCTGCGCGACGCCCGCGCCGGTCCTGGCCCGCATCCCGACCATCGTCAGGGCCAGCGGGAAGGCGCAGTTGGAGACGCCGAGCAGCAGGGCCCAGACCCAGGCTCCGGAGGCGGGCGCGAAGTAGAGGCCGGCGTATCCGGCGAGACCGCAGACGCCGAGCACGAGGACGATCGGGCCCTGGTGCGGCAGCCGGGTGGCCACGCGCGGGATGACGAAGGCGAGCGGTACGCCCATCACCATCGTGACGGCGAGCAGCAGCCCGGCCGTGCTCGCGGGCACGCCCGCGTCCCGGAAGATCTGCGCCATCCAGCCCATGGTGATGTAGGCGGCGGTGGCCTGGAGCCCGAAGAAGACGGCGAGCGCCCAGGCGGTACGGCTGCGGGTGATGCGCAGCGCGGGCTGCTCCTCGCGCGCGCGTGCCTCCGCGGCGGGCGCCGTCCCCCGCTGTCGTATCGACGGGATCCACGGCAGTACGGCCGCGGCGGCCAGCCCCGCCCAGACCGCGAGCCCGGTCTGCCAGCTGCCGCCCAGACTGTCGGTCACCGGCACGGTCACGGCAGCCGCGGTCGCCGTACCCAGGGCGAGGGCCATCGAGTAGAGGCCGGTCATGGAGCCGACGCGGTCCGGGAACCAGCGCTTGACGATGACGGGCATCAGGACGTTGCTGACCGCGATGCCCATGAGGGCGAGAGCGCTGGCGGCCAGGAAGCCGGCCGTGCTGCCCGTGTACGGCCGTATGAGCAGGCCTGCCGTGATGGCGACCATGCCGGCGCACACCACCGCTCCCGGTCCGAAGCGGCGGGCCAGGCGTGGGGCCATGACGCCGAAGAAGGCGAAGCAGAGCGGGGGCACGGAGGTCAGCAGCCCGGCCATGCTCCCGCTCATGCCCAGTCCGTCGCGGACCTCCTCCAGGAGGGCGCCGAGGCTGGTGATGGCGGGGCGCAGGTTGACGGCGGCCAGGACGATGCCGAGCACGAGCAGCCGTGTCGGCCACGCGCGCGTGGCGGTCGCCGGGGGCTCGCTCGCCGCCGAGCTGATGATATGCGGGGACGTCATCGTCCGGGTTTCCTCACGTGCCATGCCGCCCATCATAGAATCATGGGATGATTGGTTGTCCATCCCCCGGCTGCCCCGGGTCGGCGATCCCATGCGAAGGTGTGCCATGCCTCTGAGCCACCCCCGTCGATCGGCACTGTCCGAGCAAGTCATCGCGGCGCTGCGGCAGCAGATCACGTCGGGCGAGTGGCCGGTCGGCTCGCGCATCCCGACGGAGCCGGAGCTCGTCGAGCAGCTCGGGGTGGCCCGCAACACGGTCCGTGAGGCCGTCCGCGCGCTCGCGCACAACGGTCTGCTGGACATCCGCCAGGGCTCCGGCACCTATGTCGTGGCGACCAGCGAGCTGGCCGGCGTGATGCACCGCCGGTTCGCCGACGCCGATCCCCGGCACATCGCCGAGCTGCGCTCCACGCTGGAGTCGTCCGCGGCGCGGCTGGCCGCCGAGCGGCGTTCGGAGAAGGACCTCAAGCAGCTCGACGCGCTTCTCGTACGGCGTGAGGAGGCGTGGGAGTCGGGTGACGCGGAGGCCTTCGTGACGGCGGACTCGTCCTTCCACCTGGCGGTGGTGGCGGCTTCCCGCAACGACGTGATGTCGGCGATGTACGCGGACCTCGGCGAGGTGCTGCGGGACTGGCTGCGCGAGGACGTCGGCGAGGAGCTGACGCCGGAGACGTACATGGACCACGCGCGGCTGGTCGACGCGATCCGCGCGGGCGACGCGGAGACGGCGGCGGCGGAGGCGGCGGGTTATCCGTTCCTGTGCCGGCCGGGCCGGTTCACCGCTTCTGGTGGCTGACCCACACCGAGCGGACTTCCTTCCAGCAGCGGCCGTCCAGACGTACGGTCTGCGCGGGTCCGGCCTCGACCGGGGCACCGTCGCTGTCGACGTCCCACCAGCGGTCGCACTCGATGTGCAGCCGGACGCGGTCGACGTCGGGATACGGGTTGTGGCAGTACGCGGTCACCCGGGAGCCGGTGACCTTGCTGTAGCAGGCGGCGCCGAACAAGTCCGGCTGCTCGGCCTTCGGTGCCGCCACGCGTGCGTGCGGTGACGCCTCGTGCGGCAGGGTCAGCAGGAGAGCTACGGCGACGGTCGCTGGGGCCATGTTGCGGGACAGACGCACAAGGGAGACCTCCTCGGCCGTGCTGGGGAGGAAAGCGTGGTGAACGCGTAATCCAGAGTGCCCAGTTGTGCGCCCTGCCCGCCCGGCCGGATGGGCCGAACGGGTTACCCCACGCGGACGCGCCGAGGGGCCGCACCCTTGGCAAAGGGTGCGGCCCCTCCATGTCGGCCGATGCTCAGCGGCAGCGTCACGCACCGATGGCGTGCAACCCGCCGTCCACGTGGACGATCTCGCCGGTGGTCTTCGGGAACCAGTCGCTCAGCAGGGCGACCACGCCCTTGCCGGCCGGCTCCGGGTCCTCCAGCTTCCACTCCAGCGGGGAGCGGCTGTCCCACACCGACGCCAGTTCCGCGAAGCCGGGGATCGACTTCGCGGCCATGGAGCCGATCGGACCGGCCGAGATCAGGTTGCAGCGGATGTTGTGCTTGCCCAGGTCACGGGCCATGTAGCGGTTGGTGGCCTCCAGGGCGGCCTTGGCCGGGCCCATCCAGTCGTACTGCGGCCAGGCGAACTGCGCGTCGAAGGTGAGGCCGACGACGGCACCGCCCTCGGTCATCAGCGGCAGCAGCGCCATGGTCAGCGACTTCAGGGAGAAGGCGGAGACGTGCATGGCGGTGGCCACGGACTCGAACGGCGTGTTCAGGAAGTTGCCGCCGAGCGCGTCCTGGGGCGCGAAGCCGATGGAGTGCACGACACCGTCGAGCCGGTCGCCCAGGTGCTCACGGACCTGGCTCTCCAGGCGGGCGAGGTGCTCGTCGTTGGAGACGTCGAGCTCCAGGACCTTGACCTTCTCGGGCCGGGGCAGCTTCTTGGCGATGCGCTCGGTGAGGGTGGGACGCGGCCACGCGGTGAGGATGATCTCCGCGCCCTGCTCCTGGGCCAGCTTGGCGGTGTGGAAGGCGATGGAGGACTCCATCAGCACACCGGTGATGAGGATCTTCTTGCCCTCGAGGATTCCAGCCATGGTGTTCAGTGACCCATTCCCAGTCCGCCGTCAACCGGGATGACGGCTCCAGTGATGTACGAGGCGTCGTCCGAGGCCAGGAACCGCACCGTTGCGGCGATCTCCTCGGGCTGCGCGTAACGACCGAGCGGCACCTGCTTCACGATGTTCTCGCGCTGCTCGTCGGTGAGCACCTTGGTCATGTCGGTGTCGACGAAGCCGGGCGCGACGACGTTGAAGGTGATGTTGCGCGAGCCCAGCTCACGGGCGAGGGAGCGCGCGAAGCCGACCAGGCCGGCCTTGGAGGCGGCGTAGTTGGCCTGGCCGGGGCCGCCCATCAGTCCGACGACCGACGAGATCAGGACGACACGGCCCTTCTTGGCGCGCAGCATCGCGCGGTTGGCGCGCTTGACGACGCGGAAGGTGCCGGTGAGGTTGGTGTCGAGGACGGACGTGAAGTCCTCCTCGGACATGCGCATCAGGAGCTGGTCCTTGGTGATGCCGGCGTTGGCGACCAGGATCTCGACGGGCCCGTGCGCGTCCTCGATCTCCTTGTAGGCCTGCTCCACCTGCTCGGTGTCGGTGATGTCGCACTTGACGGCGAGGCAGCCCAGTTCCGCCAGGGCGGCCGGTGGCTCACCCGAGCGGTACGTGATCGCGACCTTGTCGCCGGCTTCGGCGAAAGCTCGGGCGATGGCGAGGCCGATGCCCCGGTTGCCTCCGGTGACGAGAACCGAGCGGCTCAACGGATCACCCTTTCGATAGCGGTCTGAACTCACCCGCCCGGCATCTCGATGGCAGGCGGCTTCCTTCGAAACCTATCGGTCTGCCCCGGCGTGCGGACATTCGGGCACCGACAGTGGCTCAGGGGCCGCACTGTCGGGTCCCTACAGAAGACGGCGGACCACGCACGGAAACGTATGGTCCCCGGACCTGCGCACACGACATGATCGGAGTCCACAGGTCACGAGAGCAGGGAGATACCTCGGTGCCTCATACCATCGACGAAGCCTTCACAGCGCTTCCCCTACGCGCCCTGGCCGACGCCGCGCTGGCACGCGCGCGTGCGCTGGGCGCCGAGCACGCGGACTTCCGGTTCGAGCGGGTGCGCAGCGCGTCCTGGCGGCTGCGGGACGCCAAGCCCGCCGGGTCGTCGGACACCACCGACCTCGGGTACGCGGTCAGGGTCGTGCACGGCGGCACGTGGGGTTTCGCGTCGGGCGTGGATCTGAGCATGGACGCGGCGGCGCGGGTCGCCTCGCAGGCCGTGGCGATGGCGAAACTGGCCGCCCAGGTGATCAAGGCGGCGGGTTCGGACGAGCGGGTGGAGCTCGCCGCCGAGCCGGTGCACTCCGAGAAGACATGGATCTCGTCGTACGAGATCGATCCGTTCACCGTGCCCGACGAGGACAAGGCCGGGCTCCTCGCGGACTGGAGCGCGCGGCTGCTGGCGGCGAACGGGGTCAACCACGTCGACGCGTCACTGCTGACCGTCCACGAGAACAAGTTCTACGCCGACACCGCCGGGACCGTGACCACCCAGCAGCGGGTGCGGCTGCACCCGTCGCTGACCGCGGTGTCGGTCGACGAGTCGAGCGGCGAGTTCGACTCCATGCGGTCCATCGCGCCGCCGGTGGGACGCGGCTGGGAGTACCTCACGGGCACCGGCTGGGACTGGGAGAGCGAGCTCGAGCAGATCCCGGAGCTGCTCGCCGAGAAGATGCGGGCGCCCAGTGTCGAGTCGGGGGTGTACGACCTGGTCGTCGACCCGTCCAACCTGTGGCTGACGATCCACGAGTCCATCGGCCACGCCACGGAGCTGGACCGCGCCCTCGGCTACGAGGCGGCCTACGCCGGCACCTCCTTCGCCACCTTCGACCAGCTCGGCAAGTTGCGGTACGGCTCCGACCTGATGAACGTGACGGGTGACCGCACCGCCGAGCACGGCCTGGCGACCATCGGCTACGACGACGAGGGCGTGGCGGGCCAGTCCTGGGACCTGGTGAAGGACGGCACGCTCGTCGGCTACCAGCTGGACCGGCGGATCGCGAAGCTGACCGGCTTCGAGCGGTCCAACGGGTGCGCGTTCGCCGACTCCCCCGGGCATGTGCCCGTGCAGCGCATGGCCAACGTCTCGCTCCAGCCGGACCCGGCCGGGATGTCGACGGAGGATCTGATCGGCGGGGTCGACCGGGGCATCTACGTCGTCGGTGACCGGTCCTGGTCGATCGACATGCAACGTTACAACTTCCAGTTCACCGGCCAGCGGTTCTTCAAGATCGAGAACGGTCGGATCGCCGGCCAGCTGCGGGACGTCGCCTACCAGGCGACCACCACCGACTTCTGGGGTTCGATGGCCGCGGTGGGCGGTCCGCAGACATACGTTCTCGGGGGCGCCTTCAACTGCGGCAAGGCCCAGCCGGGGCAGGTCGCGGCGGTGTCGCACGGCTGCCCGTCGGCCCTCTTCAAGGGAGTCAACATCCTCAACACCACGCAGGAGGCCGGTCGATGAGCGCGCAGTCCAAGAAGGCGCAGAAGCCGCACGAGATCGTCGAGCGCGCCCTGGAGCTGTCCACGGCCGACGGCTGTGTCGTGATCGCCGACGAGCAGTCCACGGCGAACCTGCGCTGGGCCGGCAACGCGCTCACCACCAACGGCGTCACACGCACGCGTACCCTCACCGTGATCGCGACGGTCGACGGCAAGGAGGGCACCGCATCCGGAGTCGTCTCACGGGCCGCGGTGACCGTGGACGAGCTGGAGTCCCTGGTCCGGGCCGCCGAGGCCGCCGCGCGCGGTGCGGCGCCCGCCGAGGACGCGCAGCCGCTGGTGACGGGCGTACCGGCGTCCCCCGACTTCACGGACGGGCCCGCCGAGACCTCCTCCGCGGTGTTCGCCGACTTCGCACCGGCGCTCGGCGAGTCCTTCGCACGCGCGCGGGCGGGCGGGCGCGAGCTGTACGGCTTCGCCAACCACGAGCTGGTCTCCAGCTACCTCGGTACGTCGACGGGGCTGCGCCTGCGGCACGACCAGCCCAACGGGACGCTGGAGCTGAACGCCAAGTCGCCGGACCGTACGCGCTCGGCGTGGGCCGGCCGCTCCACCCGGGACTTCAAGGACGTCGACCCGGCCTCGCTGGACGCCGAACTCGCCGTACGGCTCGGCTGGGCCGAGCGGAAGCACGACCTGCCCGCCGGGCGGTACGAGACGCTGCTGCCGCCGACCGCCGTGGCGGACCTGCTGATCTACCAGATGTGGTCGGCGTCCGGCCGGGACGCGTCCGAGGGCCGGACCGTGTTCTCCAAGCCCGGCGGTGGCACCCGGCTCGGCGACCGGCTGACCGAGCTGCCGCTGACACTGCGCAGCGACCCGAACGAGCCGGGCCTGGAGTCCTCGCCCTTCGTGCTCACCCACTCCTCCGGCGGCGACTCGTCGGTGTTCGACAACGGGCTGCCGCTGACGGCCACCGAGTGGATGCGGGAGGGCGAGCTGAGCAGCCTGCTGACCAGCCGGCACAGCGCCGGGCTGACCGGGCTGCCGGTGGCGCCGGGCATCGACAACCTGATCCTGGACGGCGGCGAGGACCGCTCCCTGGAGGAGATGGTCGCGAACACCGCGCGCGGACTGCTGCTGACCTGCCTCTGGTACATCCGCGAGGTCGACCCGGCCACGCTGCTGCTGACCGGTCTGACCCGCGACGGCGTCTACCTCGTCGAGAACGGCGAGGTCACCGGAGAGGTCACCAACTTCCGGTTCAACGAGTCTCCGGTGGACCTGCTGGGCCGGGCCACGGAGGCCGGGCGCACGGAAAAGACGCTGCCGAGGGAGTGGAGCGACTGGTTCACTAGGGCTGCGATGCCGGCCCTGAGGGTGCCGGACTTCAATATGAGCTCTGTCAGTCGGGGCGTATAACCTCGTAGCTGGTTGTCACCCGACCGCCGAAGTCATCCAAGGAGATACGAGAACCGTGACGGACATCGTCGACGAGCTGAAGTGGCGCGGGCTGATCGCCCTCTCCACTGACGAGGACGCATTGCGCAAGGCGTTCGCGGACGGCCCTGTCACGTTCTATTGCGGGTTCGACCCGACCGCACCCAGCCTGCACCTCGGCAACCTCGTGCAGATCCTGACGATGCGCCGGATCCAGCAGGCGGGCAACCGTCCGCTGGGCCTGGTGGGCGGTGCGACGGGTCTGATCGGCGACCCCAAGCCGACCGCGGAGCGGACGCTGAACTCGCCGGACATCGTGGCCCAGTGGGTCGAGCGGCTCCGGGCGCAGATCACCCCGCTGCTCGACTTCGAGGGCCCGAACGCCGCGATCATGGTCAACAACCTGGACTGGACCCAGGGGCTGTCGGCCATCGAGTTCCTGCGGGACGTCGGCAAGTACTTCCGGGTCAACAAGATGATCGCGAAGGAGGCCGTCGCCCGGCGGCTCAACTCCGACGCGGGCATCGGCTACACCGAGTTCAGCTACCAGATCCTCCAGGGCATGGACTTCCTGGAGCTGTTCCGCAGGCACGGCTGCACGCTGCAGACCGGCGGCAGCGACCAGTGGGGCAACCTCACCTCGGGCACCGACCTGATCCACCGGGTCGAGCCCGACGCCGTGGTGCACGCGCTGGCCACGCCGCTGATCACCAAGGCCGACGGCACCAAGTTCGGCAAGACGGAGTCCGGC
Source organism: Streptomyces sp. NPDC002817 (assembly GCF_053592055.1). NCBI lineage: Bacteria > Bacillati > Actinomycetota > Actinomycetes > Kitasatosporales > Streptomycetaceae > Streptomyces > Streptomyces sp. NPDC002817. The sequence continues at coordinate 28,502 of NZ_JBSFUY010000008.1, forward strand.
ACGGTCTGGCTCGACCCGGAGATGACCACGCCGTACGCCTTCTACCAGTTCTGGCTGAACGCGGACGACCGGGACGTCTCCAAGTTCCTGCGCATCTTCAGCTTCCGGTCCCATGAGGAGATCGAGGAGCTGGAGAAGCAGACCGAGGAGCGTCCGCAGGCCCGTGCCGCGCAGCGCGCACTGGCGGAGGAGCTGACGACGCTGGTGCACGGCGCCGACCAGACGGCTGCCGTGGTCGCCGCGAGCCGTGCGCTGTTCGGTCAGGGCGAGCTGGCGGACCTGGACGAGAAGACGCTCACGGCGGCCCTCTCCGAGGTGCCGCACATCCAGGTCGCCGAGCTCGGTCTCGTCGTGGACCTGCTCGCCGAGGTCGGCCTCGTGGCCAGCAAGTCCGCCGCGCGCCGGACCGTGAAGGAGGGCGGGGCGTACGTGAACAACGCGAAGGTCGCCGCCGAGGACGCGGTTCCCGCCAAGGAGGACCTGCTGCACGGTCGCTGGCTGGTGCTGCGCCGGGGCAAGAAGAACCTGGCGGCGGTCGAGGTCACGGGCGCCTGAGCACACGGCGAGAGGGGCGGTCTCCCGTGCGGGAGGCCGCCCCTCTCGGCGTAGGTGCTCTCAGGTCCGCTGTTTCCTCTTGCCCAGCGTCGCCATGTACAGCATGTCGCCGACGCCCACGATGATGATCGCGGCGACGAGCTGGAAGGCGTGGCGGCTCCAGTCGATGCCGGAGGTCTCGTCGACGCCTGCGGCGCGCGCGATCGCGTTGCCCGCGATGGCGCCCAGCATGCCGAAGATGGTCGTCAACCACAGAGGGCTGTGCTGCTTGCCCGGGAGGATCGCCTTCGCGATCAGGCCCAGCACGAATCCCACGATGATCGCCCACAACCAGCCCATGGCTGCCTCCTAGTACGGCTCGACGTGAGCATTACGCCCAGTGTCGGCGCATGCGCGGTACGGCGCATGTCGAGTAAGCCGTACGCGCTACGGCGCAGGTCGTTCGCCCGGGCGGGAGGTGCCCCGGTCTCGTAGGCGGCGCAGGCGCGGCGTAACGTAGGACGTGTCCGGGCCCGGTTCCTCTGCCGGGGGCGGAGTGGGTACGGGCCGGGGAGAGTCCGATGCGGGCGGATGGTGGAATGTGATGCGGAAGCAGCATGCGGCAGGCAACGCCCAGGTTTTCCGGATCACCGGGGCCCGTCAGGGGCTTCATGACGATGTGCGCGGCCGGCAGCGGCGGTATGTGATCTCGATGGTTGTGCGTACGGCGTCGGTGATCCTCGCGGTCTCGCTCTGGAACGTCGAACGGCACGTCGCCATCGTCGCGTTGGTACTGGGGGCTCTTCTTCCCTACGTCGCGGTGGTGATCGCCAACGCGGGGCGCGAGAACGCGCCGTCCTTGCCGTCGACGTTCGTGACCGCGCCCACGCCGCCGATGATCACGCCTCCGAGCGCTCGGAGGGGCTCCGCGGAACCGTTCCCGGAAGACGCCGTGGGCGATTCGGAGGCGGGTCTGCGGGGGGAATCACGCGAGCGGACGTGACCTTGGCGGAGGGTCCGAATCCGGAAGTCACCTCCGTACCAAGCTCAAGAAAAGCTCAGATCAATCATGTTGTTCCAGTGCCGGGCGACGGGTTACCCGTGACATACTTCCTACGCGCTCCGCATCCCCCGTCGGAGCGACAGACCGACGCCGGGCAGCTCCCCCCGTGGCTGCTCGGCGTCGCCTTGTTCACGGCACTTTGTGAGACGAAACAGTGAGTGAAGAGACCACCCCGATCTGCTCCGCGAAGGGCTGCCGCCTGGACGCCGTGTGGGTGCTCGCGTGGAACAACCCGAAGATCCACACGCCGGAGCGCCGGAAGACGTGGCTGGCGTGTGAGGAGCACCGGGAGCACCTGTCCCAGTTCCTCGGTGTGCGGGGGTTCCTGAAGGACGTCGTCCTGCTGAAGGAGTGGGAAGCGCAGGGCCAGGTTCCCTAGCCGCCGATTGCGGACATCGGCCGGTCCGGCTGCACGAACGCCGGGTCGTCCAGGCCCGCGCCCGCCTTCTTGCCCCACATCGCCACCTTCCAGATGCGGGCTATCTCCTCGTCCGGGGCTCCCGAGCGCAGGGCCGCGCGCAGGTCCGTCTCCTCCGTCGCGAACAGACAGGTGCGGACCTGGCCGTCGGCCGTCAGGCGGGTGCGGTCGCAGGCTGAGCAGAACGGGCGGGTGACCGAGGCGATGACACCCACGACGTGCGGGCCGCCGTCCACCAGCCAGCGTTCCGCCGGGGCCGAGCCGCGCTTTTCGGAGCCCTCTTCCGTCAGGTCGAAGCGGGTGCGCAGGGAGGTGAGGATGTCGCCCGCGGTGATCATGCCGTCGCGCTTCCAGCCGTGCTGGGCGTCCAGGGGCATCTGCTCGATGAAGCGCAGCTCGTAGTCGTGCTCGACCGCCCAGGCCAGCAGGTCGGGGGCCTCGTCGTCGTTCAGGCCCGGCATCAGGACCGAGTTGACCTTGACCGGGGTCAGGCCCGCCGCACGGGCCGCGTACAGGCCCTCGATGACGTCCTTGTGGCGGTCCCGGCGGGTGAGGGTCTTGAAGACGTCCGGGCGCAGGGTGTCCAGGGAGACGTTGACCCGGTCCAGGCCCGCCGCCTCGAGGGCGGTCGCGGTGCGCTTGAGGCCGATGCCGTTGGTCGTCAGCGACATCTGGGGGCGGGGCTCCAGAGCTGCGACGCGCTCCACTATGCCCACCAGGCCCGGGCGCAGCAGCGGCTCGCCGCCCGTGAAGCGGACCTCCTCGATACCCAGCGAGGTGACCGCGATGTCGATCAGGCGGACGATCTCGTCGTCCGTGAGCAGATCGGGCTTGGCCAGCCACTGCAGGCCCTCCTCGGGCATGCAGTACGTACAGCGCAGATTGCACCGGTCGGTCAGCGAGACTCTCAGGTCGGTGGCCTGCCGGCCGTAGGTGTCGATGAGCACGTGGGCCCCCTCCCTCGTCTGCGAAGCACTGTCGGAGCACTCGAGGAGCACTCGTTTCCCGTCACCTGCGAGCCTACGTGACCCGACTGACATCGACAGTGCCCGATCCCACGAGGTAAGACGCGGCCGCGTCGTAGAGACCTACGACGCGGCCGGTCACAGAGCGCTGCCCGACGGACTCAGTGGGCGCCGGTGCCGGTCAGGGACCGGACCTCCAGCTCCGCGTACTTGCCGGCGTCGGGCTCCTCCTTGGACAGGACGGTGCCGAGCCAACCCATCGCGAAGCCGAACGGGATGGAGATGATGCCCGGGTTCTTCAGCGGGAAGTAGGCGAAGTCGACGTCCGGGAACATCGCCTTCGGGTCGCCGGAGACGACGGGCGAGAACAGCACCAGGCCGACGGCGACGATCAGACCGCCGTAGATCGACCACAGTGCGCCCTGGGTGGTGAACTTCTTCCAGAACAGGCTGTAGAGGATCGTCGGCAGGTTGGCGGACGCGGCGACCGCGAAGGCCAGCGCGACCAGGCCGGCCACGTTGAGGTCGCGGGCGAGGGCGCCCAGGCCGATGGCCGCGGCACCGATGAAGACGGTCGCCACGCGGGCCGCGCGGACCTCTTCCTTGCCGGACGCCTGGCCCTTGCGGATGACGTTGGCGTAGATGTCGTGCGCGAAGGAGGACGACGAGGCGAGGGTCAGACCTGCCACCACCGCCAGGATCGTCGCGAAGGCCACCGCAGAGATCGTCGCCAGCAGGATCGCGCCCCACGTCGAGTCGACGCCGCCCAGGTGCAGGGCGAGCAGCGGGGCCGCCGTGTTGCCGGACGGGTTGGATTCGATGATCTCCTTCTGGTCGATCAGCGCGGCGGCGCCGAAGCCGAGCGCGATCGTCATCAGGTAGAAGCCGCCGATGATGCCGATGGCCCAGTTCACGGACTTACGGGCGGCCTTGGCGTTGGGCACCGTGTAGAAGCGGATCAGGATGTGCGGCAGACCCGCCGTGCCGAGCACCAGGGCGATGCCCAGGGAGATGAAGTCCAGCTTGGAGGTGCCGGTCGCGCCGTACTGGAGGCCGGGCTCCAGGAAGGCGGAGCCCTTGCCGCTCTTCTCGGCGGCCGTGCCGAGCAGGTCGGAGATGTTGAAGTTGAACTTCAGCAGCACCAGGAACGTGATCAGGATCGTGCCGCTGATCAGGAGGACGGCCTTGACCATCTGGACCCAGGTGGTGCCCTTCATGCCGCCGATGGAGACGTACACGATCATCAGGACGCCGACGAGGGCGACGATGGCGATCTTGCCCGCGTCGGAGGTGATGCCGAGCAGCAGCGAGACCAGGACACCCGCGCCGGCCATCTGGGCCAGCAGGTAGAAGATCGAGACGACGATCGTGGAGGTGCCGGCCGCGGTGCGGACCGGCCGCTGGCGCATGCGGTACGCCAGTACGTCACCCATGGTGTAGCGGCCGGAGTTCCTGAGCGGCTCGGCGACCAGGAGCAGCGCCACCAGCCAGGCGACCAGGAAGCCGATGGAGTACAGGAAGCCGTCGTAGCCGAAGAGGGCGATGGCGCCGGCGATGCCGAGGAACGACGCGGCCGACATGTAGTCGCCGGAGACCGCGAGACCGTTCTGGAAGGCGCTGAACTGGCGTCCGCCGGCGTAGAAGTCGGCGGCGTCCTTGGTCTGGCGGCCCGCCCAGACCGTGATGACCAGGGTCGCGACGACGAACACCGCGAAGAGGCTGATGATCAGTGGTCGGTGCTCGCCGGCCTCTCCGGCCGCGAGGACACTCTGCTGCGCGATGCTCATGCGTCGCCCTCCATACGGGACTTGATCGCCTCGGCCTTGGGGTCGAGCTTCGCGGCGGCGTGCCGGGAGTACCACCAGGCGATGAGGAACGTAGTGACGAACTGGGCGATGCCGAGGACGAAGGCGACGTTGATGTTGCCGAACAGCTTGGTGCCCATGAAGTCGCCGGCGAAGTTCGACAGCAGGACGTACAGCAGGTACCAGGCGATGAAGCCGACGGTCAGGGGAAAGGCGAAGGAGCGGTAGGAGTGGCGTAGTTCACCGAACTCCGCACTCTCCTGCACCGCGGTGAACTCCTCGGTGCTGGGGAGTTTGTGTTGCTCTTTCGAGGGGGGCGGTGCGTCGGTAGCCACGGAGTCTCCTCGCGTTGCGGGTGCTGTTGCCACGGTGGACGTGGACGGGTCCGGGTTCGGGGACGGGTTCGGTACGACGGACATGTGACGGCTCTGTTCCTCGCGGTGACCAGGGGGCTCGATCGTGCTCGTGCTCCCTGCCCAACGTCACGGCGGCACGCGAGGAGCGGTTCAACTGCCCGGGCTTCTTTCCGAAGTCACCTCGGGTAGGTCATTGCTGGCCAGCGACTTCGCGGGATAGCTTCGCCACTGCACCACCCGTCATGTACCTGCCCGAGCACCACCTGTGTTCGGGCGGTTCTCGTTTCCGGATGATGTGGAGACCCCATGCCTCATCTGCGTTCCAGACGTCGGCTCGCTCTGGCCGTGCCCGTCGTTCTCTCGCTGACCGCCTCGCTCGGCTTCCTGCCCGCGGCCGCCTCGGCCGCCCCGTACGCGGAGCCGACCGTGCAGGCCGCGGACGCGCCCAACCTGTCGTACGTGGTCAACACCAAGGTGGACCGCAAGACGATCTCGTCGGTGAAGAAGGCCGTCGTCGCCAAGGGCGGCACGATCGTCATCACGTACGAGAAGATCGGCGTGATCGTCGTCCACTCGGCCAACCCCGACTTCGGCGCACAGATACGCGCGGTGCGCGGCGTGCAGTCGGCGGGTGCGACGCGCACCTCGGCGCTCACTCCCGCGAGCACCACGGACGAGGGCGCGGCCCAGATCCTGACGAAGGAGCAGGCCGAGAAGATCGAGAGCGCCTCCGCGGCCGACGCGGAGAGCGAGCCCCTCGAGGCCGACCAGTGGGACCTGCGGGCGATCGGCGCCGACAAGGCCGCGCAGATCAACCCGGGCAGCAAGAAGGTCACCGTCGCCGTCATCGACACCGGCGTCGACGACACCCACCCGGACATCGCGCCGAACTTCTCGGCCTCGCAGTCGGCCAACTGCGACGGCGGCGTCCCGGACACCACCGAGGGCGCCTGGCGCCCGTACACCGTGGACGACTACCACGGCACGCACGTGGCCGGTGAGATCGCCGCCGCCCGCAACGGCATCGGTGTGGCCGGTGTCGCGCCCGGCGTGAAGGTCTCGGCCATCAACGTGACCGACCCGAGCAACGGCCTCTTCTACCCGGAGAGCGTCGTCTGCGCGTTCGTGTTCGCCGCCGACCACGGTGTCGAGGTCACGAACAACAGCTACTACGTGGACCCGTGGCTGTACAACTGCCTCGACGACCCCGACCAGCGGGCCATCGTCGACGCGGTCAACCGGGCATCGCTGTACGCCCAGAAGAAGGGCACGCTCAACCTGGCCTCGGCGGGCAACTCCAACGACGACCTCGACTCGGACGCCCTGGTCGACGAGAGCAGCCCCGACGACTCCACGCCGGTGACGCGCACCATCGACCCGCACGAGTGCTTCGACGTGCCGACCCAGCTGCCGGGTGTCGTGACGGTCAGCGCCACGGGCGTGCAGAACCTGAAGTCGTACTACTCCTCGTACGGTTACGGCGTCGTCGACATCGCGGCCCCGGGCGGTGACCGGCTCTACCAGATCCCGGACACGCCGTCGAAGAACGGCCGCATCCTGTCGACCATGCCGAACAACTCGTACGGCTTCCTGCAGGGCACCTCGATGGCCTCCCCGCACGCCGCGGGCGTCGCCGCGCTGCTGAAGTCGACGCACCCGAAGGCGTCCCCGGCGCAGCTGCAGGCGCTGCTGAAGGCGCAGGCGAACAACCCGGGCTGCCCGGCCTCCTACGACCAGGACGGCGACGGCACGCAGGACGCGACCTGCGTGGGGGGCAAGCGGGTGAACGGGTTCTACGGCTACGGCATCGTCAACGCGCTGCGCGCGGTCAAGTAGCCCGCAGACCACCCGCACGGTCCCGCTCGTACCGCGAACGAACTGGAGACAGCATGACAGCGCCTGACCCGCGCTTCCGCCGTGCGCTGGCCATCCCGCTGGGGATGGCCATGGCGACGGCACTCGCGTTCCTGCCGAACGTCTCGGCATCCGCGGCGGAGGAGTCCCCCGCAGCCGACGCGACCTCGCTCAGCTATGTCGTCAACGTCAGCCCCGGACACGGGCCTTCGAAGCATGTGAAGAAGGCGATCTCCGAGGCCGGCGGCACGATCGTCACGTCGTACGACCGGATAGGCGTGATCGTCGTCCACTCGGCGAACCCCGACTTCGCCAAGGTCGTGCGCAAGGTGCGCGGGGTGGAGTCGGCCGGCAACACCCGTAACGCGCCGCTGCCCGCGCAGTCGACGACCGACGTGGGTACGCCGAGGGTGCTCAGCGCCGCGGAGGTCGCGGACGCCGAGGCGGTCGCCGGACAGGACCCGCTCGAGCCCCTGCAGTGGGACCTGCCCGCCATCAAGGCGGACAAGGCGCACGAGAAGTCGCTCGGCAGCAGCAAGGTGACCGTCGCCGTCATCGACACCGGTGTCGACGACACGCACCCGGACATCGCGCCGAACTTCGACCGTGCCGCGTCGGTCAACTGTGTGACGGGCAAGCCGGACACGACCGACGGGGCGTGGCGGCCGGGCACGGGGGAAAGCCCGCACGGCACGCATGTGGCCGGTGAGATCGCGGCCGCCAAGAACGGCGTCGGCATGACGGGTGTCGCGCCCGGCGTGAAGGTGTCCGGCATCAAGGTGTCCACGACGGCCGGCTACTTCTACACGGAGGCCGTGGTCTGCGGCTTCGTGTGGGCGGCCGAGCACGGCGTCGATGTGACGAACAACAGCTATTACACCGACCCGTGGTACTTCAACTGCAAGAACGACCCGGACCAGAAGGCGCTCGTCGACGCCGTCTCCCGGGCCTCGCGGTACGCGGAGAAGAAGGGCGCCGTGAACGTCGCGGCGGCCGGCAACGAGAACTACGACCTCGCGGCCGACGAGATCACCGACCCGGTCTCCCCCAACGACGCCACGCCCTCGGACCGGGTGATCGACCCGTCCGAGTGCCTCGACATCCCGACCCAGCTGCCGGGTGTCGTGACGGTCGCGGCGACCGGGGCGAAGGGCATCAAGTCGTCCTTCTCCAACCATGGTCTGGGCGTCATCGACATCGCCGCACCCGGCGGCGACTCGACCCGCTTCCAGACCCCGGCCCCGCCGGCCACCAGCGGTCTGATCCTGGGCACGCTGCCGGGCGGCGGCTGGGGCTACATGGCCGGTACGTCGATGGCCTCGCCGCATGTCGCCGGCGTGGCCGCGCTCATCAAGTCGACGCACCCGAAGGCCTCCCCGGCCCTGGTGAAGGCCCTGCTGTACGCGGAGGCCGACGCCACGCCGTGCACCGACCCGTACGACATCGACGGCGACGGGAAGGTCGACGCGGTGTGTGAGGGGCCGAAGAACTACAACGGCTTCTACGGGTGGGGTACCGCGGACGCGTTGGACGCGGTGACGAAGTGACGCGGTGACGCTCACGCGCGCGTGATGTGAAGGGCCGGACGGGTACCGTCCGGCCCTTTCCCGTGGTGCGGCAAGATCTCCCGCATGTACACGTACGAAGATCCCTCGACCTGGACTCCCGAACGGGTCCGGCCCAAGGGGCAGTTGCTGGTCCGTTTCGTTCTGACGGTTCTGTACACGCCCGTGCAGATCGTGCTGTGGATCGTGGCTCTCGCGGTCTTCCTGGCCGTCGGCCTCGTCACGGAGATCATCACCGTGTTCAGCACCTCGTACGAGCAGGGTCTCTTCAAGTCCATGGACCGGGTGCTCGACCCGTTGTCGAAGTGGCCCGCCTGGTGCGTGAGCTGGCCGGAGCTGCGGCACGAGGGCGACAGCGCGTACTACAGAGCTCGCGTCGAGAAGAAGGTCGGCCGCTGGACCGCGAGGGCTTCCGGCCCGCGCAAGCCCGGCAAGCCGCGGCCTCCGGTCGAGTGCGCGATTCCGCTGCGCGACTACCGGGGTGTGGGCGGCTGGTACGTCGCCCAGGTCGCCGGTGCGCAGGGGTGGGAACTGCGTCCGACGGATGTGCGCAAGGAGGTGCGTCTTTGGTGGTCGGCCGCCTCAAGGGCTGACGGCATGGGTTGATGACACGGGTTGATCGCATAGGTTGATTGGATCAATACTGCATAGTGAAGTCATGACTGGAGTCATGTCCAAGGGCGCTCTTCAAGCGCGGCTTCCCGTACGGGGGCTGGCTCGGGCCTGCGTCGAGGCGTGTGCGCGGGCCGCCGCCGAGTTGGGGGCACGGCGTGCCGGGCTCGGCGAGGTGCCCGCTGTGCGGGTGGACGACGGGGCCGTCGCCACGGCGTTCGTCAGCGAGCGGCATCTATTGATCAATGGCCGGGCGCCGGTCAGCTTCGCGCCCCTGTCCAGGTTCTGGCGCACGGCCGACGGCTGGGTGAGGACACATGCCAACTATCCGCACCACCGGGAGCGGCTGCTCGAGGTGATGGGTCCGCAGGACACCCTCGATGCGGCCTTCGCCGAGCGTTCCGCCCTGGAGATCGAGGAGGCCGTGTACGCGGCCGGGGGCCTCGCCGTCGCGCTGCGGACACCGCAGGAATGGGCGGCGCACCCTCAGGCCGTGGCGGTGGCCGCGCGGCCGTTGGTCGAGCGCGGCCGGCTCGACTCCGCACGCGCCCGTGCGTTCACGCCGCTCGACGGGGCTCCCCTGCTGCCCGCCGCAGGACTGCGGGTCCTGGATCTGACCCGGGTGATCGCGGGCCCGGTCGCCACCCGCACCCTCGCCCTGCTCGGCGCGGACGTACTGCGCCTGGACGCGCCCCAGCTGCCCGAACTCCCCGACCAGCATGCCGACACGGGCTTCGGGAAGCGGTCGGCGACGCTGGACCTGGCGGCCGACCGGCGGACCTTCGAGGAGCTGCTCGCGGCGGCGGACGTGGTCGTCACCGGGTACCGCCCGGGCGCGCTGGACCGGTTCGGGCTGTCGCCGCAGGCGCTGGCGGAGCGGCGGCCGGGCATCGTCGTGGCGCAGTTGTCGGCCTGGGGCGCGTACGGGCCCTGGCGTGAGCGGCGCGGGTTCGACAGTCTCGTGCAGGTGGCAACCGGGATCGCGGCGCTGGAGGGATCGGTGGAGCGACCGGGGGCACTGCCCGCACAGGCCCTCGACCATGGCACGGGGTACCTGCTGGCGGCGGAGGTGCTGCGGGCGTTGGCCGAGCAGTCGGACGAGGGTGGCAGCCGGTTCGTACGGCTGGCGCTGGCGCGGACGGCGGAGTGGCTGATGAACGGCATCCCGGCCGATTCCCCGGGGGATGCTTCGTACGACGGGCCTGATGCCTGGCTCGCCGACACGGACAGTGGCATCGGGCGACTGCGGTACGCCCTGCCGCCGGTCTCCTTCGCGGGCGGGCCGACGGACTGGGCGCGGCCACCGGGGCCGTGGGGGGCGGATCCCGCGCGGTGGGCGTGAGCCGCGGTCGGCCGGAAAACGTACTCCTGGGCGGAATGCCGTACCACCAGTTGTTTTCCTGGACTTGCCCGGTTCTGCGACAGCTGGTGAAGATCATGAGGTGACCTTGACAAGACCCACGGCCGGGGCTTCCGACGCGACCGGGCCGTCGCCGCGCTCCGGCACCGCCAAGGCCGTCGCCGTCCTCGTACTGGTGACGCTCGGCGCACTGATCCCGCTGCTGGGCCCGTCCGCCGCGCTGCACGGCACGGGGGAGGCCGCGGCGCCCGGCGTCGTCGGCATCGCGCTGCTGCGGGCGGTGCTGTTCGCGGCGCTGTGCGTCCCGGTGGGCGAGCTCTTCGTGAAGCGGCTGGCCCGTTCCGTGCCCGGCGCTCCCCCGGCCGCGCCGCGCAGCTGGGCCCCGTACGCGGCTGCCGCCGGTTTCGTCGCCGCGCTGGGGCTCGCCTCGGTGGTGGCGACCGGCAACCTCGTGCCGCACAGCCTCGCCGAGATCGACATCGGCGGCCTGTACGAGTCCCGGGACGGCAAGCTCGCACTCCTCGAGGTCAACGCGTTCCTCGCGGCGGGCCTGTGCTCCCGCTCGGCCCGCCCCGCCACCCAGGTCTGGCCGTCGGCCGCGGTCGTCGTGGCAGAAGCTCTGCGCGCGCATCCCACGACCGAGCAGAGCCCGTTGGTCGGGTCGGGGCTGACCCTGGTCCATCTGACCTGTGCGGCACTGTGGGTGGGCGGGCTGCTGTACGCGCTGCGGACGCTGCGCCGGTGGGGGCCGACGGAAGCGGGCGCGGCTCTGCTGGGCCTCTACGCGCGCGTGGCCGTCGTCCTGCTCGCCGCGATCACCGCCACCGGGGTGTGCAGCATGCTGCGCCGGATGCCGCCGGGCACGGTCCTGCACCAGCTGACGGCGACCTCGTACGGGCGGGTGCTGCTCGCCAAGGTGCTGCTCGTGGCCGTGGTCGCCGCGCTCGCCCTGTGGGCGCGGTTCCGGCTGCGCCGGGCGCCCGACCCGCTGACCGCCTGCTCCCCCGCGCGGGCGGAGGTCGTCGCGCTGGGCGTGGTGGTCGTGGTGTCGGGGCTGCTGACGGCGCTGCCGGTGCCGATCCGCTGGTGAGCCGCCTGGGAAGGGTCAGTTGGCGACGAGCACCTTGAGGGCCGTCCGCTCGTCCATCGCCTTGTAGCCGGCCGGGACGTCCTCCAGGCCAAGGGTCAGGTCGAAGACGGGCGACGGGTCGATGGTGCCGTCCAGGACGTCGGACAACAGCTCCGGGATGTACGCGCGGACCGGGGCGACACCGCCGCGCAGCGCGATGTTCCGGTCGAACATGACGCCGAGGTCGATCCCGGTGCCGCTGCCGTGCGGGACGCCCACCCAGCCGATGGTGCCGCCGTCGCGGGTGATGTCGACCGCGGTGCGCATGGACTGCTCGGTGCCGACGGCCTCGACGACGGCGTGCGCGCCCTGCCCCCGGGTGAGTTCACGGACGGCCTCGACCGCCGCGTCCCCGCGCTCGGCGACCACGTCGGTGGCGCCGAACCGGCGGGCGATGTCGGTACGGGCCTGGTGGCGCCCGAGCGCGATGATCCGTTCGGCGCCCAGCCGTTTGGCGGCGAGCACCGCGCACAGGCCGACGGCCCCGTCGCCGACGACGGCGACCGTGGCACCCGCGCGGGCTCCGGCGCCGAGGGCGGCGTGGTGGCCGGTGCCCATGACGTCGGACAGGCTCAGCAGGGCGGTCAGCAGACGGTCGTCGGAGGCCGCGTCCTTGGGCAGCTGGACGAGGGTGCCGTCGGCGAAGGGCACACGCACGGCCTCGCCCTGGCCGCCGTCGTAGCCGACGGAGCCCCAGAAGCCGCCGTGCTCGCAGGAGGTGTTCAGGCCCTCGCGGCAGTAGTCGCAGACGCCGTCGGACCACATGAAGGGCGCGACGACGAGGTCGCCGCGGCGGACGGTGCCCACCTCGGAGCCGGTCTCCTCGACGACGCCGAGGAACTCGTGCCCGATGCGCTGCCCCGGCTGCCGCGTGGCCGTGCCGCGGTACGCCCACAGGTCGCTGCCGCAGATGCAGGAGCGCAGGACGCGGACCACGGCGTCGGTGGGCAGTTGCACCACGGGGTCGGGCACGTCCTCCACGCGCATGTCGAAGGGGGCGTGGATGGTGGTGGCGCGCATGGCGAGGATCCTTCTCGTCTCTGGTGGTACGTGCGCTCAGGGGGTGGTCGAGCGCACTTCACCGTACGCCGACTCCCGCGGCCGTCGCTCGCCGAGTACGCCGGTGACCAGCAGTGACTGCGCGGCGATATAGGTGAGCATGATCCACAGGTCCGGCCGGGGCGGCTGGGGCCACTCCGCGACGCCGGTCGCGATGAGACTGTCGGAGAGCACGAAGAGCGCGCCGCCGAGCCCGGCGAGGAGTCCGAGCCTGGTGGCGGCCGCGTACGCCATGGCGGTGAGCAGCAGGCTGTACCCCGCGACGGGGAAGCGCAGGTCGGCGGGCAGGTCGGGCCGGAGCAGGGCGACGCTGACGACGAGGACGACGGCGTAGGCGGGGGCGAGGACGGCACTGCGCGCGCGTGCCCCGCCGTACGACCTGAAGAGCGCGAGGTAGCAGACGTGCCCGGCGGCGAAGCAGCCCATCCCGGCGAGGAAGGCGGGCTCGGCGTCGAAGAGGAGCAGGGTGTCGCCGCCCCAGCCGCACAGCAGTGCGGCGATCAGGAGCCGGGGTGCGCCGCGGGACGCCGCGTACGCGGCGAGCAGCGGCATCAGGAGGGGCTTGGCGACGGTGTGCCCGACGTCCCAGCCGACGGCCAGGGAGGCGAGGTCGACGACGGCCGCGAGGGCGAAGGCTCCGGCGAGCAGGCGTCTCACGCGGCCACGGTCTCCTCGGCCGGTTCCGCCACCGGCGCCGGCTTCCACCCCGGCCCCCGGAACACCCGCCCCGCGCGCTCGCGCCAACTGCGCGCCGCCTTGATGTCCTTGACGATCGACACGTACTCATGAGTGGCGACCTTGATCGGGTTGAATGTGTCGATGTTCTTGGTCAACCCGTAGACAGGCCGTTCGGTCTCGGCGACGAACGACCCGAAGAGCCGGTCCCAGACGATGAGGATGCCGCCGAAGTTGCGGTCCAGATAGCCGCCCTGGGAGGCGTGGTGGACCCGGTGGTGGGCGGGCGTGTTGAACACGAACTCGAACCATCGGGGCATCTTGTCGATGCGCTCCGTGTGGATCCAGAACTGGTACACGAGGTTCACCGAGGAGCAGAAGGCCAGGGCCGCGGGGTGCACACCGGCGGCGATCAGGGGCACGTAGAACGGCCACACGGTGAGCGTGGTCCACGGCTGGCGCAGTGCGGTGGTGAGGTTGAACTTCTCGCTGGAGTGATGGACCACGTGACAGGCCCACAGGATGCGGATGACGTGGTGGCCGCGGTGCGACCAGTAGTAGAAGAAGTCCTGCGCGAGCAGCATCAGCGGGACGGTCCACCACAGCACGGGAACGCGCAGGGGCGTGAGTTCGTGGACCGCCGTGTAGATCGCGACGATCGGGATCTTCCAGAGGAAGTCGAAGGCGAGGCTTCCCAGCCCCATGCCGACGCTGGTCGCGGCATCCCTCGTCTCGTATCCGGCGGCATCCTCATCCGGATGGATACGAACGCTGATCACCTCGACCACGGTGAGCAGCACGAAGGCGGGTATCGACCACAGCACGACATCGGGCAGGTTCGGCATGCTGGCACCGTAGAACCGCTGGTCTGCCACGGCTAGACGTTGTTACTGACAAGTATTACCGGGAGTACGCGCTTACTTGTTGGTGATCTCCACCAAAGCCACCACCAGCAGTTTCAGACTCCGGCCGCCCCCAGCAGCGTCCCCGCCGCATACGTCACCCCCATCGCCAACGCCCCTCCCAACACGTTCCGCAGCGCCGCGCGGACCGGGTCGGCGGCGCCGAGGCGGGCACTGCTCCAGCCGGTGAGGACGAGGGCTGCGAGGGAGGAGACGACAGTGACGGCCAGACGCCGGTCGGTGGGCGGGAGGACGATGGCGAGGAGCGGGAGCAGAGCGCCGACCGTGAAGGACAGGAAGCTCGCCCATGCGGCATGCCAGGGGTTGGTGAGCTGGTCGGGGTCGATGCCGAGCTCCACGCGCGCGTGGGCTCTCAGGGCGTCCCGTTCCGTGAGCTGGACGGCCGCCTCACGGGCCACGTCCCGGGACAGGCCCCGGTCCTGGAGGAGTTCGGTGAGCTCCTCCAGTTCGGCCTCGGGCTGCTCGCGCAGCTCCCGCTTCTCGACGGCGAGGGCGGCCTTCTCCGAGTCCCGTTGGGTGGAGACGGAGACGTACTCCCCGGCCGCCATCGACATCGACCCCGCGAGGAGCCCCGCGAGGCCCGCCGTCAGAAGGGCCGAGCGGTCGTCCGTGGCGCCGGCGACGCCGACGACGAGGCCCGCGGTGGACACGATGCCGTCGTTGGCTCCCAGGACGGCCGCCCGCAGCCAGTTCAGCCGCGCGGCGAGCGCCCCGCCGTGGGCCTCGTCATGCGTGGGTTCGGTCACAGACGGGAGGATCGCACCCCGGGTGCCCTCCGGTCCGCACCGACGCTCACCAGACCCGTACCGACGCCCCCTTCGCGAACACCGGGCTCGTCGCGTCCGCCGGTGGCTCGGTGAGCGGCTCGGCGATCTCCTCGACCGTCGGGCCGACCCTCGCCGCGATGGGGTCGAGGAGGTCCAGGTCGAAGCCGTACACACGCGCGGCGTTGCCGCCGACCATCGCGGCGACCTCCTCGCGGGGCACGCGCGCGTACGCGAACCTCAGGCCTTCTCGCGAGTACGGATACGTCCCCTCGTCGTGCGGGTAGTCGCTCCCCCACATGATCTTGTCGATGCCGATCCGGTCGCGCAGCGGCACCTCGTGCGGGCGCATGAAGCTGGCGCCGACGAAGCAGTTGTCGCGCCAGACCTCGGAGGGCGCGTCGCCCATGTGGGCGGCCAGGCCCGCGCCGAACTTGGACTCCGCCGTGGACGCCCTCGTCGCGGCGGCGACCAGGCGCCCGTGGTAGTAGTCCAGCATCTCCAGCACACCCGGGATCCACCCCGACCCCTGCTCGGTGAGCACGAGCCTCAGCTCCGGGTGACGGCGGAAGGCACCGCCGAACACCAGGTGCCACAGCGCCCGGTGCGAGAACCAGGTCGTCTCGACCATGAAGACCGCGCGCGCCGCCGGTTCGTCGCCGAGCGGCGGGGAGGCCGAGCCCGCGTGGTGGTTGACGGGGACGCCGAGTTCCGCGCAGACGGCCCAGATGGGGTCGTACGTCGACGAGTAGAGCTCCGGGAGCCCACTGCCCGGCGGTGTGCCCGGCAGCAGCAGGCCGCCCTTGAGGCCCGCCTCGACGGACCTGCGGATCTCCTTCACCGCCTCCTCGACGTCGTTGAGGAGGATCTGGAAGACCCCCGCCCGCCGCCCCGGTGCCGCCGCGCAGAAGTCCGCCAGCCAGCGGTTGTGGGCGCGCAGACCGGCCCAGCGCCGCTCGAACTCCCCGGCGTCCGGTGCGGGCGCCATGAGCGAGCCGGACGGGAAGAACGGCGGGATGGTGTTGGGGAACACCACCTCCGCGACGATCCCGTCCTCCTCCAGCTCCGCGAGCCGCCGCTCGGAGTTCCAGTTCTTGTCGGCGGTGTCGGCGAGCAGGTCCTCGTAGGGATTGACGTACGTCACCGCCCACGCGTCGAACTCGTCGTGGTACCGCCGCTCCAGATAGGGCTTGTAGTCCAGCAGGTCGGCGCCCGCGTGGCAGTCGGCGGAGATGACCGTGTAGCGATCGGTCATGGCGTCACCCCCAGGGTCGGGAAGTCATGGTCCGTCAGCCAGTGCCGGCCGACCTCGCGCGAGCGCGCCCAGGACGCCTCCACGGCCGTCTGGTCGGCGGACTGGCCGAGTTCGGCGGGGGTGGGGCCGATACGGCGGGCGAGCGGGGTCAGCTTCGCCACGTCGAAGCCGAAGACCTCCGCCGCGGCCAGTCCCAGCATGCGGCGGGTCTCCGCGACCGGGATGTCATGAAACGTGCGCTTGAGCCACGCGCGTGTGTCGGGCCAGGTGCCCTCGGGGTGCGGGAAGTCGCTGCCCCAGAGGATGTTGTCGACGCCGATCTCGTAGCGCTGGGCCAGTTCGCGGCGTTTGGTGTTGGTCGCGCAGATGAAGACCTGCCGGTCGAGGTACTCGTGGGGCGGACGCCTCACCTCCTGGAAGGGCGAGAGCTTCTTGCCGCCGTGCGCGCCGAGGTAGAGGCGGTCCATGAACCACAGCAGGTTCGGCAGCCACCAGCAACCCGACTCGGCGACACCGAACCTCAGCCCCGGGTGGCGTTCGAAGACGCCCGACCAGAGCAGGAACCACAGCGGCCGTGCGGGCCACCAGGTGACCTCGGAGACGAAGATCCCGAGGTGGTCGCCGTACTCGTGGCGCGGCGCGGCGCCGGAGTGGGTCATCACCGGCATCCCGCATTCGGCGGCCGCCGCCCACACCGGGTCGTAACGGTGGTCGTGGTAGGGCTCCTTGTCGACCCACATGGACGGGATCATCAGCGCGCCGAGCCCGGACTCCTTGGCCCGGTACACCTCGGCGACGACCCGCTCGGTCGGGGCCGTGACCGGCAACAGGGCCACTCCGCAGTGCCGTTCGGGGTGCTCGGAGACGAAGTCGGCCAGCCAGCGGTTGTGCGCCCGCGCGCCCGCCATGCCGAGCTCCGGGTCGTGATCGCCGGAGAGCCCGAGCCCCACCCCGAAGGGCGCGGCGGTCTGGCTGTCGACCGCGTCGGCGTCCGGGAAGACGACCTCGGCGGCCACCCCGTCACCGTCGAGCTCCTTCAGCCGCTGAGCGGTCTCCCAACCCCCGCGCAAGCCCTCCTCGTTGTCCTGGAACCACTTGTTGGCGAACGCCTCGTTGCGGATGCCGAGCCGGGTCATCTCCTCGCGGCGCCGGTCGCGCCCGGCGAGGAAGTCGTCGAACTCCCGGTGGAAACGGGAGTCCAGGTAGGGCCGGTACTCCTCGGTGGGCAGTCCGGCGTGGCAGTCGGAGGAGATGATCAGGTACGGGTCGTCCTGGTGGGTCATCGAAGCCTCCTAATCCAGGATTCGGTCATCGAAGTTCCCTGGTCCGATCGGTCATCGAAGCCCCTAGTCCAAGATGAAGTTCTCTAGGTACGACGGGTTCGCGCGGTCCAGCATCGACTGCGCCCGCGCCCTGATCTGGGCGTCACTGTGCTCGCTCGGCGGCAGCATCCAGAAGCGGTCCGCGCGGATGCCGTCGACCACGGTCTCGGCGACCTCCTCGACCGGTGTGAACCTCACCTCGCGGCCCGCCTCCTCCATCGCGGCCTCCCACTGGTCGAGGCTGCGGTAGGGCGTCCTGCGCGGCCGCTCCTTGGCGTACCGCTCGGGCCGGTTGCGGTGCGACTCCCACAGTCCCGTGCGGAGCATGTGCGGGCCGGGGAAGAGGACGGAGGCGCCCACGCGTGCGTGCTCCGCCTTCAGGTGGGCGTACAGGGACTCGGTCATCGTCACGACGGCCGCCTTGGTGACGGCGTACACGGAGGCGGTGGGCAGCGGGGCGATACCGCCGTCTCCGGAGGACGTGTTGACGACATGACCGGGTTGACCCGACTTGATCATGTGCGGCACGAACGCCTGGATGCCATGGAAGACACCCCAGACATTGACGGAGAACGCCCACTTCCAGTCGTTCGGCTCGTGCTCCCACATCCGGCCCTCGGCGCCCGAACCGACCCCGGCGTTGTTGCACAGCACATGGACGGCCCCGTACGTCTCATGGGCGAAGTCCGCCAGCTCCAGGACCTGTTCACGCTCACCGACGTCGACCACCCGCGCGTGCACGTCCGCGCCGTCCGCGCGAAGCCCCGCCACGGCCTTCTCCAGGGCGCCCTCCTCGACGTCCGCGAGAACGACCTTGAGCCCTTCCGCGGCGAACCGCCGGACCATCGCGAGGCCGATGCCGCTCGCCGCGCCGGTGACCACGGCGACCTGTCCTGCCCTCAGGTCCATCACGCACTCCCCTCGGGGGGTGCGTCGAGGACCTGCGCCGGATCGTCGTAGCGCTGATGGATGTACGGCAGCAGCGCCTGCGCGTCGACCCGCTCGACCACCTTGCCCCGCTGGTCGCTGGTCTTCTCGCCGATGGTGATCTCCACGAGGCGGCGCACCGGGAGGTCGGCGACCGGGTCGTACATCGACTCGCGCAGGACGACGTCGCCGGTGATCCGCTCCAGCTTGCGGACCTTCTCGTTGCGCAGACAGCGCACGAGTACCGGGTCGGCGTCGAAGCCCGAACCGTCCACGGCGGGCAGGAACTTGAAGTAGAAGTCGGTCTTCCGGACCGGTTCGGGCAGCGGCAGCTCGCCGGCGACCGCGCCGCGCACCTCGGCGAAGGCGATGCCGTGGCGGGCGAGGAACGCGCGGACGATCAAGCCGTCGCGCTCGACGACCACCTCGCCGAGCTTCTTGGGTTCGCCGAAGACCTCGCGGCCGCCGACGAGGGCCCGTTCGTGGGTCATCGGCATGACGAGGGGATAGCAGCCCTCGACGCCGTCATGGGCCGCGGCGACCGCGAACGAGCCCGCGCCGAGCGGATATCCGGGCAGGTCGACCTTGCTGATGTTGACCCGGACCAGCGGCCGGTCCGTGGGTTTCAGGGGTGGTGGCAGGACCGCCGCGACCGCGTCCGGGTCGGTCTCCCAGATCGCCACCACACCGGTGGACCAGATGTCCGGGAGCCTGGAGCTCGCGGTGCGCGCGGCGGCGATCTCCGCCTCGGTCCGTGCGCCGTACCGTACGCGTGCCATGTCGTACCGCCCTTCTTCTGATGGGCCGTCACCTGTAACACAGTTACAGCACCCGCCCTGCGGGGTAAATACGCGTGCACGAGCCGGACTTGGGGGCAGCATGGCGAGAGCGTCGCTCACCCGGGACGAGGTCCTGGACACCGCCGCGAATCTGGTCAAGCAGCACGGCCCCGAGGCGCTGACGATGCGCAAGCTCGCCGCCGAGCTGGGCACCGCCGTGACCTCGATCTACTGGCATGTCGGCAACCGGGAGTCCTTGCTGGACGCGCTCGTCCAGCGGACCGTGGCCGACCTGGGCGAGTTCCGGCCGGTCGGGCGCACCCCGGCCGAGCGGATCGTCTCGGTGGCCCGCATCCTGCGCCGACGACTGCGCGCCCATCCCCACCTGATCGCGATGGTGCACGAACGCGGCCTGACCGAGCGGATGTTCCTGCCCGCGCGGCAGGCGCTGGTGCGCGAGGTGCACGCGGCCGGACTGCGCGGCCCCCGGGCGGCGGAGGCGGTACGGGCGGTGCAGTTCCAGGTCGTGGGCTTCGTCCTCGTGGAACGCAACCGGGAGCGCGCGCCCGTGCAGCAGCCCGCGCAGGAGACGACCGCGTACGACGACCCGGATATGGCCCGTGCCTTCGCGCGGCCGGTGAACGAGGAGCGGCTGTTCGTCACGTCCGTGCGGGCGCTGACGCGCTCACTGCTCGAAAACAAATAAGTGGCGCCGTACAGACGTGCTCTCCTACATTCGTGATCGCGGGGGCGGCTCCGCAAGCGTGCTTCCTTCTCCCTTCCGACGCTGACAGCGCGCTCACTCTCCGCCCCTCGCCTTCTTCCTCTCTTCCTTCCCGCCGGGGGCCTCCGCTTGTCCGTACTGTCGTCCGTGCTGCTCCGCCGCCTTCGTACCGTCTACGTCGACCAGGCCGGGCCACGGCCGGGCGACCCGTCGACGACGCCAGGGCTCGTCGCGCTCGAAGCCGAGCTGCTGGACCGGGGATTCGCACCCACGGCGGAGCTGCACGCGGCGCTCGCCTGGCTGGGGCCCACCGGGCTCGGGGACGCGGGCAGGCAGCTGATCCGGCACATCGACGCCGAACTGGGCGCGGACCGCACCCATATGCCGATGTTCCGCAGCTTCCCGGCCTCGGTGCCGGACGACACGTTCCAGCTGTACGTCGACCGGATCTTCACCCTGGTGCTCCAGTGGCCCGCCCAGCCGTGTGTGCTGTGCGGCACGGTCGGCAGCGTGCACCCGGTGTCGCCGTGCGCGCATCTGGTGTGCCGGGAGTGCTGGGACGGCACGGACTACGCGGGTTGCCCGATCTGTCATCGCCGTATCGACCGGGCCGACCCCTTCCTGAAGCCGGAGCAGCCGCGCCACGAGCGCGAACTCGCGGTCGGACCGCTGAAGTTGCTCACGCTCGGCACGGACGCGAAGGCGGACGCGGTCAAGGCCCTGCTGAAACTGCTGGCCCGTCGCACCCCGCTGCCGCCGCAGGACCGGGACGACGTGAAGATCCTGCTGTCGCACGCACCGGCCGACCTCGGCTGGTTCCCGGCGGACATCCCGGTGCGCCGGACCAAGGCGCTGGTCCTCGGCATGCTGCTGCTCGACCGGCACACGCGTGTGAGGGCGGCCGAGCTCCTGGCCACGCAGCTGACGACCGCGACGGACGTGCTGCGGCTGCTGTGCGTGTGGTCCGGCGGCGAGGCCGATCTGCTCGCCCCGCCCCGTATGCGCTCCCTGCCGCGCGCACTGCGCCGGCAACTGCTCGGCATGCTCGACGGCCTGGCGATGCCGTCGCTGGTCGAGGACGTGCTGCGGCACCCGGGTGCCTGGAAGCGCGCGGCCGAGATCCTGCACCCCTACGAGCAGCACGCCCGCCATCCCAGGGCCGCGCTCGCGTTCGCCGTCCTGCGCGCCACCGACACCTCCGAGGGCGCGCTCGGCGAGGCGCTGCTGCGGACCGCCGCCGAACACCCGGACGCGGTGCGGGTCGACGGGGTCCGCGTCAAGCCCGCCACCTGGACGGCACGCGTCGAACAGGCGCTGCACGAGAAGGACATGACGGCCGCCCTGGAACTGCTCACCCAGCGGCCGGGCGAACTGCTGCGCAGGCTCGACCATCTGCTGCGGCTGCGCGAACTCGACGCGCTGCCGGAGGGGTTCGGGGACGTCCTGCGCCGTGTGCTGCCCAAGGCGGGCCCGGGTCCGCTGCTGGCCGCGCTCGGCCGGATGCGGATCCGTCATCTGCCGGGCGGGCGGCGGGTGTTCTTCCCGCGCGGGCAGGTCACCCACTCCTTCACGATCGACGACACGCGCGTGCCGCTGTCGTCGGAGGTGACGGACGAGGTGTGCGCGCTGCTGGAGGCCGAGGCGCTGCGCCGCCTGGCCGACGGGCCTCGGCTCGACCTGGCCGTGCTGGACTCGGCGCTCACCGGTCTCGCGGTGCCGGCCGCCGAGAGCGCCGCCGCGAAGGCGCTCGTGACGGTGCCGCGCGGCAGCACGCAGCCGCTGCCCGCGGGGGAGGTCCTGCGGCTCTTCCTGCACTGGATGGAGCCCGCCGGCACCCGGGTGGACCTGGACCTGTCGGTGGCGCTGTACGACGAGGACTGGAAGTTCGCGGGTCTGTGCGACTACACCAACCTCGTGTACGAGGGCCGTTCGGCGGTCCACTCCGGTGATCTGGTCTCGGGGCCCGCCCCGGACGGGGCGACCGAGTACGTCGACCTGGACCTCGGCGCGCTCGCCGACCGTGGGGTGCGGTTCGCGCTGCCCGTCGTCTTCAGCTTCAACGACGTCCCGTTCGAGGCGCTCCTGGACGCCTTCGCCGGCTTCATGGCGCTGCCGTCCGCCGCGCTGGAGGACCGTGACGCGTCCTACGACCCGCGCACGGTCCGTCAGCGGTACGACCTGGTGGGCGACTCGCGCATCCACGTCCCGATGCTGGTCGACCTGGACCGCCGCACGTTCCTGTGGACCGACCTGCATCTGCCGGCCGCCGAGGGCTTCCACAGCCTGTATGCGCACGGGGCCGACCTGGGGCGGGTCGCCGAGGACCTGCATCAGTACTTCTCCTGCGGCCGTACGACCTTGTGGGACCTGGCCGTGTGGCGGGCGACCGCGCGGGGCGACGAGGTCGCGGTGGTACGGCGCGCGCCGCATCCGCGCGCGGTGGACGAGCTCTGGCACTACCGGCGGCACCTCGGGGAACCGGACACGGAGTTCGCGGCACGCGTACGCGCCCTGGAGCCGCCGGAGAGACGGCAGCCGTCCGAGGACGCCGACGCCCTCGCGGGTGAAGCGGCCGCGAGGAAGCAGGTGTTCCTCGCACTGGTCCACGGCGGAGTGGCCCCCGAGGGCGCGGCCGGGTCGGTGTACCGGCTGCTGCCGGGGCCCGTCGACGGCTGCGGTCTGGAGGCGCTGACGGCGGGGGACCTGGTGGCGGCGCTGGGGTGAGGGGGCGGGCCCGGTGAACAACTGCCGGGCTTCAGTGCGCGGTTGGTGCCCCGTACGCGCGCGTGCGTGCGGTTCCTCACGCCTTTGTGCGAACACGCGGCACCGCCCGCCGCCGCACAGGCACCCCTCTCGGCCGGGTGCGCGCGGCGCTGTCAGTGGGGGCCCGTATCCTCAGGGACCATGCTCGAAGACCAGTCGACCGCAGCGTCCTCCCCCACAACGTGGCCGGCCGCGTATCCGCAGGGGTACGCGGTCGTCGACGTGGAGACCACCGGCCTCGCCCGGGACGACCGGATAATCTCCGCGGCCGTCTACCGGCTGGACGCGCGCGGCGAGGTCGAGGACCACTGGTACACACTGGTCAACCCGGAGCGCGACCCCGGCCCGGTGTGGATCCACGGTCTGACGAGCGATGTGCTCGAGGGCGCGCCCCTCTTCCAGGACATCGTCGAGGATTTCTCGACCCGGCTGGACGGCCGGGTGCTCGTCGCGCACAACGCGGTCTTCGACTGGCAGATGATCGCGCGGGAGTACGCACGCGCGGAGCGCGAGGCGCCGGTGCGACAGCGGCTGTGCACCATCGCCCTGTCCAAGGAGCTCGCCCTGCCGCTGCCCAACCACAAGCTGGAGTCGCTGGCCGCCCACTTCGGCGTCGTACAGCAGCGCGCGCACCACGCGCTCGACGACGCGCGCGTGCTCGCGGAGGCGTTCCGGCCGAGCCTGCGGGCGGCGGCCGAGAGTGGCGTACGGCTGCCGCTGCACGAGTGCCGGCCACTGACCGAGTGGACGGACCGGGCCGTGCCCCGGCAGCAGCAGTCGAGCTACGGCAGCTATCGGCCGACCAGTTGGCGCCCAGCCCGCAAAAGGCCCGCATGCCCCTATCCCAACCCGGGGCGCTACGAAGAGGGCAAACCGCTCAAGCAGGGCATGCGGATCGCCTTCTCCGGCGACACCTCGACCGAGCGCGACCTCCTGGAGGACCGCGCGATCGAGGCGGGGCTGCACATCGCCACCAGCATCTCCCGGCTGACCAGCCTGCTCGTCACCAACGACCCGGACTCGGGCACGTCGAAGGTGGTCAAGGCCCGGCAGTTCGGCACCCCGGTCGTCGATGAGGCGGCCTTCGGGCAACTCCTGGGCAACGTGGCACCGGCGTCGCAGGGATGACCGTGCGGACGGGTGATTGCGCCGCGACTCGCCCGCCTCCGCCTGGCCCGCGCCGTACCGACGGCTCACCCTGTGGCGCATGGCGACTTGCGAAGTATGCGGAAACAACTACGGCATGACCTTCGAGGTGCACGCGCAGGGAGCGGTGCACGTCTTCGACTGCTTCTCCTGCGCGATCCACCGCATGGCCCCGATCTGCGAGCACTGCCGTGTGCAGATCATCGGCCAGGGCGTCGAGGTCGAGGGCCACTGGTTCTGCGGCGCCCACTGCGCCCGCGCGGAGGGAAAGGTGGGCATCGTCGACCGCGTCTGACCACACCCCTGTGCGAACACCCCATGACCCGAGTTGTACGGTCATGGGGTGTACCGCTTCCTGTTGTCCCGGCAGTGGGTGATCCTCACGCTGGTCGCCCTCGTTCTCATCCCCACGATGATCCGGCTGGGCATCTGGCAGATGCATCGCTACGAGGAGCGCAGCGCCCGTAATCAGCTGGTCTCCGACGCGCTGTCCGCGGACCCGGTGCCGGTGGAGAGGATGACGGCCGCCGGGCACACGGTCACCAGCAAGGAGCGGTACCGGTCGGTGACCGCGACGGGTCGCTTCGACACCGATGACGAGCTCGTCGTCCGCCGCCGTACCAACTCCGACGACGAGGTCGGCTACCACGTCCTGACCCCGTTCGTCCTGAACGACGGCAAGGTGCTGCTGGTCAACCGCGGCTGGGTCCCCACCGGTGCCACCCAGACCGCCTTCCCGAAGGTCCCGGCACCCCCCGCGGGCGAGGTCACCGTCACCGGGCGGCTGATGCCCGACGAGACGACCGAGGCGAGCGGCATCAAGAACCTCAAGGGTCTGCCGGACCGCCAGATCATGCTGATCAACAGCGAGCAGGAGGCCCAGCGCCTCGGCAAGCAGGTCCTCGGCGGCTACATCGCCCTGACCACGCCCGAACCCAAGGGCGACACCCCGGAGCTGCTCGGCAGGCCGGGCAAGGAGAACGCCCCGCTGAACTACGCGTACGCCTACCAGTGGTGGCTGTTCGCCGCGGGCGTCCCGATCGGCTGGATCGTCCTGGTCCGGCGCGAGCTGCGGGACCGCCGGGAGGCGGCGGCGAAGGAAACGGCGACGGAGGCGGAGCCGGCGGCGGTCTGAGACCGCAGACGCCCGCCCCTCCTCACACCCCCTGCCGGTCGCGCCAATAGAGAAACGTGCGCTCCGGCGCCGGCAGCAGCTCCCACGGATGCGTCGTCATATGGCGGCCGATACGCCGGAAGACGGGTGCGGCCTCGTTCGGACGGTGGGTGCGGACCAGGGCGAAGGCGAGGAGGTTGAGGTCGGCGACGGCCTCGGCATGCGGCGTCGCGGCCGTGCGGAACCAGCCGGCCAGAGCCGTCTCGATCTCCTCGCCGGCCCAGGACTCGTTCCAGTGGGCGTCGGCCCCGAGCCCCGTCCGCCCCCGCAGTTGCCGGTGCGCGACCAGTTCGACGCGGGCCGCCACCGGAAGCAGGGCCAGGGGTGATCCGTGCGGTGCGCGGGAGGCCGCGTGCCGGGCGAAGTCCGTCATGGCGGTGACCGTGCCGGGGCCGCGCGGGGACAGATGGCGCAGCAGCCGGTGGTAGGCACCCCGGTGCCAGGGGGCGCGGCCGACGGCCTCGGTCCACACGGGCACGGCGTCCCGGACCGGGACGGCGAGCGCGTACATCACGTCCAGCAGGGCCAGCCACGGGGTCGGGTCCTCGGGGCAGGCGTCGGCGGCACGCAGGCACGCCTGTTCCGCCTCCCGGGCGGCGGCCCACCCCTCGGAAGCGGCCCGCGCGGACCGTACGCAGGCCCGCAGCACCAGGGCGTCCCCGTCACCGGGCCGGTCGGCGGTCCACCGCTCGCAGACCGCGGGCGGCAGATCCCCCGCCAGTACGGACATCCGGTGCCACCGGCGGTCCCAGTCGCGGCCCGTGTCGCGCAGCAGTTCGGCGACCGGCTGCCACAGGGGGCGGGTGCGGCCGGCGCCCAGGCCGTGCAGCTGAGGGGTGGGGCGCAGCTCCGTCAGGGTCGTGTGCAGCGCGTCGTCGTCGAGTGCGGGGCGGACCAGCAGGGCGGGGCGGCGTCTGAACATCTCGGTCCCGGAGGTGAGTCGTCGGGGACCGCGGGACGGTGCGTCCGCCCCGCGGTCCCCTGTCGGTGGAGGTCAGCAGCAGCGGCCCTGCGGGTGGGCCTCCTGGTGCCGGGTGCGCAGCACCTGGTAGTCGCGCCGGGTCGGTACGGGCGCGAGCGGGTGGTGGCGGAGGTGGCGTTCGCAGTAGCGGTCGTACTCCGTCTCCCCGGTCAGCTCCCTCAGGTACCAGTGGACGGCCCGCGCCCATCGCCGGACGCTCACGACCGCACCCCGGCCAGCGGCGCCTCACCGGCCTGCTCGGGCACCTCGATGCGGGACTCGACGTACGGCGACTCGGTCGTCGCCAGGGTGCCCGGGGCGCGGACGGCCCGTACGCACACCACCGCCGCGTTGACGATCACGACCGCGACGAGCAGCAGGAACAGGGCGATCAGTACGCCGTCGACGGTGGAGTTGGTGACCACGGTCCGCATGTCGTCGAGGGACTTGGCGGGCGGCAGCACCTGCCCGGCGTCGATGCCGTCGGCGTACTTGGCGCGCTGGGCGAAGAAGCCGACGCGCGGGTCGTCGGAGAAGATCTTCTGCCAGCCGGCGGTGAAGGTGATCGCGACCACCCAGGCCAGCGGGACCCCGGTGACCCAGGCCCAGCGCAGCCGCCCGGACTTCACCAGGACCGTGGTGCACACCGTCAGGGCCACGGCCGCCAGCAACTGGTTCGCGATGCCGAAGAGCGGGAAGAGCTGGTTGATCCCGCCGAGCGGGTCGGTGGCGCCGGAGTAGAGGAAGTAGCCCCAGGCCGCCACGACCAGCCCGCTGCACAGCCAGATGCCGGGCTTCCAGTTGACCCGGCCGACCGGCTTCCAGACGTTGCCGAGCATGTCCTGGAGCATGAAGCGCCCGACCCGGGTGCCCGCGTCGACGGTCGTCAGGATGAACAGCGCCTCGAACATGATCGCGAAGTGGTACCAGAAGGCCTTCATGGCCGTCCCGCCGAAGACCCCGGAGAAGATCTCCGACATGCCGACGGCGAGGGTCGGGGCGCCTCCGGAGCGGGCGATCAGTGTCTGTTCCTCCACCGCCTTCGCGGCCTGCGTGAGCTGGTCGGGCGTGATGGTGAAGCCCAGGCCCGCGACCGCGTGGGACGCCGACTCGGCCGTCGTGCCGAGCAGCCCCGCCGGGGCGTTCATCGCGTAGTACAGGCCCGGCTCCAGGGTCGCCGCGGCGATCAGCGCCATGATCGCGACGAACGACTCCATCAGCATGGCGCCGTAGCCGATCATCCGGATCTGCGACTCCTTCTGGATCAGCTTGGGAGTCGTCCCGGAGGAGACCAGGGCGTGGAAGCCGGACAGGGCGCCGCAGGCGATCGTGATGAAGAGGAAGGGGAACAGCGAACCGGCGAAGACCGGGCCCGCGCCCGATGAGGCGAAGTCGGTCACCGCGTCCGCGCGCAGCACCGGGGCGGCGACCACGACCCCCACCGCGAGCAGCGCGATCGTGCCGATCTTCATGAAGGTGGAGAGGTAGTCGCGGGGGGCGAGCAGCATCCAGACCGGGAGGACGGAGGCGACGAAGCCGTAGCCGACGAGACAGAAGACGAGGGTCGTCGGGCTCAGGGTGAAGGTCGAGGCCAGCGAGGACTCCTGGACCCAGCTGCCGCCGACGATCGCGAGCAGCAGCAGTACGACACCGATGAGGCTGGTCTCGACGACCCGGCCGGGGCGGATGCGGTGCAGCCAGAAGCCCATGAACAGGGCGATCGGGATGGTCATCGCGACGGAGAAGGTGCCCCACGGGGAGTGGGCGAGGGCGTTGACCACGACCAGGGCGAGTACGCCAAGGAGGATGATCATGATGGCGAAGACCGCGATCAGCGCCGCCGCGCCGCCCGCCCGGCCGATCTCGTCCCGGGCCATCTGCCCGAGCGACTTGCCGTCCCGGCGCATGGACAGGAACAGCACGACCATGTCCTGCACCGCACCCGCGAAGATCACTCCCGCGACGATCCACAGCGTGCCGGGCAGATAGCCCATCTGGGCCGCGAGGACCGGGCCCACGAGCGGTCCGGCGCCCGCGATCGCCGCGAAGTGGTGGCCGAGGAGCACCCGGCGGTCGGTGGGGTGGAAGTCGACGCCGTCCTCCAGTCGCTCGGCCGGGGTGGCCCGGCGGTCGTCCGGTTTCAGGACGCGCCGCACGATGAAGCGGGAGTAGAAGCGGTAGGCGATCGCGTACGAGCCGAGCGCGGCGACGACCAGCCAGACCGCGGAGATCTTCTCCCCGCGGGCCAGCGCGAGGACGCCCCAGGCGACCGCGCCGAGCAGCGCGACGGCCGCCCACAAGAGGATCGACCGAGGTGACATACGTGACTTTTCAGGCGACTCAAGGGCAGGCTGAAGGGCGGTTTCGGGCATGGCGGCTCCTCACCGGAAACGGTGGAACGAGAAAGGAAGGGAAAAGGAAGAGAAAGGAGGGAAGGACTCAGCGGCGGTGTCGGTCCGTCAGCGCGTACGCCGCGAGCAGACAGAGACCGCACCCCGGCACCCAGGCCAGCTGGTACCAGTAGAAGAACGGCGTCCCCGCAAGCCGCGGCTCCGCGCCGGCGTACAGCGGAACCCACAGCAGTCCCGCGGCGGGTGCGAGAAGCAGTACGGCGATCGCGACGCGCCGTAGCCGGTGATGACCGGTCCGTGCCATGACCTGCGCTCCTCTCCCCTTCACTGTGGGTCTGTGCAAGAGTTGCCCACCCGTCGCAGACGGTTGACAGCGAATGTCGAGAAGATTTCCCGCCGGTTCCCTGTCATCCGAACCGGCCGCACGCGCAACTCTTGCGCGAGGGTCAAGCCACACCTGCGGGCACACCAAGGACGGTGACCATGGCCGACAGCGCCATGACCGCGACGTTCCTCGCCGTGATCGGCGGAGCGTCGCTGCTCGCCGTGACCGCGCGCCGGCTGCACCCCAGCGACCGGCTGCCGTCCCTGGAGGGCTGGGCGCTCGCCGACCGCAGCCTCGGCCCGGTGTGGACCTGGCTGTTGCTGGGCGGCACGATCTTCACCGCGTACACCTTCACGGCCGTACCGGGGCTGGCGTACGGCAACGGCGCGGCCGCCTTCTTCGCGGTGCCGTACACGGTGATCGTCTGCCCGATCGCCTTCGTGCTGCTCAGCCGCCTCGGGGAGGTGGCCCGGCGGCACGGCTACATCACCGCCGCCGACTTCGTGCGCGGCCGCTACGGTTCGGCGCCGCTGGCCCTGGTGGTCGCGCTGACCGGGATCCTGGCGACGATGCCGTATCTGGCGCTCCAGTTGCTCGGGATACGGGCGGTGCTGACCGCGGGGGGCGTCTATCCGCGGGGCGCGGCCGGTGATCTGGTGATGGTGGCGCTGTTCGCGGGCCTCGCGGTGGCCACCTACCGGCACGGACTGCGGGCGCCCACCGTGATCTCCGCGCTCAAGGCGGTCGCCGTCTTCGTCTCGCTCACCGCCGTCACCTGGCTGGTCCTGGAACGGCTCGGCGGACCGGGCGCCGTCTTCGACGGAGCCGCCGAACGCCTCGGCGGCCCGGCGCTGCTGCTCTCCCCCGAGCAGCAGCCCTCCTACGCCACCCTCGCTCTCGGCTCCGCCCTCGCCCTGCTGATGTACCCGCACGTCCTGACCGCCGCCTTCGCCGCCGACAGCCCGCGCACCCTGCGCAAGGTCGCCGTGGCCCTGCCCGCCTGGACCGGGCTGCTCGCCCTCTTCGGGTTCCTCGGCATCGCGGCGCTCGCGGCGGGTGTGCGGGCACCGGAGGGCGGCGCCGAGACCGCCGTACCGATGCTGGTCGACCGACTGATGCCGGGGCCGCTGGCCGGACTGGTGTTCGGGGCGATCACCGTGGGGGCGCTGGTCCCGGCCGCGGTGATGTCGATCGCGGCGGCCACCAGCTTCGTGCGCAACGTCTACGTCGAGTACGTACACCCCACCGCCACGCCCAAGCGCCAGGTGCGCATCGCCAAGGCCGTGTCGCTGACGGCTAAGGTCGGCGCGGTCGCGTTCGTGTTCGGACTGCGCGACCAGGACGCCGTCAACCTCCAACTCCTCGGCGGGGTCTGGATCCTCCAGATCTTCCCGGCCGTCGCCGTGGGCCTGTTCACCGGACGGCTGCATCCACGGGCGCTGCTCGCCGGATGGGGCGCGGGCATGCTGTCCGGCACCTACCTGGTCGTCCGCGAGGGGTTCTCGTCGGTCGGCACCGGCCCCTTCCAGATCTACGCCGGCCTCACCGCCCTCCTGCTCAACCTGACCGTCGCCGTGATCGGCACCGCGGTCCTCGAACGACTCGGCGTCCCGCGCGGCGCCGACCTGACCGATCTGCCGTCGCGCCTGACCCTCGGCCGGCGCCCGGAGACGGGAGCGAACAACCCGTGAGACAGCACCTGAGACACACCACCTCCGTACCGGTACCGCTCACCCCCGCGGCGACCGATCCGGCCGAGCTGGAACGCGAGGCCGGGGTGGCCCGGCTCTTCGAGCAGCACTACGCCTCGATGCTGCGGCTCGCCGTGCTGCTCGGCGCCGACGACCCGGAGAACGTGGTCGCCGAGGCCTACTACCAGATCTACCGCAAGTGGCGGCGGCTGCGGGACACCGAGGCGGCGGAGGCCTATCTGCGCTCCACCGTCTGCAATCTGACCCGGATGCGGATACGGCACCTCCAAGTTGCCCGCAGACACGTGGAGAACCCTCCTGCCCCACTGGACGAGCTCGTCGCCTCCGCCGAGAGCACCGCACTCCTCCACGACGACCAGCGCGTCCTCATCGACGCCCTCCAGCAGCTGCCGCCCCGCCAGCGCGAGGCGCTGGTGCTGCGACACTGGCTCGGTCTGAAGGAGAGCGAGATCGCCTCCGCGATGGGGATCTCCTGCGGCTCCGTCAAGACGCACACGGCACGCGGCCTCGCCGCCCTGACCCAGGCGATGGAGGCCCGGCGATGAAGGACACGACCCCGGACCGCACCGAGCGGGAACTCCAGGAGGCGCTGGCCGCGTTGGCGGGCGGTGTGCACGCGGCCCCCGACGCCTATCGCACGGCACGCGGCGAGTGGCTGCGCCGCGAACGCCGCCGCCGGCTCGTCCTGGCCGTGCTCATCGCGGTCGTCTTCGCACTGGCGACGCTGATCGGTCTGTGGGTGCTGAACCAGGCGCCCGCCGACCCGGGGGTCATCTTCTCCGGTACGCAGGCGTCACTCCCCCGGCCCTCCCCCTGATTGTCGCCGGGGTTCACCGGGAACCCGCATCCCGTGCCCCGTATCGAGGATTACGCCCTGATCGGCGACGAACAGACAGCTGCCCTGGTCGGCAAGGACGGCAGCGTCGACTGGCTGTGCCTGCCCCGCTTCGACTCCGCCGCCTGCTTCGCCAGACTTCTCGGCGACGAGGAGAACGGCCATTGGCGCATCGCGCCCAAGGGAGTCGACGGTGAGTGCACCCGCCGCGCCTACCGCCCAGGCACCCTCGTCCTGGACACCGACTGGGAGACCGGCGAAGGCTCGGTGCGCGTCACCGACCTTATGCCGCAACGCCACCAGGCTCCCGACCTCGTACGCATCGTGGAAGGTCTCAGCGGCCGGGTCACCGTGCGCAGCACGCTCAGGCTGCGCTTCGACTACGGCTCGGTCGTGCCGTGGGTGCGCGAGTCCGACGGACACCGGGTGGCCGTCGCGGGGCCCGACTCGACGTGGCTGCGCAGCGAGCCGCCGGTACACACCTGGGGCGAACACCTCGGGACGCACTCGGAGTTCACCGTCGAGAAGGGCGAGAAGGTCGCCTTCGTGCTCACCTGGCACCCCTCGCACGAGCCGCGCCCTCCGCTGGTCGACCCGTACGAGTCGCTGGAGTCCAGCGTCACCGACTGGCAGGCGTGGGCGGCGCGCTGCCGCTACGACGGTCCGCACCGGGACGCCGTGGTCCGTTCCCTGATCACCCTGAAGGCGCTCACCTACCGGCCGACCGGCGGCATCGTGGCCGCGGCCACCACCTCACTGCCCGAGGAACTGGGCGGGGTACGCAACTGGGACTACCGCTACTGCTGGCTGCGCGACTCCACGCTCACCCTGGGCGCCCTGGCGTCGTGCGGCTATCTGGAGGAGGCCGAGGCCTGGCGGGACTGGCTGCTGCGCGCGGTCGCCGGCGACCCGGCCGACCTCCAGATCATGTACGGCCTCGCGGGCGAGCGGCGGCTGCCCGAGTACGAACTGCCGTGGCTGTCCGGTTTCGCCGGCTCCAAGCCCGTACGGATCGGCAACGAGGCCGTGAAACAGCTCCAGCTGGACGTGTACGGCGAGGTCATGGACTCGCTGTCGGTGGCCCGGCGGGCGGGGCTGCCCGCGAAACCGCACATGTGGTCCCTCCAGAGCGTCCTGCTGGACTTTCTCCGGGCCTCCTGGCGGCAGCCGGACGAGGGGCTGTGGGAGGTGCGCGGCGGCCGCCGCGACTTCGTCCACTCGAGGATCATGGTGTGGGTCGCCGCCGACCGCGCGGTGCGCGCCCTGGAGACCTACCCGGAGCTGAGCGGCGACGTGGACGGCTGGCGCGCGCTGCGCGACGAGGTGCACGGCGAGGTGTGCGAGAAGGGCTACGACCCCGAGCGGAACACGTTCACCCAGTACTACGGCTCGCGCGAGCTCGACGCGTCCCTGCTGCTGATCCCGCGCGTCGGCTTCCTGCCGCCGGACGACCCCCGGGTCGTCGGCACCGTCGACGCGGTCCGCGCGGAGCTGAACCACGGCGGTTTCGTACGGCGTTACAGCGTCGAGGGGATGCCCGTGGACGGGCTGCCCGGCGGCGAGGGCGCGTTCCTGGCGTGTTCGTTCTGGCTCGCCGACGCGCTCCACATGACGGGCCGTACGAAGGAGGCACGGGACCTCTTCGAACGGCTGCTGGCGCTGACCAACGACGTGGGGCTGCTGGCCGAGGAGTACGACCCGGTGGGCGGCGTGCAGCTCGGCAACTTCCCGCAGGCGTTCAGCCACATCGGTCTGGTGAACACCGCCCTCGCCCTGTTCGGGGGCGAGGAGGCAGGATAGGAGCCATGGATCTTGGACTGAAGGACCGCGTGTACGTCGTCACCGGGGCCACGCGTGGCCTCGGCAACGCGTCCGCGCGTGAGCTGGTCGCCGACGGGGCGAAGGTCGTTCTCACCGGGCGCGACGAGAAGCGGACCGCCGACGCGGCGGCCGAGCTGGGGCCGAACGCGGTCGGGGTGGCCGTCGACAACGCCGATCCGGATGCTCCCGCACGGCTGATCGCGGCCGCGCGGGAGCGCTTCGGCGGCTTCGACGGCATCCTCGTCAGCGTCGGCGGTCCGGCGCCGGGCTTCCTCGCGGACAACACGGACGAGCAGTGGGCCACGGCCTTCGAGTCGGTGTTCCTGGGCGCGGTGCGGCTCGCCCGCGCGGCGGCGGCCGGGCTGGAGGCGGGCGGTGTCATCGGGTTCGTGCTGTCGGGCTCGGTGCACGAGCCGATTCCGGGGCTGACCATCTCGAACGGGCTGCGTCCGGGGCTCGCCGGGTTCGCGAAGTCCCTCGCGGACGAGTTGGGGCCGCGCGGGATCCGGGTCGTGGGGCTGCTGCCGTCCCGTATCGACACGGATCGCGTGCGCGAGCTGGACGGGTTGTCCGCGGACCCGGAGGCCACGCGTGCGGCCAACGAGTCGAGGATTCCGTTGCGGCGGTACGGGACTCCGGAGGAGTTCGGGCGCACGGCGGCGTTCCTGCTGTCGCCGGCCGCCTCCTACCTGACCGGGATCATGGTCCCTGTGGACGGCGGCATGCGGCACGGGTTCTAGATGTCAACTGACCCTTTCCGCCCGGTGCTTGACCGCCTTCAGGCGGACCTCCGCCGGCAGTGACGCCAGGCCCGCCGAAGTGCGGGCGTGGGTCAGGGCCTCCGTCGTCAGGTGGCTCAGCACCGTCCCGGGGTCCACGTGCGGTTCCAGCAGGAGCCGTACGCGGGTCTCCGGGGCGTTGCGCCTGCCCGTCAGGTGGACGTGGGCATGGGACACGCCGTCCAGCTCGGTCGCCTCGTTGGCCAGTACGCCTTCCAGGGCCCGGCCCCGCAGCAGCGCGCCCTCGCCGTCGCCGGTGTCCACCAGGAGCTCGGTCAGACGGTGCCGGCGCAGGTTCGCGGTCAGCCACCACAGGGCGAGCAGGACGAGGACGGCCAGTACGGCGAGGACGGTCGGCCACCACCAGCCGTGGTTCTCCCAGCGGGTGCGTTCGGTGTCGTCGAGCAGTACGTCGTGAGGGCCGTCGTGGATCCACCAGGACGGCGGGTTCAGCCCCAGCCCCACGGCCAGCACCGAACCGCCGACCACCAGCAGGACGAGTCCGGCCACACCGAGCACGACACGGTTGACGATCCGCAGCATCGGACTCACCCCTTCTTTCCCGGCCGCCGTACATGCACCGACAGCGCGGGCGGCCTGGCCAGGCCGAGCCCGCTGATCGCCTCGGCCAGCGTGGCGTCGAGGTCGGCGCGTACGTCGTCCAGTTCGCGGAAGTGCGAGACCGCGCCGACGTCGGCCTTGGTGCGGGTCAGGCGTACGTGTACCGACTGGACGCCGGCGACCTCCACGGCCCGGTCGCGCAGGACCAGGGCGGCGGCCTCGCGGTGGAGTCCGGCGCGTACGTCGGTCCGGATGCGCCGCATCGACAGGACGCCGCGCAGACCGGGGGTGGCGGCGAGGACGATCAGCCAGACGCCGAGCGCCGCGGCGATGCCGGCGCCGACGAGGACCCAGGTGTCGTCGAGGGGGCGTTCGGCGAGTTGCGCGGCCAGCTCTCGGCGCCAGCGCATGGCGGGCTGCTCGGCGCGGACCGCTGTGATGTCGTAGAGGAAGAATCCGGCGACCACCACGAGCAGCAGCGCGACGATGCCCGCGGGGACGCGCCGTGCCGACCAGAAACGGCCCTCTGCCGCGCCCTCATCCTCCGGTACGGGTGGGGGTTCGTACTCCCCGGTGTCGGTGTCGGTCGCCTTCTCCAGCACCGGTAGTCGTTGTGTGGTGCCTTCCGTGCCCTGTGAGCCCTGGGGCTCGCTCATCGCGTCCTCCCCTGTGCCGGACCGTACGGCGGCGTCAGGTGCAGTCGTTCCACATGGACGACGACCTCCGACACCTCCATTCCCACCAACGCGACTACCCGCTCCCCGACATGACGACGCACCTGAGCACAGCGGGCGCCGATGTCGGCGGGGTAGCCGAGTTCGAGGTGGACACGGACGCGGGCGGTCCGATGGTGGACGACGACCGCGGCGTGCGGGCGTGCGGCCCCCTCGGGGAGGTCGCCGATCGCCTCGCCCGCCGCCTGGGAGGCGATCTTCGCCACGACCCGGTCGGCGATCCGGGTCGCACCGCGCTCTCCGGGCGGGACGACGGTCAGCGGTCTGCGGAGCTCACCGGAGTCGGTGGTCACCTATGTCACCGCCGGTCACGGCGGCTGTCACGGGTACGGAAGAAGTCACCGAGCTCCAGGTCCCCCTCCAGAAACCGCCCGACGACGAAACCGATGGCGCCCAGGGCCGCCACCAGCAGGAAGGCACCGAATCCGCCGAAGTACCCGGCGAAGCCCAGCGCCATGCCGGCGATCATGCCGACCACGGCCATGCTCATCCTGCGCTCCCCTCAGCTCTCGCCGGACTCACTGGAGCCGGGACTCCGGCTCTTCGTCCTCTTCCTCGGGCAGCTTCACATCGCTCACCGCGATGTTGACCTCGACGACCTCGAGGCCGGTCATCCGCTCCACCGCCGCGATCACGTTCTCCCGTACGGCGTGGGCCACCTCGTTGATCGACACGCCGTAGTCGACGACGATCTCCAGGTCGAGCGCGGTCTGCACCTCGCCGACCTCGACCTTCACGCCCCGGGTCACGGACTTCGCCCCGCCCGGCACCCGGTCCCGCACGGCCCCGAAGGTGCGGCTCAGCCCACTGCCCATCGCGTGCACGCCGACCACGTCCCGGGCTGCCAGCCCGGCGATCTTCTCCACGACCCCGTCGGCGATGGTGGTGCGCCCGCGCGTCGCCGGGTCCCCTCCACCGCGTTTGGTGGGCTTGCGCGGCTGCACGCCGGTCTCCACCTCGGGAGTCTGCGTCATGTCAGTCATCGCCGTACGTCCCTTCTGATCGTCCTCCTTCGACCACCGTAAGCGGGGTTACGTCGTTGCGCGCCGTCGATGCGGCAGGCTGGAGCAATGACGGCGGACCGGTGGGCGCAGACAGTGCGGCATCAGCTGGGGCTCGGCAGGCTGCTGCCGCTGGGCGGCGCGCACGACGGCGCGTGGATCGCGGAGGAGGCGGCCGAGGCGGTGCTGCGGCGTGCGGTACGGGGGCTGCGCGGCGTACGGCTGGACCGGCTGCGGATCTCCCTCGCCGACCCGGAGGACGTGCACGACCCCGTCGTACCGCCTCCGCCCAGTGCGCTGCCGCCGGGCCCGCTGCGGGTGACGGCGGACTTCGCGGCGACGGCGGACGAGCCGCTGCCGGCCACGGCGGCCCTCCTGCGCACCGCCCTGTCGACGGCGGCGACGCAGCGGCTCGGTCTGACGGTGACCGAGGTCGACCTGCGGGTGACGTCCCTGCTGGACGCGGAACCGGAAGCCGAACCCGTACGGCGGCCGGAACCGGCGTCGGCCGAGCCGGCCGACGATCCCGCGGCCGCCGCGGCGCTGTCGGTGCCCGGTGTCACCGGGCTGACCGCCGCGCTGGGCCGTGCGGTGCAGATCGAGGAGCGGCAGGGCGAGACGGCCCTGCCGCGGCGCCACGTCCGGGTGGAGGTGGCGGTGGATGCGGAGCGCCGGGCGGTGGATGTCGCCCGGGCGGTCCGCCAAGAGGTGGGGAAGGCGCTCCCCGGTCACCCGACCGTGGCGGTGCTGGTCACCGCCGTCGGGTGAGGGCTCACTCGCCCACGCCGGCCAGGTCCCGCAGACGGCGCGTCTGAGCGGCACGCTCGGCGGCGCGCTGCTCGTCGTAGGTGCGGTCCTGCGCACCGCGCAGCAGGGCCTTGGTCTCGATGACGGCGTCCCTGGGGGCGGCCAGAAGTGCCGCGGCCAGGTCCTGGACCGCGCCGTCGAGCTGGTCGAGCGGTACGGCGATGTTGGCGAGGCCGGTGTTCACCGCTTCCTCGGCCGACACGAAGCGCCCGGTGGCGCAGATCTCCAGCGCCCGGGCATAGCCGACCAGCGAGACGAGCGGATGCGTGCCCGTGAGGTCCGGGACCAGACCCAGGCTGGTCTCGCGCATGGCGAACTGCACGTCGTCGGCGACGACGCGAAAGTCGCAGGCGAGCGCGAGCTGGAAGCCCGCCCCGATGGCATGCCCCTGGACGGCGGCGATGGACACGACGTCGCTACGCCGCCACCAGGTGAAGCCCTCCTGGAACTCCGCGATGGCAGCGTCGAGTTCGGCGTCACCACTGCGGGCGAGGTCGATGAACGACGGCTCGCCCTCGATCCCCTCCGGCGTGAACATCTGCCGGTCGAGCCCCGCGGAGAAGGACTTGCCCTCTCCACGCAGCACGACGACACGGACGGAGCCGGGCACGAGCCGACCGGCCTCGGCGAGCGTTCGCCACAGAGCGGGGCTCTGCGCGTTGCGCTTGGCGGGGTTGGTCAGCGTCACCGTGGCGAGCGCGTTGTCGACGGTGAGCCGTACGCCGTCCTTGTCGAGCAGGGGAACGAGTTCCTGGCCCATGGGGCGCCTCCGATGAGTGCGGTCATCCTCCGTGCCACATGGCACGGCTAAGTGACTGCACAGTAACCACCCGGACGATCGGACGACCGACCGGGTGGCCACCATCGAAAGCCGAGGGGCCGCCCGGAATCAGGACGACGCGGCCTTCTTGCCCCGGGTCGCGCCGCCACGCCCACGGAGCGTGACGCCCGACTCGCTGAGCATCCGGTGTACGAAGCCATACGAGCGGCCGGTCTCCTCGGCCAGCGCTCGGATGCTCGCACCGGAGTCGTACTTCTTCTTCAGGTCTGCCGCGAGCTTGTCGCGCGCGGCGCCGGTTACCCGGCTGCCCTTCTTCAGAGTCTCGGCCACCCGTGCCTCCTCATGGGAAGTGCGCTCTGGTCCCCTCATGATCACCCCTCCGGGGCTTCATGGCCACCCATTCGGCAAGGTCCGTAAGACAAGGTTGTGACGACAGGAGCGCATCCCCACATACGGAATCTGTGATTCCGCAGAGAGTTGTTCGTACCGCCGAACGGGTTCTTTTGTGAAATGCCTGGTCAGAGACGCAGCGCGGCCGACCCCTTGTCGATAAAGGGATCGGCCGCGAATTGGATGTAGGACACACCTCGGTACGAGGAGATCTCACACAGATGATGGATCACCGGTAGGCCGAATGATCCATACCTAGTTGATCAACCGTTCGATCAAGCGAGGGCGACGAGGTCCGCGTAGTCGGAACCCCACAGATCCTCGACCCCGTCCGGCAGCAGAATGATCCGCTCCGGCTGGAGCGCCTCGACGGCGCCCTCGTCATGGGTGACCAGGACGACCGCGCCCTTGTAGGTGCGCAGCGCGCCGAGGATCTCCTCGCGGCTGGCCGGGTCGAGGTTGTTGGTGGGCTCGTCCAGAAGCAGCACGTTCGCCGAGGAGACGACCAGGGTGGCGAGGGCCAGACGGGTCTTCTCGCCGCCGGAGAGGACCCCGGCGGGCTTGTCCACGTCGTCGCCGGAGAACAGGAAGGAGCCCAGCACCTTGCGGACCTCGACCAGGTCCAGGTCGGGGGCGGAGGAGCGCATGTTCTCCAGGACCGAGCGCTCCGGGTCGAGGGTCTCGTGCTCCTGGGCGTAGTAGCCGATCTTGAGCCCGTGGCCGGGGACGACCGCGCCGGTGTCCGGCTGCTCGGCGCCGGCGAGGAGCCGGAGCAGGGTCGTCTTTCCGGCGCCGTTGAGCCCGAGGATGACGACCCGGGAGCCCTTGTCGATGGCCAGGTCGACGTCGGTGAAGATCTCGAGGGAGCCGTAGGACTTCGACAGGCCCTCGGCCGTCAGCGGGGTCTTGCCGCAGGGCGCGGGGTCGGGGAAGCGGAGCTTGGCGACCTTGTCGGAGACCCGCACCGCGTCGAGCCCGGCGAGCAGCCGGTCGGCGCGCTTGGCCATGTTCTGCGCGGCGACCGTCTTGGTGGCCTTGGCGCGCATCTTGTCGGCCTGGGAGTGCAGCGCGGCGGCCTTCTTCTCGGCGTTCTGCCGCTCGCGCTTGCGACGCTTCTCATCCGCCTCGCGCTGCTGCTGGTAGAGCTTCCAGCCCATGTTGTAGACGTCGATCTGGGCGCGGTTGGCGTCCAGGTAGAAGACCTTGTTGACGACCGTCTCGACCAGGTCGACGTCGTGGGAGATCACGATGAAGCCGCCGCGGTACGTCTTGAGGTAGTCGCGCAGCCAGACGATCGAGTCGGCGTCGAGGTGGTTCGTGGGCTCGTCGAGGAGCAGGGTGTCCGCGTCCGAGAACAGGATCCGCGCCAGCTCGATGCGGCGGCGCTGACCGCCGGAGAGCGTGTGCAGCGGCTGGCCGAGCACCCGGTCGGGCAGGTTGAGCGCGGCGGCGATGGTGGCGGCCTCGGCCTCGGCGGAGTACCCGCCCTTGGTGAGGAACTCGGTCTCCTGGCGCTCGTACTGCCGCAGGGCCTTCTCACGGGTGGCGCCGCTGCCGTTGGCGATCCGCTGCTCGTTCTCGCGCATCTTGCGGATCAGTACGTCGAGACCGCGCGCGGAGAGGATCCGGTCGCGGGCGAGGACGTCGAGGTCGCCGGTGCGGGGGTCCTGCGGGAGGTAGCCGACCTCGCCGGAGCGGGTGATGGCGCCGCCCGCCGGCTGGCCCTCGCCGGCGAGGCACTTGGTGAGAGTGGTCTTCCCCGCCCCGTTGCGGCCGACCAGACCGATGCGGTCGCCCTTGGCGACACGGAAGGTGGCGGACTCGATGAGTACTCGGGCGCCGGCGCGCAGCTCGATACCGGAGGCGGAGATCACGGACAGACTCCAGGGCAGGTTGTTTGGCGGTTGGGCGGCTGAGGACGTTCCCGCCGTCTAATGCGCGAGGAGAATGGCCATGGGCCAAGTCTAACGGGACCGTGCAACCACTTTTTCTGAGTTCGGGTGTTCGATGGCGCACTGTGCGGTGTCCCTCGTTCGGGTGAGCGCCCGGCGCCGTGCCCCGGGCAGCGGGCGACGATGGCCCCATGCAGTTCGACGACGACGCCCAGCTGGACACCTCCGAGGTCCAGGACGTGCGCGGCAGCCGCATCCCCGGGGGCAAGGCGACCGTGGGCGGCGGCATCGCCGGGCTGATCGCGCTGCTGCTGGGGCTGTTCCTCGGGGTCGGTCCCGACCAGCTCGGGCTCAGCGACGAGGGAGGCGGCCGACCCGTCGCCACGGCTTCCGCCCTCGCCCAGGTCCAGCAGTCCTGCCGCACCGGCCGGGACGCCAACAGCAGGGACGACTGCCGCACGGTGGCCGTGGTCAACAGCGTCCAGGACTACTGGGACCAGGAGTTCCAGCGGCGCAGCGGGACGTACACCCGCTCCCCCACCGTCTTCTTCAGCGAGCGGGTCGGCACCGCGTGCGGCGCGGCCACCTCGGCGGTCGGGCCGTTCTACTGCCCCGGCGACCGCAAGGTCTATCTGGACCTGGGCTTCTTCGACGAGCTGCGCTCCACGTTCGGCGCGAGCGGCGGCGCCTTCGCCCAGGCCTATGTCGTCGCGCACGAGTACGGGCATCACGTGCAGGACCTGATGGGCACGCTGAACCGGTCGCAGGACGGGCGCGCGGGCGAGAACAGCAACGCGGTGAAGGTGGAACTGCAGGCCGACTGCTACGCGGGCGTGTGGGCGCACCACGCGACCACGACGAAGGACGAGTCGACCGGGCGGCCGCTGATCACCAGCCTCACCGAGGCGGACATCACCGACGGTCTGGACGCGGCGGCGGCCGTGGGGGACGACCGGATCCAGGAGCGGTTCCAGGGACGGGTGACGCCGGAGTCGTGGACGCACGGGTCGGCGGCGCAGCGTCAGCAGTGGTTCCACCAGGGGTTCGAGACCGGCGACATGGCCCGGTGCAACACCTTCCGCTGAGCTGTCCTGGCGGTGTTCCGGCTGGTCGGGCGCTGTTGTCAGTGGTCGCTGCAAGACTGGTGACAGGTTCGGATTCGCGGCATTTGATCACAAGGGAGTGATCGGCATGACAGGCACGAGCGGTGGGCGGCCCAGCATCTATCCGACGTTGCTGTACGCGGACGCCAAGGCGGCGGTCAAGCAGCTCACGGAGGCTTTCGGCTTCTCCGAGCTGGCGGTCTACGAGGCCGAGGACGGCAAGGTGGCGCACGCCGAGCTGGCGCAGGGCAACGGCGTGATCATGCTCGGCTCGAAGGGCACCGGCAGCAAGTTCGACGCCGCCATGAAGGACGCCGGCACCACCGGTGTGTACGTCGTCGTGGACGACGTCGACGCACACCACCGGCAGGCGGTGGAGCAGGGCGCGGAGATCCTGATGCCCCCGACCGACCAGGACTACGGATCGCGGGACTACATGGCCCGGGACCTCGAGGGCAACGTGTGGAGCTTCGGGACGTACGCCCCCGAGATCACCGCCTGACCGGCTGTCAGCTGCCCCCCGTGTGCACCTGGAAGGCCGCCCGGCGGACCGCCTTGGCCAGCGCGGGGTCGGGGTGGGCGGCGGCGAGCGCCACCAGGACCTGCACCGTGCGGGGGTGACCGACGGCGCGCACCTCGTCGAGCAGCATGGGGACGGTCGGCTGCACCGCGGACTCGAGATGCCGCACCAGCAGCGGGGCCTCCCCGTGGTCGGCGACGGCGGCGGCGGTGTCGACCCACAGCCAGGTGGCCTCCTCCCGGGTGAGCACCTCGTGGGCGTCCTCCGGGTCGGCGCCGTCGTGCACGGCGAGCCACAGCAGGGCGTACGGCCGCAGGGTCGGCTCGTCGGCCACCGCGCGCACATCGGGCTCGGCGGGGGCGCCGACGACCCGCAGCGCCTCGAAGGCGAGGCCGCGCAGCAGGGCGTCCTCGCCGCGGGCGGCGCCGAGGAGCTCGGTGACGGCGCTGCCGACCGGACGGGCGGCGAGCCAGGCCCGGTACTCGTCGCGGGCCGCTTTGGGGCGGAGCTGGGCACAGCCGCGGAGCATCTCCTCGGCGACGGCCTCGATGTTGCCGGCGGGGCTCTGCGCGGCGACGCAGATCTGCTCCAGCTTGACCCAGACCGCCCAGCTGCCGAGCGGGGTCAGCGTGGCCTGCGCGTCGCCGTAGGTGAGGGCGCCGACGGAGGCGAGGGCGTGCAGGGCCCAGTCGAGGAGCGGGTCGAGCGGGGTGTCCCGGGGCTGTGCCTGGTCCGGGTCGGGCTGCGGACCGTAGGGGATCTCGCACCGTTCGGTGCGCAGTTCGGTGACTCGCTGCTCCAGGAGGTCCAGCAGCTGCTCCACGGGCACGGGCCCGGCGGAGAGCTGGAGGAAGGAGAGCACCTGCGGCATGGCGGAGACGACCTCGGCGACCGCGGCGCCCTCGTGCTCCGCGGGTTCCGGGTGGGCGAGCGACCAGGCGTCGAAGAGGGCGACCCAGCCGCGCAGGACGGCGCTGTCGTCGCGGTCCCAGGCGCGCAGGCGCCAGCCGGGGCGGGCGCTGTCGCCGTGCACCTCGACCAGTCCTGCGAGCCGGGCGGTGTCCCACTCGGCACGCACCTGAGCCGTGCTCAGGCCCAGAGAGGCCGCGGCCTGTTCGGCGCTGGCGTCGGACAGGGTGGCCTTGCCGTCGTGCTGCCCGGCGTCCCGGCCGGGGCCCAGGGCGGCGTCGGCCCAGTGGGCGACGCGGGCGGCGCCGGCCAGCAGGGAGCGCGCCATTCTGGCCAGCTCGGCCTGGGCCGGGGTGCCCTCCGGGGGGCGGGGCGCAGGGCGGCGCGAGGGCCGCTGGGTCATCGCTCGGGGGGCGGCGGCCAGGGGTCGCGGTCGGACGAGTCGAAGCCTGGAGTCGCGCGGGATACGGGACGTCACGGGTGCAGTCTTCCGGTTGACGGTCCGAAAACCCAAACGGAATGTAACGGCGGGCTACGGGGATGGCCAACGCAGGGGTCTCGGCTGGCGTCCGGGGGCCGGAAACTGGCCAGTGGTACGCCCTTAAACGGAACCGGTGGATGTGTCTGCCGGGTGCCGTCGGCGGTCGTCACATCAGCGGGGTCAGAAAGCGGCGGAGCGCCTCTTCGTACCCCGCGGGGTCGGCGTTCCACATGGCTCCGTGCGGAGCGTGCGCAACGGTGTGGAGGGCGATCAGGTCGGGGCGGGCGGCGGCGAGACGGCGCGAGAGGGCCCAGGGGGCGATCGTGTCGTCGGGGCCGTGGACGATCAGGGTGGGCACCTTGAGGAGGTCCGGGTCGGCGCCCTCGGCGGCGGCGTCGGAGTGCAGTCCGGTGCGGCCCTGGGCGGCGCGGACGGCGAGCGGCAGCAGGGCGCCGGGGGTGCGGCGGGCGCTGGCGAGGGCGCGCAGGGTGGTCTGCCAGCTGAGGACAGGGGAGTCCAGGATCAGCCCGGAGACGCGGTCGCGGACCCCGGAGTGGGCGGCGGCGCGCAGCGCCATGGTGGCGCCGGTGGACCAGCCGTGCAGGACGACCTTCTTGGCGCCGTGGCGGACGGCGTAGCGGATCGCCGCGTCCAGGTCGCGCCACTCGGTCTCGCCGAGGTGGTTGAGGCCGTCCGGCGGGCGGGGCGCGCCGAGGTCGCCGCGGTAGGCGAGGGCGAGCACCGGGAAGCGGCGGCTCGTGAGGAACTCCATGACGTTCAGGGAGAGTTCGCGGGTGGTGCCGAGGCCGTGCACGGAGATGACCCACGTGCTCCGTACGCCGGGGACGAACCAGGCGGGCAGGGTGCCGAGTTCGCCCGGGATCTCGACGTCCTCATGGTCGAGGCCCAGGGCGGATCCGGGGTCGCCGATGTGGGTGTTCGGGGTGAACCACACCTTGTCGCCGGGTCGCAGGGTGCCGTGGGTGACGCGTTCCAGGCGGCGTACGACGGTGTCGGCGGAGTGGGACGCGGTGTCGAGGACGGGGCCGACGACCGCGTGGGCGGTGTCGCCGGAGAGGCCGTAGGTGCCGGGGCGCAGGGCGGCCAGGTCCCGGGTGAGCGCGACCTGGCCGGCGGCCGTGGCGTGCACGGTGAGCCGGGGTTCGTTGGGCAGGGGACGGCCAGGGGGCGCCTTCAGCGCGGCGTCGCTGGCGAGTCGTCCGGCGGCGACGCTCGCGGCGCCGGCGGCCAGGGCCATGGTGACGGCTGCGGCCGTCGCTTTGACAGTGCGCACCCGTCCAGTGTCCTGGCGGACCCGGTCACGGGCCAGTGGGAGGGCGATTCGGAGTGACGCGGGACAGTTCGCCGCCGCCGTGCCCGGTCATTGCCGGGACGGCCGGGCGCGCACGGACCCGCGTCACCCGCGCTGCCCGTACCCCCGTAGCCGCTCCCCCGCCTCCGCCACCTGTTCCTGCGACAGCAGGGTCGGGGTCAGGCCCGGCACGGAGGACGCCGTCAGCCACAGGCGGCACATCCACTCGAGCTGGGCGGTGCGGTCGTAGGCCTGGTCCAGGGTGGTGCCGTAGGCGATCGTGCCGTGGTTGCGCAGGAGGCAGCCGGTGCGGTCGGCGAGGGCGTGGAGCATGTTCTCGGCCAACTCCTGGGTGCCGTACGTCGCA
This sequence comes from Streptomyces sp. NPDC002817, assembly GCF_053592055.1. Lineage (NCBI taxonomy): Bacteria > Bacillati > Actinomycetota > Actinomycetes > Kitasatosporales > Streptomycetaceae > Streptomyces > Streptomyces sp. NPDC002817. Next base: position 73,316 of record NZ_JBSFUY010000008.1, read on the forward strand.
TACGGGGCAACCCGGACGGCTCCGCCGAGGGCGCCGGACATGTAGTGGATCGCCGGGAGCTCCGGGACGAGCGTCGAGACGGCCGTCGCGTGGACGGCGTGGGTGTGGACGACGGCGCCGGCGTCGGTGGTGCGGTAGATCGCGAGGTGCATGGGGAGCTCGCTCGTCGGGACGAGCGAGCCCAGGACCCGGCGGCCGTCGAGGTCGACGCCGGTCACGTCGTCCGGTGTCAGCCGGTCGTACGGCACACCCGAGGGCGTGACCAGCACGGTGTCGCCGACGCGGACGGAGACGTTGCCGGAGGTGCCGACGACGAGTCCGTCAAGGACGGTGCGGCGGGCGGTCGCGACCAGCGCCTCCCAGGCGGGCACCTCCTCGGCGCGCACACTCCGCTTCCACGGCTCCGGCACATCCTGTGCGCCCTCTCCGGCGCCCCGCCCGTCCCCTTGGTCGCGTCGCTGCTCAGCCATGCCGCGATCCTGTCAGGTGGGGCCGCCGAACGCGGCCGGGCGGGGGCACTTTAGGGCGGAGGCCAGGCGTCCGGAAGGTCGCAAATACGGACACTTCCCCCTTCGCTGCGGCTTGGCCGTAGAGCGCCGAGCATGCGCGGATCTTCCAGTAATCTCTGCCTGTTTTGTCGTGCACGTCGCCATTCCGGGGGGACATATGGCCCGTGATCGCACACCTTCCCGTCACCGCGGCCGCGTCCTTGCCGCGTCCGTGGCAGCGCTCACCCTCGCGGGGACCGCGCTGGCCGAGTTTCCGGCTTCGGCGGCCGGTAAACCCAAGGGGCACGACGTCTCCTCGCATCAGAAGAACGTCGACTGGCCGAAGGCGAAGTCCAAGGGGGCGAAGTTCGTCTACGTCAAGGCGACCGAGTCCCACACCTACCGCAACCCGTACTTCAACCAGCAGTACGACGGCGCGCGCAACGCGGGCCTGATCCGCGGGGCCTACCACTTCGCCCTGCCGAACAAGTCGTCGGGCAAGGCACAGGCGGCGCACTTCGTACGCAACGGCGGCGGCTGGAGCGCGGACGGCTGGACGCTGCCGCCGGCTCTCGACATCGAGTACAACCCGTACGACAGCAAGCACAAGTGCTACGGCCTGAAGAAGGCCGGCATGGTCAGCTGGATCAAGTCCTTCAGCAACGAGGTGAAGCGGCTGACCGGGCGCCGCCCGGTGATCTACACGACCGCCCACTGGTGGAACACCTGCACCGGCGGCAGCGGCGCCTTCGCCTCCAACCACGCGCTGTGGGTGGCCCGCTACAACTCGGCGGACGCCGGGGCGCTGCCGACCGGATGGGGCTACTGGACCATCTGGCAGTACGACAACAGCGGCAGCCTGCCGGGGGATCAGAATCTCTTCAACGGGTCCCTGGCACAGCTGAAGAAGTTCGCCCGGGGCTCGTAACCGCGCGGCGGTCGGGCCGCACCGGAGGATCGGAGGGGAAACCCTCGATTCCAGACACCCTGCGGCCCGCCTCAGTTCACCTTCCGTTCACCCTGGTTACCTACGTTCGACCAGCCAATGACGCTCGAACGATTGCCTGGGTAAATGGAAAACTTCTCGCTGATCCTCGCGATTGTGGTAGTAACCGCACTTGCGTTCGATTTCACGAACGGTTTTCACGACACCGCCAACGCGATGGCCACGACCATCTCGACCGGTGCACTCAAGCCCAAGGTCGCGGTGGCCATGTCCGCCGTGCTGAACCTTGTGGGCGCATTTCTCTCCGTGGAGGTCGCCAACACGATCTCCAAGGGTCTCGTCGACGAGAGCGGCATACGTCCCGAGGTCATCTTCGCCGCCCTGGTCGGCGCGATCCTCTGGAACCTGCTGACCTGGCTGGTCGGACTCCCCTCCAGCTCCTCGCACGCCCTCATGGGCGGTCTGATCGGCGCCACCATCGCCTCGGCGGGCATGGGCGCGGTCCACGGTGACGTCCTGGTCACCAAGGTCCTGATCCCGGCGATCGCGGCGCCCATCGTCGCGGGCCTCGCCGCGATGCTCGCGACCCGCCTCTCCTACTCCATGGGCAAGAAGGCCGACGGCAAGGCCGCCGCGAAGGGCTTCCGCGCCGGCCAGATCGCCTCGGCGGGCCTGGTCTCGCTGGCCCACGGCACGAACGACGCGCAGAAGACGATGGGCATCATCACCCTCGCCCTGGTCGCCGGCGGCGCCGTCGCCCCCGACTCCGACCCGCCCACCTGGGTCATCCTCTCCGCGGGTCTCGCCATCGCGCTCGGCACCTACCTCGGCGGCTGGCGCATCATCCGCACGATGGGCAAGGGCCTGACCGACCTCCAGCCGCAGCAGGGCTTCGCCGCCCAGACCAGCGCGGCCACGGTCATCCTGGCCTCCTCGCACCTCGGTTTCTCCCTCTCCACCACGCACTCGGTCTCGGGTGCGGTGATGGGCGCGGGCCTCGGCCGCAAGGGCGGCGTCGTCCGCTGGTCCACGGCGACGCGGATGTTCGTGGCGTGGGGCCTGACCCTGCCGGCCGCGGCCCTGGTGGGCGCACTGGCGGAGTGGGTCACCGGCTTCGGCGACTGGGGCACGGCGGTCGTGGCGGTCTTCCTCATCGCCTCGAGCGCGGCGATCTGGAAGCTCTCGCGCCGCGAGGTCATCGACCACACGAACGTCAACGACAGCGACGAGGAGCCGGCCGGCGTGGTGACGACGGCGATCGCCGCGGTCACCCCTCCCCCGGCGGGCACGGTGACCGAGGACCTCACGGCCACGATCCCGGCCCCGGCCCCGGCCCCGACCGCAGCCCCGGAGCCCGCCGCTCCGCCGGCCGCCGTCTGAGCCCGCCGCACCCAGGAACGAAGGAATCACCGACATGAAGATCGACTGGGAAGCGCTGGGCTCCGTCTTCGGCGTCAGCCTCGTGGTCACCGTGGCCCTCGTGGCCCTGTTCACCCTCGGCATCATGGGCCTCTCCCGCCAGGAACGGGCCACCGCACAGGGCGGATCCGCGGCCCTCGCGGTCACCGGCGCGTACGCCTGCTTCGCGGCCTGCGCGGCGGCGGTGACGTACGGGATCTATCTGATCGTCGCCTGACGCGACGAGCGAACACCCTGTGGGGTGCGGGACGGTTCACCGTCCCGCACCCCACGTTTTTGTCAGGCCCGCAACCCCCCGTATGTGGGCCTCAGCACACTCTCCCGTCCCAGGTCAACGGCAAGTTGACGGCCCTTCCGGGCCCATGGTGGACTGCCGGAGCCATGTACGACGGCAGAAGAGGAAGCCGGTGGAAGTCCGGCGCGGTCCCGCCACTGTCACCGGGGTAGGTAGCCCCGGGAGCCAGGAACTCTCGTCGTCGGTCTCGTCGAACCAGGGCGTGGACACCCTGAGTGAGGACATATCGCCATGCTCGCCTGCCGTTTGAGATACCGCTCCAGGTCGCTGCCCGACGCCACGGCCGGCTGAGCCGATGCGTGCCGATCGCGTCTTCGCGTACGGCGCCGCCGCCGGACTTCTCGGTGACCTGCTGCTCGGTGATCCACGCCGGGGGCATCCGGTCGCCGTGTTCGGGCGGGCCGCGGGTGCCGTGGAGCGGGTGTTGTGGCGGGACCACCGGGGTTGGGGGGCCTTGCACACCGCGGTGTGCGCCGGGGGCGCCGTCGTGCTCGGTGCCGTGGCGCAGAAGGCCGTACGTCCCTCCCCCGCCGCCTCCGTCGCGCTGACCGGTGTCGCCACCTGGGCCGTCGTGGGCGGCACCTCGCTCGTGCGCGAGGCACGAACCGTCGGGCGTGCCCTGGAAGTCGGGGACGTCGTGGCGGCGCGGGAGCGGCTGCCTCATCTGTGCGGGCGGGATCCGCAGACCCTGGATGCCGACGGGATCGCCCGGGCCGTGGTCGAGTCCGTTGCCGAGAACACCTCCGACGCCGTCGTGGGGGCCCTGGTATGGGGAGCCGTCGGTGGCGTGCCCGGGCTGCTCGGGTTCCGTGCCGTCAACACCCTTGACGCCATGGTCGGGCACAAGTCGCCGCGTCATCGGCGGTACGGCTGGGCCTCGGCCCGGCTCGACGACGTCGCCGGGTGGCCGGGGGCTCGGCTGACCGCCGTACTGGCCGCTGTCGCCGGGAGCGATCCGCGGGGGGCCGTACGAGCCTGGCGTGCCGACGCCGGCGAGCATCCGAGCCCCAACGCCGGGCCCGTGGAGGCCTCGTTCGCCGGGGCCCTGGGCGTGCGGCTCGGCGGGACCTTGTCGTATGCGGGGCGCGTCGAGCACCGGCCCGTGCTGAACCAGGAGGGGCGTTCCGTGGAGGTCCACGACATCGAGCGGGCCGTACGGCTGTCCCGTCGCGTCGGTCTGCTCGCGCTCGGCGTCAGTGTCGCCGCGCGGGTCGCTCTCAAGGCGCGTGCGTCATGACCGGCGGTGGGCTTCTCGTCGCCGGCACCACCTCCGACGCGGGCAAGAGTGTCGTCACCGCCGGGATCTGCCGGTGGCTGGTACGGCAGGGGGTGAAGGTCGCGCCCTTCAAGGCGCAGAACATGTCCCTCAATTCCTTCGTGACCCGCGAGGGCGCCGAGATCGGGCGGGCTCAGGCCATGCAGGCCCAGGCCTGCCGTGTCGAGCCGACCGCGCTCATGAATCCCGTGCTGCTGAAGCCGGGTGGTGAGCAGAGCAGTCAGGTCGTGCTGCTCGGCAAACCGGTCGGTGAGCTCAGTGCGCGCGGCTACCACGGGGGACGCCAGCAGCAGTTGCTCGGCACGGTGCTGGACTGTCTCGCCGAACTGCGGGGCACGTATGACGCGGTGATCTGTGAGGGGGCCGGCAGTCCTGCCGAGATCAATCTGCGGCGGACCGACATCGTCAACATGGGCATCGCCAGGAATGCCCGGCTTCCTGTCCTCGTCGTCGGCGACATCGACCGCGGTGGCGTCTTCGCCTCCTTCTTCGGGACCGTCGCGCTGCTCTCGCCGGAGGACCAGGCCCTCGTCGCCGGGTTCCTCGTGAACAAGTTCCGGGGCGATGTCAGCCTCCTGGAGCCCGGGCTCGACATGCTCCACGGCCTCACCGGGCGGCACACGTACGGTGTGCTGCCCTTCCGGCACGGGCTCGGCATCGACGAGGAGGACGGGCTGCGGGTCTCCCTGCGGGGGACCATACGGGAGTCGAACACGGCCCCGCCCGTCGGCGAGGACGTGCTGCGGGTCGCCGTCTGCGCGATTCCGCTCATGTCCAACTTCACCGACGTGGACGCCCTCGCCGCCGAACCGGGCGTCGTCGTGCGGTTCGTGGACCGGCCGGAGGAACTGGCCGACGCCGACCTCGTGGTGATCCCGGGGACCCGGGGAACGGTCCGGGCGCTGGAGTGGCTGCGGGAGCGGGGTCTGGCTGAGGCCCTCAAGCGCAGGGTTGCCGAGCGGCGGCCCGTCCTCGGCATCTGCGGTGGCTTCCAGGTCCTCGGCGAGCACATCGAGGACGAGGTCGAGAGTCGGCAGGGCCAGGTGGACGGGCTTGGGCTCCTTCCCGTGCGGGTGCGGTTCGCCCGCGAGAAGACCCTCACCCGGCCGGTGGGGGAAGCCCTCGGCGAGCGGGTCGAGGGGTACGAGATCCATCACGGGATCGCCTCCGTGACTTCAGGGGAACCCTTCCTCGACGGGTGCCGGGTCGGCCAGACCTGGGGCACCCACTGGCACGGCTCGCTGGAGTCGGACGGATTCCGGCGGGCCTTCCTGCGCGAGGTGGCGGCCGCCGCGGGCCGCCGTTTCGTGCCGGCCCCTGACACGTCGTTCGCCGCGTTGCGCGAGGAGCAGCTCGACCGGCTCGGCGACCTCATCGAACAGCACGCGGACACGGACGCGCTGTGGCGGCTCATCGAGTCCGGCGCGCCGCAAGGACTGCCTTTCATTCCACCGGGAGCGCCTGCATGAGCACTGTGTTGTTGTTGTCGACCGCCGACACGGACCTGCTGGCGGCCCGCGCCGCTTCCGGTGCCGACTACCGGATCGGCAACCCGACCCGCGTGGACGTCGCCGAGGAGCTGCCCGCGCTCGTCGAGGGCGCCGACATCGCCGTCGTACGACTGCTCGGCGGCAAGCGTGCCTGGGAGGACGGGCTGGCCGCGCTGAAGGCCGCCGGTATCCCGACCGTGCTGCTGGGCGGAGAGAGCGTTCCGGACGCCGAGTTGATGGCCGAGTCGTCGGTGCCTGCCGGTGTCGTGGCCGAGGCGCTCAGATATCTCGTCGAGGGCGGGCCCGCCAACCTGACCGAGCTGGCCCGGTTCCTGTCCGACACCGTGCTGCTGACCGGTGAGGGGTTCGTCGAGCCGCAGAAGATGCCGGAGTACGGCGTCCACGGCGAGCGGACCCATGTGGAAGGCCGCCCGACCATCGGCGTGCTCTTCTACCGGGCCCATCAACTCAGCGGCAACACCGCCTTCGTGGACACCCTCTGCGACGCCATCGAGGCACGCGACGCCAATGCCCTTCCCGTGTACTGCGGTTCGCTGCGCGGGGCCGACGCGGAGTTCTACGAACTGCTGACCAAGGCCGACGCCCTCGTCGCCACCGTCCTCGCCGCCGGCGGCACCCACGCCTCGCAGGCCTCGGCGGGCGGTGACGAGGAGGCCTGGGACATCGGGGCGCTGGCCGACCTGAACGTGCCGGTGCTGCAAGGACTCTGCCTCACGTCGTCCAAGGCCGCCTGGGACGAGTCCGACGCCGCCCTCTCCCCCATGGACGCGGCGATGCAGGTCGCGATCCCCGAGTTCGACGGGCGGCTGATCACGGTTCCCTTCTCCTTCAAGGAGCAGGGTCCGGACGATGTCCCGGTCTACATCGCCGACCCCGAGCGGGCCGCGCGCGTCGCCGGGATCGCCGTACGGCACGCCCGGTTGAAGCACAGGCCGAACGCCGAGAAGAAGCTCGCGCTCGTCTTCACCGCGTACCCGACCAAGCACTCGCGCGTCGGCAACGCGGTGGGACTCGACACGCCCGCGTCGGCGGTGCGGGTGCTGGACTCGCTCCGGGACGCCGGTTACGTCGTCGAGGGGCACCCCGACAACGGCGACGAGCTGATCCACCGGCTCATCAACGCCGGTGGCCACGACGTGGAGTGGCTCACCGAGGAGCAGCTGGCCGCCGCTCCCGCGCGCGTGCCGCTGGCCGACTACCGGGCGTGGTTCGACAAGCTCGACCCGGAGCTGCGGGACGGCATGCTGGAGGCCTGGGGCGAGCCGCCGGGCAACCTGTACGTCGACGGGGACGACATCGTGCTCGCGTCGCTCCGGTTCGGGAACGTCGTCGTGATGATCCAGCCGCCGCGCGGCTTCGGTGAGAACCCGATCGCGATCTACCACGACCCGGACATGCCGCCGTCGCACCACTACATGGCCGCCTACCGGTGGCTGGACAACAGCTTCGGCGCCGACGCCGTCGTCCACATGGGCAAGCACGGCACGATGGAGTGGCTGCCCGGCAAGGGCCTCGGTCTCAGCGGGGGCTGCGCTCCGGACGCCGTCCTCGGTGAGCTGCCGCTGATCTACCCCTTCATCGTCAACGACCCCGGTGAGGGCACCCAGGCCAAGCGCCGCGGGCACGCCACCGTCGTCGACCACCTGGTACCGCCCATGGCGCGTGCGGACACGTACGGCGACCTGGCCAAGCTGGAGCAGCTCCTCGACGAGTACGCGCTCGTCTCCGACCTGGACCCGACGAAGGCACCGGCCGTGCGGGCGCAGATCTGGACGCTGGTGAAGGCGGCCGAGCTCCATCACGACCTCCATGTCGAGGACCAGCCGGACGACGACGCCTTCGACGAGTTCGTCATGCACATCGACGGCTATCTGTGCGAGATCAAGGACGTGCAGATCCGCGACGGGCTGCACATCCTCGGCGGGGGCCCGGTCGACGAGGCGCGGGTCAACCTGGTGCTGGCCGTGCTGCGGGCCTCGCAGGTGTGGGGCGGGCAGGCGAACGCGCTGCCGGGGCTCAGGGCTTCCTTCGCGGCCCATTTCGGGCTCAGCGAGAAGGAGTTGCTGGCCGAGCCGGGGGCGCCGGTGAAGGTGCCGGTGGAGCTCTCCGACCTCGTCGAGGGCCCGTCGCGTACGGCCGCCGACGCGATCGACCTGCTGGAGCAGCTGTGCCGGCGGGTCGCGGAGGGGATGGAGGCGCGGGACTGGGACGCCACGGTCGTCCCGGCTCTCGTCCGCGGTGTGCTCGGCACGGAACTCCCGGACGCGGTCGCCGTGCTGGAGTTCGCCTGCGACGAGGTCGTACCGCGTCTCGCGAAGACCACCGACGAGATCGACCACATCCTCAAGGCGCTCAACGGCGGTTACGTCCCCGCCGGTCCGTCCGGCTCCCCCACCCGCGGTCTCGTCAACGTGCTCCCGACGGGCCGGAACTTCTACTCGGTCGACCCCAAGGCCATTCCGTCCAGGCTGAGTTGGGAGGTCGGGCAGGCGCTCGCCGACTCGCTGGTCCAGCGGTACCTCCAGGACAACGGCGAGTACCCGAAGTCCGTCGGCCTGACGGTCTGGGGCACCTCCGCGATGCGCACCCAGGGCGACGACATCGCCGAGATCCTCGCGCTGCTGGGCTGCCGCCCGGTGTGGGACGAGGCCTCGCGCCGGGTGACCGGCTTCGAGATCATCGGCCTGGAGGAGCTCGGGCGCCCGCGCGTCGACGTCACCGTCCGTATCTCCGGCTTCTTCCGGGACGCGTTCCCGCACGTGATCGGCCTGATCGACGACGCGGTGCGCAAGGTCGCCGAGCTGGACGAGCCCGCCGAGCAGAACTTCGTCAAGGCGCACGCCGACGAGGACACCGCCGAGCACGGTGACCGGCGGCGCGCGACGGCCCGTATCTTCGGCTCCAAGCCGGGGGCGTACGGCGCCGGTCTGCTGCCGCTGATCGACGCGCGGAACTGGCGGTCGGACGCAGACCTCGCCGAGGTGTACGCCGTCTGGGGCGGTTACGCCTACGGGCGCGGACTCGACGGACGGACGGCGCGCGGGGACATGGAGACCGCGTTCAAGCGGATCAACGTCGCCGCGAAGAACGTCGACACCCGCGAACACGACCTCGTCGACGCCGACGACTACTTCCAGTACCACGGCGGCATGGTCGCCATGGTCCGCCACCTCACCGGCGCCAACCCCGAGGCGTACGTGGGCGATTCCGCCACTCCCGACCAGGTGAAGACCCGCACCCTCGGCGAGGAGACCCACCGCGTCTTCCGCGCCCGCGTGGTCAACCCGCGCTGGATGGCGGCCATGCGCCGGCACGGCTACAAGGGCGCCTTCGAGATGGCGGCGACCGTCGACTACCTCTTCGGCTACGACGCCACGGCGGGCGTGGTCGACGACTGGATGTACGAGAAGCTCAGCGCCGAGTACGTCTTCGACCCGGAGAACCGGGACTTCATGAAGAAGTCCAACCCGTGGGCGCTGCGCGGCATCACCGAGCGGCTTCTCGAGGCCGCCGACCGCGGCCTGTGGGCCGAGCCGGACGCGGAGACGCTGGAGCGGCTGCGCGCCACCTACCTGGAGCTCGAAGGCGACCTGGAGGGCGACGACCAGTGACCACCCCCTTTCCCTTTACGGCCGTCGTCGGACAGGACGATCTGCGGCTCGCGCTGCTGCTGAACGCCGTGTCGCCGGCGGTCGGCGGTGTGCTGGTGCGCGGTGAGAAGGGCACGGCCAAGTCCACGGCCGTGCGGGCGCTTTCGGCGTTGCTGCCGGAGGTGCCGGTCGTCGCCGGATGCCGTTTCTCCTGTGACCCTGCCAAGCCGGACCCCGCCTGCCCGGACGGGCCGCACGAGCCCGGCAACGGCGTCGAGCGCCCCGCCCGCATGGTCGAACTCCCCGTCGGCGCCTCCGAGGACCGGCTCGTCGGGTCGCTCGACATCGAGCGGGCGCTCGCCGAGGGCGTGAAGTCCTTCGAGCCGGGCCTCCTCGCGGACGCGCACCGCGGCATCCTCTACGTCGACGAGGTCAACCTGCTCCACGACCACCTGGTCGACCTGTTGCTGGACGCGGCGGCGATGGGCGCGTCGTACGTCGAACGTGAAGGTGTCTCCGTACGGCACGCCTCGAAGTTCCTGCTCGTCGGCACCATGAACCCCGAAGAGGGCGAGCTGCGGCCGCAGTTGCTCGACCGGTTCGGGCTGACCGTCGAGGTCGCGGCCTCGCGGGAGCCGGACCAGCGGGTGGAGGTCGTCCGGCGGCGGCTGGCGTACGACGACGACCCGTCGTCCTTCTCGGCGCGTTGGGCGGACGAGGAGGCTTCCGTACGCCAACGGATCATCGGCGCGCGGGAGTTGTTGCCGTCGGTGCGGCTGGGGGACGGTGCGCTGCGGCAGATCGCGGCGACCTGCGCGGCGTTCGAGGTGGACGGGATGCGGGCCGACATCGTGATGGCCCGGACGGCCACCGCGCTGGCGGCCTGGGCGGGGCGGACCGAGGTGCTGGCGGAGGATGTGCGGCAGGCCGCGCTGCTCGCGCTGCCGCATCGGCGTCGGCGTAATCCCTTCGACGCGCCCGGACTCGACGAGGACAAGCTCGACGAGACGCTGGAGGAGTTCTCCGGCGAGAGCGAGGGCGACGAGGACCCCGATCCGGACGGGCCCGGTGGGGGTGGCGGTCAGCCGCCCTCCGACGGGCCGCAGGACGACGGTGGCTCCGGTGCGCAGCCGGAGGCCGGTGACGGTGGTGAGCCGCAGGCCGGCGGTGCCGGTGCGGGTGAACAGTCCGCCGTACGGGCTGCCGAGCCCTTCCGTACCAAGGTGCTCAGCGTGCCGGGGCTCGGGGACGGGGCCGCCGGGCGGCGTTCGCGGGCGCGCACCGAGCACGGTCGGACGACCGGTGCGCGACGGCCCCGGGGGGCGCTGACCAAGCTGCACCTGGCCGCGACGGTGCAGGCTGCGGCCCCTCATCAGCGGGCGCGCGGGCGGTCCGGGCCCGGCCTCGTACTGCGCCGGGACGATCTGCGGCAGGCGACGCGGGAGGGGCGTGAGGGGAACCTCGTGCTGTTCGTCGTGGACGCCTCCGGTTCGATGGCGGCGCGGCAGCGGATGAGCGCGGTGAAGGGGGCCGTGCTGTCGCTGCTGCTGGACGCGTATCAGCGGCGGGACAAGGTGGGGCTGGTGACGTTCCGGGGTTCGGCGGCGGATGTGGCGTTGCCGCCGACGTCGTCCGTGGACGCGGCCGCGGCTCGGCTGGAGACGTTGCCCACCGGTGGGCGGACGCCGCTTGCCTCCGGGCTGCTGAAGGCCCATGAGGTGCTGCGGGTCGAGCGGCTGCGGGATCCCGCGCGGCGGGCGCTCGTGGTGGTCGTGACCGACGGGCGGGCCACCGGTGGGCCCGAGCCTGTCGCGCTGGCTTCGCGGGCGGCTCGGCTGTTCGCCGCCGAGGGGGTCGCCTCCGTGGTCGTCGACTGTGAGTCGGGGCCTGTGCGGTTGGGGCTGGCGGGGCAGCTCGCCGGTGAACTGGGCGGTACCGCGGTCACATTGGACGAGCTGCGGGCGGACTCCATCGCCGGGCTCGTGAAGGACGTACAGAGGAGGGCCGCGTAATGCCTCAGGGGCAGCCGAGTGTGGTGCCGGACGATGGTCTGACCACGCGTCAGCGTCGTAACCGGCCTTTGGTGGTCGTGCATACGGGGATCGGCAAGGGGAAGTCGACCGCCGCCTTCGGGCTTGCGCTGCGGGCCTGGAACCAGGGGTGGCCCATCGGGGTGTTCCAGTTCGTCAAGTCGGCGAAGTGGAAGGTCGGCGAGGAGAACGCGCTGCGGGTGCTCGGCGCCAGCGGTGAGGGTGGCTCCGTCGACTGGCACAAGATGGGTGAGGGCTGGTCGTGGGTGCAGCGCGACCTTCAGGGTGACAACTTCAGCAACGAGGAGAAGGCCCGGGAGGGCTGGGAGCAGGTCAAGCGGGACCTGGCCGCCGAGACGTATCAGTTGTACGTGCTCGACGAGTTCGCCTATCCCATGCACTGGGGGTGGGTGGACACCGATGAGGTGATCTCCGTGCTGCGGGATCGGCCGGGCACGCAACACGTCGTCATCACCGGGCGGAACGCTCCGGAGAAGCTGGTCGACTTCGCCGATCTCGTGACCGACATGTCCAAGGTCAAGCACCCCATGGATGCCGGGCAGAAGGGGCAGCGGGGTATCGAGTGGTGATGTCCTCGTCCGTTTCCGTTCCTCGGCTGGTCATCGCCGCGCCCTCGTCGGGCAGCGGCAAGACCACCGTTGCCACGGGGTTGATGGCCGCGTTCGCCGCGCGGGGGCTTGTCGTGTCTCCGCACAAGGTGGGCCCTGACTACATCGATCCCGGGTATCACGCGCTCGCCACCGGGCGGGTGGGGCGGAATCTCGACGCGTATCTGTGCGGGGCCGAGTTGGTCGGGCCGCTGTTCGCGCACGGTGCGCGCGGGTGCGACATCGCCGTCGTCGAGGGTGTGATGGGGCTGTACGACGGGGCCGCGGGGGAAGGTGAGCTGGCGTCCACTGCTCATGTCGCGAAGTTGCTCCGGGCGCCGGTGGTGCTGGTCGTGGACGCGTCGTCGCAGTCACGGTCGGTGGCGGCGCTGGTGCATGGGTTCGCCTCCTGGGATCCCGAGGTGCGGGTCGGGGGCGTGATCCTCAACAAGGTCGCTTCGGATCGGCATGAGGAGTTGCTGCGGGAGGCGTTGGACTCGGCCGGCGTGCCGGTGCTCGGGGTGCTGCGGCGGGTGGCTCAGGTGGACACGCCTTCGCGGCATCTGGGGTTGGTGCCGGTCGCCGAGCGGCGGGCGGAGGCCCTGGACGCGGTGGCGGCGATGGCTGCGCAGGTTTCCGCCGGGTGCGATCTTGAGGCGCTGGTGGAGTTGGCGCGGGGTGCGGGTGCGTTGTCCTGGGCGGCCTGGGATGCGGCTGAGGTCCTGGCTTCTTCGCCCCCTCCACCCCTTCCCGTCCCGACCCTGGGGGCTGCGCCCCCGGACAGGCTGGTGGTCGCCGTTGCCGGTGGGTCCGCCTTCACCTTCTCCTATGCCGAGCATGCCGAGCTGCTCACCGCTGCCGGGGCCGTCGTCGTTCCCTTCGATCCGCTTCGTGACGAGCGGCTGCCCGACGGTACCCGTGGGCTGGTCATCGGGGGTGGGTTTCCCGAGGTGTATGCGTCCGAGTTGTCCGCCAACGAGCCTCTGCGCAAGGCCATCGGGGAGCTCGCTCTCCGTGGTGCTCCCGTTGCCGCCGAGTGTGCCGGGCTGCTCTATCTGTGCCGGGAGCTCGACGGGCTGCCCATGTGCGGGGTGCTCGACGCGTCCGCGCGGATGAGCGAGCGGCTGACGCTCGGGTATCGGGATGCCGTGGCCGTCAGTGACAGTGTCCTCGCCGTCGCGGGGACCCGGATGCGCGGGCACGAGTTTCATCGGACCGTCGTCGAGCCGGGCTCGGGGGCGGCTCCCGCCTGGGGGGTGCGCGCCCCTCAACGGCGGGTCGAAGGTTTCGTACAACAAGGGGTGCACGCGAGTTATGTGCACACGCACTGGGCGTCGCAGCCCGGTGTCGCCCGTCGGTTCGTGGAGAGGTGCCGGACGTCATGAGCAGCAAGCTGGTCGGAGTCGGGGTAGGGCCCGGTGATCCGGAGCTGGTGACCGTCAAGGGCGTCAACGCTCTGCGGGCCGCCGATGTCGTCGTCGTGCCGGTCATGGACACCGGGGAGCGGGGGCGGGCCGAGGCGACCGTCCTGCACTACGTGGGTCAGGAGAAGGTCGTACGGGTCGTGTTCGCGCTCAACGAGCGGACCGACCGGGCCCGGCGCGAGGCCGCCTGGGACGCCGCCGGGGAGCGGGTCGCCCAGCTGCTCGCCGAGCATTCCTCCGTCGCCTTCGCCACCATCGGCGATCCGAACGTGTACTCCACCTTCACCTATCTCGCGCAGACCATCGCCGAGCTCGTGCCGGGGACCGTCGTGGAGACCGTGCCGGGCATCACCGCCATGCAGGATCTCGCCGCCCGTTCCGGTGCCGTGCTCACCGAGGGGACCGAGCCGCTGACCCTGGTGCCGGTGACCGCCGGGGCCGCGGCGCTGAAGGAGGCCCTCGCCGGGCCCGGGACCGTGGTGGCGTACAAGTTCGGGCGGCAGGCGCAGGAGGTCGCCGAGGCGCTGCGGGAGACCGGGCGGATCGACGACGCCGTATGGGGGTCCGCGCTCGGGCTGCCGGAGGAGTCCGTGCAGCCCGCCTCCGAGCTCGGCGAGGCCGCGCTGCCCTATCTCTCCACGCTCATCGCGCCCGCCCCGCGCGACGGTGGTCGGGGCGGCAAGCTGTGACACCCCCCGGCCCGCCCGCCAGAGGCTCAGTCGGCGATGCCGACCACCAGCCAGATGAACGCCGCGCCCGCGACCGTGCACAGCAGGGTCGAGCGGGCGGGGTGTTCGTGGTGCGCCTCGGGGAGGATCTCGGCTGCCGCGAGGTAGAGGAGGGCGCCACCGAAGAAGCCCAGATAGGCGCCGAGCAGCTGCTCCGGGATGGTGAGGAACAGGGTGGACGCGGCTCCCACCACCGGGGCCACCGCGTCCGCGAACAGCATCGCGAGGGCTTTGCGGCGGGCGTTCCCGTACAGGCTCGTGATCGTGTACGTGTTGAAGCCGTCCGCGAAGTCGTGGGCGATCACCGCCAGGGCCACGGCCGTGCCCATGCCGCCGCCGACCTGGAAGGCCGCGCCGATCGCCACGCCGTCCATCGCGCTGTGACCGACCATCGCGGCCGCGGCCGTCAGGCCCACCTCGGGGACCCGGCCGTCGTGCTCGTCGCCGCCGTGTGCCGCCTGGCGGACCGCCAGCAGACGTTCCACCAGATGGGCCAACAGGAAGCCGGCCACGAACAGCAGGAGTGCCGCCGGTACACCGAACACCTCGGTGCCCGCCGCCTCCAGCGCCTCCGGCAGCAGGTCGAGGCCCACCACGCCCAGCATCAGGCCGCCTGCCAGGCCGAGGACGAGGTGACGGCGGTCGGTGACGCGTTGTGCCGTCCAGCCGCCGGCCAACGTCATCAGGAACGCGCCGAGCGCGACGAACACCGCCATGGGCCCTTCGTATCCGATCGGACCCCGTGCGCGCACATCCAGCTGCCCTGCGAATCTCTGTGAATCTTCGTTCGAGAGGACCCGAAACCATGGCCGACGCCCCTGCCGGCAAGGTGACCTTCGTCGGTGCCGGCCCCGGCGCCGCCGACCTGCTGACGTTCCGTGCCGCGCGCGCGATCGCCGCGGCCGACGTCGTGATCTGGGCGGCCAGCCTGGTCCAGGCGGAGGTTCTGGAGCACGCCCGCGCAGGCGCGGAGATCCTCGACTCGGCGACCATGTCCCTGGAGGACGTCGTCGCCGTGTACGAGCGGGCCGTCACCGAGGGCCTCCATGTCGCCCGTATCCACTCCGGCGACCCCGCCCTGTGGGGCGGCACCCAGGAGCAGCTCGACCGGTGCGCCCGGATCGGTATCGCCACCGAGGTGATCCCCGGTGTCTCCGCCTTCTCCGCCGTCGCCGCGCTCGCCCAGCGCGAGCTGACCATCCCGGAGGTCGCGCAGTCCGTCGTCCTCACCCGGCTCGGCGGCGGCAAGACGCCGATGCCGCCCGGCGAGGAGGTGCGGGAGTTCGCCAAGCACGGGACCACCATGGCGATCTTCCTGTCGGCGGCCCGTAGTGGGCAGCTCGTGCGGGAGCTGCTCGAGGGCGGCTATCCGACCGCCACCCCCGTCGTGGTCGCCTACCAGGCCACCTGGCCCGAGGAGCTCATCGTGCGGTGCACGATCGAGACGCTGGAGGAGACCGTCAAGGAGCACAAGCTCTGGAAGCACACCCTCTTCCTCGTCGGTCCTGCGCTCGACGCCGAGGGCACCCGCTCGCACCTCTACCACCCCGGCCACTTCCACGGGTACCGCAAGGCCGACCCGGAGGCCCGCCGCGCGTTGCGTCAGCGGGGTGCGAGTACGTGATCACGGTCTTCGGTACGGGGACGGGGACGCCGGTTCCCGCCGATGTGCTGGCCGGGGCCCGGCTGGTCGTGGGCGGCCGGCGTCATCTGGCGTCCGCGGCCCTTCCCGGGGACGTGGAGCAGGTCGTCCTCGGGCCGCTCGCTCCCGCGCTGGACGTCATCGAGCGGCATCTGGACAAGCGGGACCGTGTGGTCGTGCTGGCCTCCGGCGACCCCGGGTTCTTCGGGATCGTGCGGGTGCTGGCCGAGCGGTTCGGGGCCGAGCGGCTCGATGTCCGTGCCGGGGTCTCCTCCGTCGCCGCCGCCTTCGCGCGCGCGGGGCTGCCGTGGGACGACGCCGTGGTGGTCAGCGCACATGGCAGGGACCTTCGTACGGCCGTCAACGTGTGCCGGGCGCGGCCCAAGGTCGCCGTGCTGACCGGGCCGGGGGCCGGGCCCGCGGAGATCGGGGCCGCGCTCAGGGCCGACGACCGGGTCCTCGTCGTGGCGTCCGCGCTCGGGTCGCGGGAGGAGCGCGTCGAGCGGGTCACGCCCGCCGAGGCCGCCGCCCGCGACTGGGGGACGGAGGTGAGCGTGGTGCTGTGTCTGGACGAGGCGCGGGCGCTCGGTGCCGTGCGGACGGTCGCCGGGGCCCCGCCCGGGCCTCCTCAATGGGCCCTGGACGAGGGCGAGTTCACCCATCGCGACTCGATGATCACCAAGTTCGAGGTGCGGGCGCTGGCGCTGGCCCGGCTCGGTCCCCGGCTAGGCGATCTGGTCTGGGACGTCGGCGCGGGCTCCGGGTCCGTGGCCGTGGAGTGCGCGCGGTTCGGGGCCGCCGTCGTCGCGGTCGAGAAGACCCGGGACGGCGTCGA
Organism: Streptomyces sp. NPDC002817; assembly: GCF_053592055.1. Lineage (NCBI taxonomy): Bacteria > Bacillati > Actinomycetota > Actinomycetes > Kitasatosporales > Streptomycetaceae > Streptomyces > Streptomyces sp. NPDC002817. The sequence continues at coordinate 90,108 of NZ_JBSFUY010000008.1, forward strand.
GCGGATCCGCGCCAACGCGGTGGCGCACGGTGTCGACGTACGGGCCGTGCACGGGGCCGCGCCGACCGTGCTGTCCGATCTCGACGATCCGGACGCCGTGTTCATCGGTGGCGGGGGGCGTGAACTGCCCGCCATCGTCACCGCCTGTGCGCGACGGGCGCGGCGGACGGTCGTGGTCGCGATGGCGGCGCTCGACCGGGTGCCGGCGGTGCGCGAGGCGCTCACCGGTGCCGGGTTCGGTTGTGACGGGGTGCTGTTGCACTCCTCGCGGCTGGCGCCGCTGCCGGGTGATGTGACCCGGCTCGCGGCGACCAATCCCGTCTTTCTGTTGTGGGGGGTCCGAACCCCCGTCCCTGAAGAAGGAGTTGCTCTGTGATCGGCCTCATTTCCGCCACCTCGGCGGGCGCGGCTGCGCGGGACCGGCTGGCCGCGGCGTGGCCGGAGCGGACGCGTGTGTACGAGGGTCCCGTCGGGGATGCCGTACGGGCCGCGTTCGCGGAGTGCGAGCAGCTCGTGTGTTTCCTCGCCACGGGTGCCGTGGTGCGGCTGATCGCGCCGCTGCTCGGCGACAAGACGTCGGACCCGGGTGTGGTGTGCGTCGACGAGGGCGGGCGGTTCGCCGTTTCGCTGGTCGGCGGGCACGGCGGTGGCGCCAATGAACTCGCCCGTGAGGTCGGGGAGTTGCTGGATGCGGAGCCCGTGGTGACGACGGCCACGGATGCCGTCGGGCTGCCGGGCCTGGACACGCTCGGGTTCCCGGTGGAGGGCGATGTCGCCGCCGTGTCGCGGGCGCTGCTCGACGGTGAACCGGTCGCTCTCAAGGCGGAGTCGACGTGGCCGCTGCCCGCGCTGAAGGTCACGGGGGAAGGCGACTACTCCGTCCGTCTCACCGACCGTCTCGTCGAGGCCGCCGAGCGCGAGGTCGTGCTGCGGCCGCCGTCCCTCGTCGTCGGGGTCGGTGCCTCGAAGGGGGCGTCGGTGGACGAGGTGCTGGGCCTGATCGAGGGTGTGCTGCGGGGCGCCGGACTGTCGGCCGCGTCGGTCGCCGAACTGGCCACCGTGGACGCCAAGTCCGAGGAGCCCGGCATCGTCCGGGCGGCTCAGCGGCTCGGTGTGCCCCTGGTGACGTACTCCGCCGAGGAGTTGGCGTCCGTCGAGGTCCCCAACCCCTCCGACGCGCCCCTCGCCGCGGTGGGCACGCCGTCGGTGGCGGAGGCCGCCGCGCTCGTCCGGGGCGGCGAACTCCTCGTCCCCAAGCGGAAGTCGGAGCGTGCGGACGGTCAGCCGGCCATGGCGACCTGTGCCGTCGTACGGCGTCCCGCGCGCGGCCGGCTCGCGGTCGTCGGGCTCGGTCCCGGCGCCCGGGACCTCCTCACGCCCCGCGCGAAGGCGGAGTTGCGGCGGGCTTCGGTGCTCGTCGGGCTGGACCAGTACGTCGACCAGATCCGCGATCTGCTGCGGCCCGGCACCCGGATCCTGGAGTCGGGGCTCGGGGCCGAGGAGGAGCGGGCGCGGACCGCTGTGGCGGAGGCCCGCAAGGGGCAGGCCGTCGCGCTGATCGGCAGCGGGGACGCGGGCGTGTACGCCATGGCCTCCCCCGCGCTCGCCGAGGCCTCCGACGACATCGACGTGATCGGCGTACCGGGTGTGACGGCCGCGCTCGCGGCCGCCGCGATCCTCGGTGCCCCGCTCGGCCACGACCATGTGTCGATCAGCCTCTCCGACCTGCACACTCCATGGGAGGTCATCGAGCGGCGGGTGCGTGCGGCGGCCGAGGCGGACATCGTGGTCACCTTCTACAACCCCCGCTCGCGCGGCCGGGACTGGCAGCTGCCGAAGGCGCTCGCGATCCTCGCCGAGCACCGGGAGCCGACGACGCCGGTCGGTGTCGTACGGAACGCGTCGCGGCCGGACGAGTCCGGTCGTCTCACGTCGCTGGGCTCCCTGGACCCGGCGACGGTCGACATGATGACAGTGGTGACCGTGGGCAACACGGCGACCCGTGACATCGCGGGACGCATGGTGACGCCGCGCGGCTACCGCTGGCAGACGGCAGAGGAGGGCGCCAAGTGATCCGTGAGGTCCATCCGATCGAGGTGGAGTCCTACCGGCGGCTGCGCGCCCGCCTGGACACCTCGCACTTCCCGCCGCTGACCCGGTCAGTGGTCGAGAGGGTCATCCACTCCGCCGCCGACCTGGAGTATGCGAGCGATCTCGTCATGGACGAGGGCGAGCTGGAGAAGGCACACGCGGCCCTGCACGGCGGTGCGCCCGTCGTCGTGGACGTGGAGATGGTCGCGGCCGGCATCACCCGGCGCGAGACCGTCTGCCGGCTGAGGGACGCCGTGGCCGGTGCGGGGCTGACCCGTTCCGCGCACGCCGTCCGGCTCGCCTACGAGCAGGTCGGTCCCGGCGCCCTGTGGGTCATCGGCAACGCTCCCACCGCGCTGGAGGAGCTGCTGACCCTGGACGCCGCCCCGGCGCTCGTCATCGGTCTGCCCGTCGGCTTCGTCGGCGCGGTCGAGTCCAAGGCCGCGCTGCGCGAGAGCGGGCTGCCCGCCGTGAGCAACGTGTCCGAGAAGGGCGGCTCCGCGGTCGCCTCGGCCGCGCTCAACGCCCTGCTGTACCACCCCGTTCCGTCTTCCGAGGAGAAATCGTGACCACCCCCCAGCCCGCCCTGCTCATCGCCGGACATGGCACCCGGGACGAGGCCGGAGCCGAGGCGTTCCGCGACTTCGTACGGGAGCTGGGGCGCCGCAACCCCGAGCTGCCCGTCGCGGGCGGCTTCATCGAGCTGTCCCCACCGCCGCTGGGCGACGCCGTCGCCGAGCTGGTGGAGCGGGGTGTACGACGGTTCGCCGCCGTTCCGCTGATGCTGGTGTCCGCCGGACACGCCAAGGGCGACATCCCGGCGGCGCTGGCCCGCGAGAAGGAGCGGCACCCCGGGATCTCGTACACCTACGGCCGTCCGCTGGGCCCGCACCCGGCGCTGCTGTCGGTGCTGGAGCGGCGGCTGGACGAGGCGCTCGGCTCCGCCGAGCGCACCCCCGGCGACCGTTCGGACGTGACCGTGCTGCTCGTCGGGCGCGGCTCGACCGACCCGGACGCCAACGCCGAGGTGTACAAGGCGGCCCGGCTGCTGTGGGAGGGACGCGGGTACGCGGGTGTGGAGACGGCGTTCGTGTCGCTGGCCGCGCCGGACGTGCCGAGCGGGCTCGACCGCTGTGTGAAGCTGGGCGCGCGACGGATCGTCGTGCTCCCCTACTTCCTGTTCACCGGCATCCTCCCGGAGCGGGTCAGGCAGCAGACCGAGGGCTGGGCGGCCGCCCACCCGGAGGTCGAGGTGCACTCGGCGGACGTCATCGGTCCGGAGCCGGAGCTCCTCGATCTGGTGATGGAGCGGTACCGGGAGGCCATCGCGGGCGATCTGCGGATGAACTGCGACTCGTGCGTGTACCGCATCGCGCTGCCGGGCTTCGAGGACAAGGTCGGTCTGCCGCAGCAGCCGCACTTCCACCCGGACGACGACGGCCACCATCACCACCACGGACACCACCATGGCGCCCACTCACATGCGCACTGACGCGGAGGGGGCGGCGGCGCACGACCTCCGCCACCACGGCGACGCCGAGGTCCGCGACGGCGGGGCCCGGCTCACCGACCTCGCCGTGAACGTCCGCGCGAACACGCCCCCGGCGTGGCTGCGGGAGCGGATCGCCGAGTCGCTGACCGGACTGGCCGCCTACCCGGACGGCCGGGACGCACGGGCGGCGGTGGCGGCCCGCCATGGCCTCCCGGTAGACCGCGTGCTGCTGACGGCGGGCGCGGCCGAGGCCTTCGTGCTGCTCGCCCGCGCCCTGGATGTCCGTCAGCCGCTCGTCGTGCACCCGCAGTTCACGGAGCCGGAGGCGGCGCTGCGGGACGCGGGCCACACGGTCGACCGGCTGCTGCTGCGCCAGGAGGACGGCTTCGGCCTGGACCCGGCGGCCGTCCCTGCGGACGCGGACCTGGTGGTGATCGGCAACCCGACCAACCCCACGTCGGTCCTGCACCCGGCCGACACCGTCGCCCGACTGGCCCGTCCGGGGCGGACGTTGGTGGTGGACGAGGCGTTCATGGACGCGGTGCCGGGCGAACGGGAGGCCCTGGCGGGCCGCACGGACATCCCGGGCCTGGTCGTCCTGCGCAGCCTGACGAAGACCTGGGGTCTGGCGGGCCTGCGCATCGGCTACGTCCTGGCCGCCCCGGAGACCATCGCGGAGCTGGAGCGCGCCCAGCCCCTGTGGCCGGTGTCCACCCCGGCCCTCGCGGCCGCCCAGGCCTGCATGGAACCGCAGGCCCTGGCCGAGGCGGCCCACGCGGCCCACCGCATCGCCGCCGACCGCGCCCATCTCGTCGCCGGACTACGGGAGTTCGCCCCGGACGGCCTGGCGGTGGCCGAACCGGCGGAGGGCCCCTTCGTCCTCGTACGGCTGCCTCGTGCGGCCGCCGTGCGCCGGCATCTGCGCGACCTCGGTTTCGCGGTCCGGCGCGGGGACACGTTCCCGGGTCTGGACGAGGAGTGGCTGCGGCTGGCGGTGCGGGACCGGCAGACGGTCAACTCGTTCCTCCAGGCGCTGGATCAGGCGATGGTCCTGGCGAGGTACTGATCCGCTCCCGGGTTCCGTCCGGGAAGCGGATGCCGATGGCTCCCTCGGCGTCGACGGTGACGCTCGCGCCGGTGGTGCGCGCGTCCCCCTTGGTCAGGACGACGAGGGTGACCAGGAGCGGGCCGGTGCCTTCGAGGACGGGGGTCGCGGAGTGGCGTCCGTAGGCGTTGGCGTCGAGGGAGCGTACGACCCTGCCCTCGGCGTCGCTCCAGCCGTGCAGGGCGACGAGGGCGCTGGTGAGGCCGTCGGTACGGCGGGCGAGGGCGAGGCCGGGGCCGGTCTGCGCGTGGGGTGCTGCGGTGTCGTCGGCGACGGCCCAGCCCCCCTCGCGCACACGTGAGTTGCCCGGTACCCGATGGACCCGCACTTCCCATGGTCCGTGCACGACGCTCACTGTCTCGATCCCCGTGGCCTGGCTGGAGGCGGCGCGTCGGCCCTCGACGCCCAGGGGGTGGATGCGCCCCCGTTCGGACGGGGTCCCGTCCGGGCCGAGGAGGGCGATGTGGTTGTCGGGCCCGATCGGTGTGTCCGGGGCGGTGGCGCTGGAGTAGGCGAGCTTGGCGTAGTGCGGGCTGTCCTCGTCCGTGGCCGGTGGGGGCGGGAGGCGGTCGCTGCCGTGGTTGACGAGCCGGACGATCCCGTCGGCCGCCGTGGAGTGCAGCAGCCAGCCCGGGGCGGGCAGGGCGAGGGTGGAGTCGGCGGCGTCGACGGGGCCGGGTTCCTCGGTGGCCGTCCACACGGGGTGGGTCGCGGGCAGGAGGAGACCGAGGAAGGCCTTGCTCGCCCAGTACGGGGAGGCGGGGCCCGAGTAGCGCTGGGTGACCGGGAGGAAGGGCCGGTACCAGCCGAGGCTGAGCAGGCCCCGCTCGTCGGGGGCGCCTCGCTCGGCGAAGTGCTTCAGGGTGCCGGAGGCCAGGCGCCGGGTGCGGCCGGGCGGCAGCGGGGTGGCGTCGGCGAGGGCGCCGGCCCAGAGGGGGGCGGCCGCGGCGAAGCGGTAGGTGAGGGAGCGGCCCTGGTGGACGGGGGCGCCGTCCGAACCGAAGAAGTACTGGTGGGCGGTGAGGAATTCACGCAGACGGGTGCGGTGTCGGGCGACGGTACCGGCGTCCGCACGCGGGCCGGCGATCCGCGCCCACAGCACCGGGTACAGGTGCAGCGCCCAGGCGTTGTAGTAGTCGAACTTCTTGCCCTCCCCGTCGGTGTACCAGCCTCCGCCGCGGTACCAGTCGTCCAGCCTGGCGAGCCCGGCGTCGATCTCGCCACGGCTGTGCGGGGCGCCGACGGAGGCGAGGAACTCCTCCGTGATGACCTGGAAGAGCCGCCAGTTGGAGTCATTGGCGACGGCACCGACGAAGTGGCCCAGCCACTCGGTGACTTGACCTCGTACGGTGTCGTCGAGTCGGTCCCAGAGCCACGGGCGTGACTCGTGCAGCGCGATGGCGATCGAGGCGGCCTCGACCATCGGCTGGCCCCGGTCGGTGATGGGCGGCCAGCGCTCGTCGCCGTACGGATCGGTGCCGGCGGCCAGTCCGGCCGCGTACCGCTCGATGAGGGCGGGGTCGACGCGACCCTCGGCGCCCGCGATACGGAACGCGGCCAGCAGGAAGGACCGGGCGAACCCTTCGAGCCCGTCGGACCAGGGGCCGGAGTGGCTGGGAGGTCCGGGTAGGCGGTACTGGGCGTAGTTCGGGGAGGCGTAGGGAAGCAGGCCGCCGAGGAGCCGGTCGGCGAGGGTTTCCCAGTGGGCGCGGGTCCAGCCGGTGAGGGGTGAGAGCAGTGTGTCCGGGGGTAGAAGGTACGTCGATTCGGAAAGCGGCACGTGAGGCGCGGCCATACGGCTTGGGGTCTCCATTTGTCAGGGGGATGTGGAGCGCCCCGTCAGGGGCGCGGGGAACTGCGCGACCAGCCACAACGAACCGGCAGCCTCACGACGGCGGGCCGCTCACGCTGCGACGAACGACGATGTGAGTGCCGAGCAGGTGGTGGCTCCCGGCCGCCTGAGCGGGATCGCGCAGCGCAATCCGAACGGCAGCCCGCCCCAGCTCCTCCGCAGGCGTACGCACGGTCGTGAGCGGCGGATTGAAGTCCTCGGCAAGCGGGATGTCGTTGTACCCGACGACGGAGATGTCGTCCGGCACCCTCAACCCTGCATCGGCTATCGCGCGAAGCACCCCCGCCGCGACCATGTCGTCACCGGCCACGACAGCGGTGAACTCCCGGGTCTCCTTGAGAAGTTCGGTCATGGCCCGCAACCCGGCCGCCCGTCCGAGCCCGCAGTCGACGACACGCGCGGCCTCCCCGGGCAACCCGTGCTCGGCAAGCGCCGCACGGTAACCGGCGACACGAGCATCCAGAGCCGTGTTACCGGGCAGTCCTCCGAGGAAGACGATCCGGCGATGCCCCGCCGACAACAGGTGCCCCGTGATCGCCCGCGCCCCCGCCTCGTTGTCGAACTCGACGACCAGCGCCGGGATCTCCGGATCCGGCGCCGGACGCCCGCACAGCACGAGCCGCGCGCCCGACGAGTCCAGCGCCTGCGCGTAGTGCGCCACGCGCGAGCGGTACGCGTCGTCCTCGACCACGCCGCCCACCAGAATCACCAGCCGCGCCCCCTCCTCCCGCATGAGCTGCACGAACTCCATCTCCCGCTGCGGATCCCCACCGGTGGCACCCACGACGCACAGCCACCCCCGATCGGCGGCCTCGGCCTCGACGCCCTCGGCGACCTGGGCGTAGAAGGGGCTGGTGACCTGTCGGACGACGACCGCGGCCATCTTCCGGCCGCCCCCCACCAGCGCCCGGGCATGCGCGTTGGCGACATAGTCGAGGTCCCGTGCGGCACGCAGCACGCGGGCCCGGGTCGCGGGTGGCACGGGATGGTTCCCGGTGAGCGCACGCGACGCCGTCGCCGTCGAGACACCCGCCCGCTCGGCGACCTCGCGGATCGTGACCCGTCCCTTGCCTGTCATACCGTTCCCCATCCCCCGCGCCTCTCGCTCCGCCGCCGGAGCGTCACGTATTGGCCGCATAGTCCTTCGCGAACTCCTCGGCCATTCTGTCGCCGCCCCGCGATCGCCACTTCTTCACGGCCGCGTCCCACTCCGACAGCGAGATCCGTCCGGCGACGATCCCGGTGACCGTGTCGTCGAGCATCGCCTTGAGTGTGGTCCCCTGAGCGTTCTTCGTACGGGACTGGAGTCCGTACGAGGCGTTGCGGACGGCGTGCGGCACCGTCTGCTGCTGCCAGGTGTGCAGGGCCCGTACGGCATCCGGCATCCCCGGTACGAACAGCACCTGCGGGCCCTCGGCGAGGTACTTCAGCGGCAGGTTGGTGTTGTTCTCGACCTCGCCGAGCTTGGTGGGCTGCGGGGAGCCGTCCTTGCCGCGGGTGAAGTGGGTGCCCTCGACGCCGTAGTGGACGAGCTCCCACTCCTTGCTGCCGAAGGGGGCGGCGAGGTAGTCGAGGATGCGGAGGAGCAGCTCGACGCGTTCCTTCTTCGCCTTCTTCAGGACGGTGTAGCCGAAGGAGCGGCGGGCGGCGACTATGCCGCCGGGGGTGCCGTCGACGCTGTACGGGAGGGCGGCTGCCGGGGTCAACTTGCCTTGACTCTCACGGTACTTGGGGAGGTAGGCGCCGAAGCCGTCCTGCATGGAACCGACGGTGCCGTTGTAGAAGAGGGTCGTCAGGTCGATCTGGGAGATGGAGGTCGCGTCCGGGTGGTACGCGCCCCCCTTCCGCAGTCCGGCCTGGAAGGCGATCGCGGCCTTGAAGCGTTCGTCGGCCCAACCCGGCTGGAAGACACCGGACTTGGTGACGGCCCACTCCTGCGGTGCGTTGTGCGCGGCGGAGTGCACGGCGTTGCCGAACAGGGACCCCTGGGCGGCACCAAGAGCGTAGGTACGGCCGCTCGTGGCCTTCTTGGCAACGGCCGCGAAGTCCTCCGATGTCCAGCCCTCCGTCATGCCGGCGTCGGTGAACAAGCCCTGGTTGAGCCAGAGGGTGGAGCCGGGCAGCGGGCGTTCCAGGGGGATGCCGTAGACACGGCCGCCGATGCGGCCCATGTCGTGCCAGGCGTGGGTGGGGATGTTGGCGAGGTTGGGGTAGTCGGCGACGGCCGCACCCGAGAGGAACGGGGTGAGGTCCTCGGCCCTGCGCTGCACGAACTCGGCCTCACGGGGCAGGACGAACCCGGAGAACATGTTGATGATGTCCGGCAGGCTGTCGGGGTCGCCCGCCATCACCGTCGCCATCTTCTTCTGGTAGTCGGCCTGGGAGATGATCGTGTACTCGATCTTCACGCCGAGGGCCTTCTCGACGGCCGCCCAGAACTGGTTGGCGGAGGCCGGCTTGGGCGGCGTGCCGAAGGACACCGACATGACCTTGACCGTGGAGCCGTCGCCCGGAGTGCGGGCGACGGACTTCACCAACTCGGCGGGGTAGGCGGTGTATCCGGCCTGGACACCGGCGTCGGTGGGGGCCAGGTCGGGCTTGGGGCCGGTGGCGGGCCGGTACGACGGCCAGGGGGCGAGCTTCTTGCCGGCGTTGGAGACGTCGCTGTCGCCGGAGCCGGTGGAACAGGCCGTCAGTACGCCCGGGACGGCGACGGCGGCCATGGAGCCGAGCAGGGTGCGACGGGACATGCGGGGCATGGGTGAATCACCTCGTGTCAGCTTGTGGGAGCTTGCGTCAGCTCTTGATGGCGCCGGTGAGCACGCCCTTGGTGAAGTACTTCTGCAGGAAGGGGTAGACGAGCAGGATCGGCACGGTGGCGATCACCAGGACCGCCATCTGCACGGTCTGCGGGGCGGTGACCGTGCCCTCGCCGGTGGTGGCGTCGGTGAGTCCGGAACCGGCCACCACGTAGGTGCGCAGCACCTGTTGGAGGGGCCAGTGGTCGCTCTCCAGGTAGAGCGAGGCGTAGAACCAGGAGTTCCAGTACGCCACCGCGTAGAAGAGTCCTACGACGGCCAACGCGGCCTTGGACAGCGGCAGTACGACCGAGAAGAGCACCCGCCAGTCCCCCGCCCCGTCCAGGCGCGCCGCCTCGTACAGCTCCTCGGGGATGCCCTGGAAGAAGCCGCGCAGGACGACGAGGTTGAAGACGTTCACGAGGACCGGCAGGACGAGCGAGGCGTAACTGTCCAGCAGGCCCAGCTCCTTGACCAGCAGGAAGCTCGGGATCATGCCGGGCGGGAAGAGGAACGTGAACAGGACGAGCAGCAGGACGGGCCTGCCGCCGAAGACGCCGGGGCGGGAGAGGGCGTAGGCGAGGGTGACCGTGCAGGCGAGGCTGAGCAGGGTGCCGACGATCGTGACGCCCGCGCTGACGCCGAGGGCGTGGGTGACGATGCCGCCGTCGAGGATGTCGCGGTAGGCGTCGAGCGAGGGCTCGGTCGGCCAGAGCACCCAGCCGCCGTTGGCCACGACCTCGTCGGTGGAGGCGAGTGAGGTCGAGACGATGACGAGGAACGGGACGCAGACCAGGAGGACGACGGCCACGAGGGCCAGGCCCTTGGCTGCCTGGGTCAGCGGCTTCGGCTTCTCCATCCAGCCGGGCCGTACATGGCTGCTCACTTGTAGACCCCCTGTTCGCCGAGGCGGTGGGCGACCTTGTTGGCGGCGTAGACGAGAAGGGCGCCGATGACGCCCTTGAACAGGCCCGCGGCGGCGGCGAATCCGTAGTCGCCGCCGACGATGCCCTGGTAGTAGACGAAGGTGTCGATGATCTCGGCGGCTTCCGGGCCGACCGCGTCGCGCTGGAGCAGCATCTGCTCGAAGCCGACGGAGAGGATCTCGCCGAGCCGCATGATCAGCAGCAACACGATCACCGGGCGGATGGCGGGCAGCGTGACGTGCCAGAAACGCCGCCAGGGGCCGGCGCCGTCGATCGCGGCGGCCTCGTACTGCTGCTCGTCGACCTGGGCGAGGGCGGCGAGGAAGATGATCGTGCCCCAGCCGGCGTCCTTCCAGACGACCTGGGCGACGACGAGCGGCTTGAAGGCGTCGGGGTTGCCGATGATGTCGACGGTGTGCAGACCCATGCCGTCCAGGCCGGAGTTGAGCAGCCCGGTGTCGCCGAGGAGCTGCTGGAAGAGGGCGACGACGATCACCCACGAGATGAAGTGCGGGAGATACGCCACCGACTGCACGAACCGGCGGACGCTGCTCCACGTGAGGCTGTGCAGGAGCAGGGCGAGGGCGAGCGGCACCGGGAAGAAGAAGACCAGCTGGAGGACGGAGATCCAGAGGGTGTTGAGGACCGAGTCCCAGAACGCCCCGTCCTCGAACATCCGCTGGAAGTTGCCGAGTCCGACCCAGGGGCTGCCCCAGATCCCGTCGAAGGGGACGTACTCCTTGAAGGCGATGACGTTGCCGACGAGGGCGCCGTAGTGGAAGAGCAGGAAGTAGGCGAGGCCGGGCAGCATGAGCAGGACCAGGGATCGTGAGGCCCTGCCCTGAAAACCTTTTCGCCGTCGGGGCGCACCGCCGGAACGACGGCGCGCCTCCTTCACCTCCTCGGTACCTGCACGTTCCCGTAGTACAGCGGCCACGGGTCCCCCTCACGTCTCGAAGTCGGAGCGAGAGGAAGTTAAAACGTTTTCATTGGTCGGTCAACAGCTCTGACAGAGAAAGGCTGTTGACCTTCGGGACCCCGGGATCAGTTCCTGGCGCGGCGGGCGACCGCGACCGCTCCCCCGCCGACGAGGAGCAGGGCGAGGGCGCCGCCCACGATGTACGGGGTCGTCGAGCTGCCGCCGGTCTCGGCCAACCCTGCCTCGGCGGGGGCGCCTTGGGGCTCCACGTCTCCCGCGGGAGTGGTCGCGGCGGCGGGTGCGGCCGGGGTCTCGCAGGTGGCTTTCGCCAGTGTCAGGGTTCCCTCGACCTCGGCCACGTTGAGCTTCAACGGGTTGATGGAGACGGTGAGTTCGAGGGCGGTGGCGGCTGCCGTGTTCGTGGTGGTCTCGGTCCTGGAGAGGTCGAGACGGACCTCGCCGACGCCGGGCACCTTGACCTCGGTCGGGCCGCCGGCAGTGAGCGTGACCTTCTTGCCGAGGACGGTCACCGAGCCCAGCAGGTTGGAGGTGGCGGTCGGGGTCCTGCCGGCCTCGCAGGTCGCCTTGGAGGTGACCGTGCCGAGCTCGATGAGCGAGAGCAGGGGCAGGCCGGGGACATGGAGCTCGGCGTGGGCGAGGGTGGTGGAGGCCTCGGCCTTGGCGTCGGTCACGTCCGCCTTCGCCGACGCCACCTGCGCGTCGAGCACGCTGAAGGCCTTTCCGCCGTCGACGCCGTTCAACTGGGCGCTCAGCGCGGTCTTCTCGGCGCTCTGCGGCGCCTGCACTTCGTTGAGGGAGACCGCGAGCGGGACGTTCACGGTCTTGTTGAGCAGGGACACGTCGAGCCCGGTACGCAGGACGACGGCGCTCGCGCGTCCTTCGTCACCGGTCGCGTGCGCGGAGCCGGCGCCGGCCAGGACCGCGGGACCTGCGGCCAGGACCGTGGCCGTCGCGACGGTCGCGAGACGGCGTGCGGGCATGCGGAAGTTCTTGCCGTTCAAGGTGGGGACCCCTCAGAGGAGACTTGCTCGGGACCCGGCAAGAATTACGTACTCAGAGTGAACAGTCAGCAGTCCGGCGGGACTTCACCCCAACGTGGTGTTTCCGTGAACCTTTTCGAATCGTGCGGCACGGGTGTTCCTCGAAGTCACCCCTGGACCCCCATGTGTGCGAGCGCTCCCGTTGACGCGCCGGTTCGAGAGCCGGAGTGCACAACGAAGTGGGGCGACTTTCGGTCACGCTCCGTCAACGACGCGCCCGTTCAGCACGACCCGTCGCGGCGCCGCCAGTACGCGTACATCGGCCCGTGGGTCCTCGTCGTACACCACGAGGTCGGCCGCGGCGCCCTCCTCCAGGCCCGGGCGGCCCAGCCACGCGCGGGCCGCCCAGGTCGTCGCCGCGAGCGCCTCGGTCGGGGGGATGCCCGCCCTGGTCAGTTCCGCGACCTCGGCCGCGACCAGGCCGTGGGGCAGGGTGCCGCCGGCGTCGGTGCCGACGTAGACCGGGATGCCGGCGTCGTAGGCGCTGCGGACCGTGTCGTAGCGGCGTTCGTGGAGGCGGCGGATGTGGGCCGACCAGCGTGGGAACCTGGACTCGCCGCCCTCGGCCAGTTTCGGGAACGTGGCGATGTTGACCAGGGTCGGGACGATCGCCACGCCGCGGTCGGCGAAGAGCGGGATCAGTTCGTCGGTGAGGCCCGTGGCGTGTTCGACGCAGTCGATGCCCGACTCGACCAGGTCTCGCAGCGACGACTCCGCGAAGCAGTGGGCCGTCACCCTCGCGCCCACGCGGTGGGCCTCGGCGATCGCCGCCTGCGCCGCGTCGCGCGGCCAGCTGGGGGCCAGGTCGCCCACTTCGCGGTCGATCCAGTCACCGACGAGCTTGACCCAGCCGTCGCCGCGGCGGGCCTCCTGGGCGACGTACGCGACCAGGTCGTCCGGTTCGATCTCGTGGGCGTAGCCGCGGATGTAGCGGCGGGTGCGGGCGATGTGGCGGCCGGCGCGGATGATCTTCGGGAGGTCCTCGCGGGCGTCGGTCCAACGGGTGTCCGAGGGGGAGCCGGCGTCGCGGATCAGCAGGGTGCCGGCGTCCCGGTCGGTGAGGGCCTGCGCTTCGGCTACGTCGATATCGACCGGGCCGTGCGGGCCGAGGCCTACGTGGCAGTGTGCGTCCACCAGGCCGGGGAGGGTCCAGCCCTCGACGGTGCGGACGTCCTGGGCGCCGAGGGGGCGGTCGTAGGTGATGCGGCCGTCGAGGACCCAGAGTTCGTCTCGGACGTCCTCCGGGCCGACGAGGACCCGTCCCTTTACGTGCAGCGCCACCTGATCACTCATGTACCGCACGATATGCGTTTCGCTCGACGGGTTGTTCTTCGGCTGCGGCCCGGTGGGGGCTTGTCGCGCAGTTCCCCGCGCCCCTAGGGGGCGCGCTTGTCCTCTTCCTCGACATCTGCCATCGCTGGGTCCAGGAGCCGCGACAGAAAATGCCGGGTGCGTTCATGGCTCGGGTTCGTGATGACCTGGGCCGGGGTGCCGTCCTCCACGATCACTCCCCCGTCCATGAAGACCACCCTGTCGGCGACCTCCTTCGCGAACGTCATCTCGTGGGTGACGACCATCATCGTCATGCCCTCCTGAGCCAGCATCCGCATCACCGCGAGCACATCCCCCACCAGCTCCGGGTCCAGTGCCGACGTCGGCTCGTCGAAGAGCATCACCTCGGGGCCCATCGAGAGCGAACGGGCGATCGCGACCCGCTGCTGCTGGCCGCCGGAGAGGGAGGCCGGGTAGGCGTTCGCCTTCTCGGACAGGCCCACCCGCTCCAGGTTCTCGGCGGCCACCTTCGCCGCCTGTGCCTTGTCCCGTCTGAGCACCCTGCGCTGGGGCAGCGTGAGGTTCTCGGTCACGGTGAGGTGCGGGAAGAGGTTGAACTGCTGGAAGACCATGCCGATACGGCGGCGTACGGCGTCGATGTCGACATCGGGGTCGGTGAGTTCGGTGCCGCCGACGAAGACCTGGCCCTTGGTGGGTGCCTCCAGGAGGTTCACGCACCGCAGCAGCGTGGACTTGCCGGATCCGGAGGGGCCGATGACGCAGACGACGTCGCCCTGGCCGATCTCCAGGTCGATGCCCTTGAGGACCTCGTTGTCGCCGAACGACTTGTGCAGAGCGCGGACTTCGATTTCCGGTCGGCTCATTTCACGGCCTCCTGGGCCTTCGCCTCCATGCGGCGCACGACGAAGCCGAGCGGGATCGTCACCAGCAGATAGCACAGGCCGGCGACGAGGATCGGCGTGGAGTTGGCGGTCGTACTGGCCAGGTCACGGCCGTACTTGGACAGTTCGCGCTCCTCCAGGGTGACGCCGAGGAAGAGGACCAGCGAGGAGTCCTTGAAGAGCAGGACGAGTTCGTTGGTCAGCGGCGGCAGGATGATCCGGAACGCCTGCGGGATGATGATCGAGACCATGGCCCGCGCGGGCGAGAAGCCCAGTGAACGGGCCGCCTCCAGCTGCCCCTTGGGCACCGCCTGGATGCCCGCGCGGATCGTCTCCGCCATGTACGCGGCCGCCACCAGGCCGAGCGCGAGGGCGACCTTGCCGTAGGTGCCGCCGGGGATCTCGGTCCCCGGGAAGGCCAGTGGTACGGCCACGCCGATGAAGATGAAGATCAGCAGGGCGGGCAGGCCGCGGAAGATCTCGATGTACACGCCGGCGAACCAGCGGTACGGGCCCACCGACGACAGCCGCATCAGCGCGATGACCATGCCGAGGACGAGTCCGAACACGAAGCCGGACAGCGTGTAGAGCACGGTGTTCTTCAGCGCGAGCGTGATGACGTCCGGGAACATCTGCTCGGCGATGTCCCACTGCGCGAACTGGTTCTTGAGCCGGCCCCAGTCGGCCGACGCCGCGAAGGCGACGACGGCCGCGACGAACACGACGTACTGGGCGCCGCGCGACAGGCTGCGCTTCTGACTCCGGGTCAGGCCCTTCTTGCGAGGCTGGAGTTGTGCGCCGGAGCTCGTCATGAGGCGGACGGGGACGCGGAGGCCGCGGACTCGTCGTAGGGGCCGATCCACTTCTCGTACAGCGTCTTGTACGTGCCGTCGGACTTGGCCTCGGCGAGGGCCTTGTTGATGGCGGCGAGCAGCTTGGTGTTGCCCTTCTTGACCGTGAAGCCGTACTGCTCACCGGTGTTGATCTGCTCGGCGACCTGGAAGGCGTCGGCGTTGGCCTTGGTCTTCAGCCAGCCCTGGACGACCGGGTAGTCGATGACGACGGCCTTGACCTGGCCGGAGCGCAGACCGTTGAGGACGGCGTCGGAGGACTCGAAGGAGACCGGGTCGAGGCCCTGGCTCTTGGCGTAGTCCTCGCCGGTGGTCTGCGCCTGGGCGCCGATCGCGACCTTCTTGGACTTGGCGTCGGCGAGGGACGTGATGCCGCTGCCCTTGTCGACGAGGAGAGCCTGGGTGGCCTCGAAGTACGGGTCCGAGAAGTCGACGTTCTTCTTGCGCTCCTCGGTGATGGTCATGCCGGCGGCCGCGAGGTCGCACTCGCCGGAGTTGAGGAACGCACCGGTCTTGAAGTTCTCGAACGGCGTGTCGAGGATCTCCTGCTTGACGCCGAGGTCCTTGGCGGCGAGGTCGATCAGCGACACGTCGAAGCCCTGCACCTTGCCGTCGATCTCCGACTGGAAGGGCGGGTACGGAAGGTGGGTGCAGGTGGTGAGCTGCCCCGCCTTGACGAGCTCGACACCGCCGGCGGCGGTCTTGGTGCCGCTGCCGCCGTCGTCGTCCGAGGAGCAGCCGGCCACGAGCACGAGCCCGGCCGTCGCGGTGGTGGCGGCCAGGATGCGGGTCCGACGCCCGAGGATCGTCTTCACGGGGAAGCCTCCTGTGAGGGAACTGTCTGTTCCGGATATCGGGTTCCGATTATAAGGAGAAGTTTGAGACCCTCAAATCAAACCGATGGTTATAGGGCCGTCTGACCTAAGAAGTCGGTGGCGGGACGGGGTGCCGAGGGTGCCGGTTACCCTCGATTCGTTGATCCCGTGAGTGAAGAGAGCACCACTGTGACGCACCCCTTCCTGGACCTGGCCCCCCTCAGCGCGGCGCACTTCGCGTCGATCGAGGACCGCGTGGCGCGGCTGCTGAGCACCTCGCAGGATGTCGTGATCATGCAGGGGGAGGCGTTGCTGCCGCTGGAGGGGGCGATCCGCGCGACCGCGGGTCCCGGCACCGTGGCGCTGAACGTGATCACCGGGCCGTACGGGCAGACCTTCGGGGACTGGCTGCGGGACTGCGGGGCCACCGTGATCGATCTGGCGGTGCCGTTCCACACGGCGGTGACCGCGGAGCAGATCCGGGAGGCCTTCGCCGAGCATCCGTCGATCGACTTCGTCTCGCTGGTGCACGCGGAGGCGGCGACGGGCAACACCAACCCGGTCGCGGAGATCGGGGAGGTGGTGCGGTCGCACGGTGCGCTGTTCTACCTGGACGCCGTCGCCTCGATCGGGGCGGAGCCGGTGCTGCCGGACGCGTGGGGTGTCGACCTGTGTGTGATCGGGGCCCAGAAGGCGATGGGCGGGCCTGCGGGTGTTTCGGCGGTTTCGGTGAGCTCGCGGGCGTGGGCCCGGATGGCGGCGAACCCGCAGGCGCCTCGGCGGTCGTATCTGTCCCTGCTGGACTGGAAGGAGCGGTGGGTCGACGGCGGACGCAAGGCGTTGCTGCACGCGCCGGCCCAGCTGGAGATGCTGGCGCTGGAGGCCTGCGTCGAGCGGATCGAGTCGGTCGGGCTCGACGCGGTGATGGCCCGCCACGCGTCGGCGGCCGCGGCGACCCGGGCGGGCGCCGTGGCCCTGGGCGGCGGACTCGAGCCGTATGTGTACGAGGCCCGGGACGCGGCGCCGGTCGCCACGACCCTGCGGGCTCCTGCGGGGGTGGTGGCGTCGGAGCTGGTGGCTCGGGCGCTGGCCTCGGATCCGGCGCTGCCGCTGGCCGCGGGTGGGGGCGCGCTGGCCAAGGAGATGATCCGGGTCAACCACTACGGCGCGGATGCGACGCCGGGCGCCGTGCGGGCGAGCCTCGCGGCGCTGGGGGCCGCGTTGAGTGAGCAGGGGCTGGATGTGGATGTGGAGGGGGCTCTGCGGGCTGTGGAGGACAGCTGGCGGTAGGTGTTCGGGCTGGGGCCGGGTTTTCTCGCCCCCGCCGCCCCGACCCGTCCCATCCCCAGGGACCGCCGCCCCTTCGACTCCGCCCCCAGGGGGGCTCCGCCCCCTGGACCCCCATCGGCCCGAAGGGCCTCGTCCTCAAACGCCGGACGGGCTGGACGGTGCGGGCGGGCTGAAAGGTGCGTTCCGGCATGCCGTACCCCCATGCCATGCTCCCCGCATGACCACCGACACGCCCCTCACCCTCCCCGACGGCCGCCCCGTCCCCCTCCTCACCGGCGGTGAACTCCCCATGCTGGAGAGCTGGTTGCACTTTCATCGGGCCACGTTGGAGCTGAAGTGTGCGGGGCTGGACGACGAGCAGGTGCGGTGCCCCTCCGCGGAGCCGTCCGGGCTCACGTTGCTCGGGCTGGTGCAGCATCTTGCCGAGGTCGAGCGGAACTGGTTCCAGCGGGTGGTCGCGGGGCTCGAGGTGCCGCCCGTGTTCGGCGAGGCGACCGGGTACCGCCTTGATCCCGCCCGCACGCTCGAGGACGCGCTCGATGTCTGGCGGCGGGAGATCGCCCGGGGACGCGAGATCGTCGCCGGGCGGTCGCTCGACGACACCGGGCGGGTCATGGAGGGGCCCGTTCCCGGGATGGAGGTGAGCCTGCGGTGGGTGTTTATCCACATGATTGAGGAGTACGCCCGGCACAACGGGCATGCCGACATCTTGCGGGAACGAATCGACGGGGTGACCGGAACCTAATTCAGGGGTAATTCTGGAATTCATTCCAGAGCAGCTTCCCGTATTCGTCTGCCCGCTTTCCCTCGTCCTAAACGCAAAGATTCTGCGAACGTCAACCGGATGAATTCGGGCAGATCTCATGGGGATTACATGGCTGTGACGCGTTACACATCGGGGGTAGTTTGCGCCCTTTCGTATGGATAAAACCGCCCATACCTCGCACCTTTCACGCGTCCGCCCGCGCCCGCGTGATAACACATGAACCGCCGACCCGTAACCCCTCTCGGCGATGCAATTTTTAATTTCCCTGGGTAAATTCAATTCGCATGACTGCCGCACAAGCAGACACGACAGCAGAACTGCAAATCGACCGACCGTCCGTCGCGGACGGCGCCGCGTTGTGGCGGATTGCGAGGGACTCCAAGGTCCTCGACCTGAACTCGTCGTACAGCTATCTGCTGTGGTGTCGCGACTTCGCCGCGACGTCGGCCGTCGCGCGGGACGAGCGCGGGGAGCCGGTCGGCTTCGTCACCGGATACCTGCGGCCGGACCGTCCGCGCACCCTGCTCGTCTGGCAGGTGGCGGTGGACGAGACGCACCGCGGACGCGGACTCGCCGGGGCGCTGCTGGACGCACTCGCCGTGCGGGCCTCGGCCGAGCAGCGGATCACCGCCGTCGAGACCACCATCACGCCCGGCAACACCGCCTCCGAGCGGCTGTTCGGCGCCTTCGCCGAGCGTCATGACGCCGACCTGGAGCGTGAAGTGCTCTTCGACGCGGGCCTGTTCCCCGACGGGCCGCACGAATCCGAAGTCCTGTACCGCATCGGCCCCCTATCCCTCTGACGACCCGAGACGACCCGAACGCACTCCCCCACGCATCGAGGAGCGATTCTTCGTGACCATCACCCAGCCCGACCTCAGTGTCTTCGAGACCCTCGAGTCCGAGGTGCGCAGCTACTGCCGCGGCTGGCCCACCGTCTTCGACCGCGCGCAGGGCAGCCGCATGTACGACGAGGACGGCCACGAGTACCTGGACTTCTTCGCGGGCGCCGGATCCCTGAACTACGGGCACAACAACCCCGTCCTGAAACGGGCGTTGATCGACTACCTGGAGCGGGACGGCGTCACGCACGGGCTCGACATGTCCACCACCGCGAAGCGGGCCTTCCTGCAGACCTTCCAGGACGTCGTCCTGCGGCCGCGCGATCTGCCGTACAAGGTCATGTTCCCCGGCCCGACCGGCACCAACGCCGTCGAGTCCGCGCTCAAGCTCGCACGGAAGGTCAAGGGGCGCGAGGCCATCGTCTCGTTCACCAACGCCTTCCACGGGATGTCCCTCGGGTCGCTCGCCGTCACGGGCAACGCCTTCAAGCGGGCCGGCGCCGGCATCCCGCTCGTGCACGGCACACCGATGCCGTTCGACAACTACTTCGACGGCGCGGTCGAGGACTTCCTGTGGTTCGAGCGACTCCTGGAGGACCAGGGCTCCGGACTCAACAAACCGGCCGCCGTGATCGTCGAGACCGTGCAGGGCGAGGGCGGCATCAACGTGGCCCGCAAGGAGTGGCTGCAGGCGCTCGCCGAGCTGTGCGAGCGGCAGGACATGCTGCTCATCGTCGACGACATCCAGATGGGATGCGGACGTACGGGGGCCTTCTTCTCGTTCGAGGAGGCCGGCATCACGCCCGACATCGTCACCGTGTCCAAGTCGATCAGCGGCTACGGCCTTCCCATGTCCCTCTGCCTGTTCAAGCCGGAGCTGGACATCTGGGAGCCGGGCGAGCACAACGGCACCTTCCGCGGCAACAACCCCGCCTTCGTCACCGCCACCGCCGCCCTGGAGACGTACTGGGCGGACGGTTCCGCGATGGAGAAGCAGACCCGCAAGCGCGGTGAGCAGATCGAGCAGGCCCTCATCTCCATCACCGAGGAGAACCTCGCCGATGTGAAGGAGTACCGGGGGCGCGGGCTGGTGTGGGGCCTGGAGTTCCACGACAAGGAGCGCGCCGGGCGGGTGGCGCACCGGGCCTTCGAGCTCGGGCTGCTCATCGAGACGTCGGGTCCGGAGAGCGAGGTCGTGAAGCTGCTTCCGGCGCTCACGATCACCCCCGAGGAGCTGGACGAGGGACTCAGCGCCCTGGCCCGCTCCGTACGGGAAACCGTCTGAACCACCGTCTGTACAAACCGTCTACATAGGAGGCATCGCAGCACCGTGATCGTCCGTTCGTTCAAGGACATCGAAGGCACCGACCGCCATGTGAGGGCCGCGTCCGGCACCTGGGAGAGCAAACGCATCGTCCTCGCCAAGGAGCGCGTCGGCTTCTCGCTGCACGAGACGATCCTGTACGCGGGTACGGAGACGTCGATGTGGTACGCGAACCACATCGAGGCCGTCGTCTGCGTCGAGGGCGAGGCCGAGCTGACCGACCACGAGAGCGGGCTGACCCACTCGATCACGCCCGGGACCATGTACCTCCTGGACGGGCACGAGCGGCACACGCTGCGGGTCAAGGAGGACTTCCGCTGCATCTGTGTGTTCAACCCGCCCGTGACCGGCCGGGAGGACCACGACGACAACGGCGTCTACCCGCTGCTCACCGAACCCGAGGAGGTGTGACCGCATGACCACCGTCACCGATCTCTACCCCAGCCGCGGCGCCACCGAGGTGGCCCTCCCGCGCAAGGATCCGGTCGTCTGGTCGGCGCCCGGAGCGCCGGGACCGATCGGCACGGGTGAGCTGGAGTCGTTCGAGCGCGACGGCTTCCTCGCCGTCGAGCAGATCGTCGGCGACGACGAAGTGGCCGTCTACCGGCAGGAGTTGGAGCGGATCGTCACCGATCCCGCGATCCGCGCGGACGAGCGGTCGATCATCGAGCCGAAGTCCAAGGAGATCCGGTCCGTCTTCGAGGTGCACCGGATCAGCGAGGTGTTCGCGCGCCTGGTGCGGGACGAGCGCGTCGTCGGACGGGCCCGGCAGATCCTCGGCTCGGACGTGTACGTCCACCAGTCGCGGATCAACGTCAAGCCCGGGTTCGGCGCGTCCGGCTTCTACTGGCACTCGGACTTCGAGACCTGGCACGCCGAGGACGGGCTGCCGAACATGCGGACGGTGTCCGTCTCCATCGCCCTCACGGAGAACTACGACACCAACGGCGGCCTCATGATCATGCCGGGCTCGCACCGTACGTTCCTCGGCTGTGCGGGGGCCACGCCGAAGGACAACTACAAGCAGTCGCTGCAGATGCAGGACGCGGGCACGCCCTCGGACGAGGCGCTGACCGCGATGGCCGGTGAGTACGGCATCAAGCTGTTCACCGGCAAGGCCGGTTCGGCGACCTGGTTCGACTGCAACTGCATGCACGGGTCCGGCGACAACATCACGCCGTTCCCGCGCAGCAATGTCTTCATCGTGTTCAACAGTGTGGAGAACGCGGCCGTGGAGCCGTTCGCGGCACCGATACGCCGGCCCGAGTTCATCGGCGCGCGGGACTTCACTCCCGTCCGCTGAGCACCTGGCAGTCCGTGCAGCCTTTCGACGCCCCCCGCCGTAGAACGTCTTACGGTCGGGGCGTCGACGGGTCTGCCGAGACCGCTCAGAGCCAGGCCAGTCGGGACGCCTGGTCCAGTACGTTCTGTGCGGCGTCCTCGTCGCCCGAGGTGCCGCGGGGTACCTCGTCGGGGGTGTAGCGGCCGCCCACCAGCAGGCAGAAGTCGACCGGATCCAGGGTGAGTTCGGCCCGTACGGGCTCGTCCAGCGAGCCCAGTACCCATCGTTCGCCGCCGGTGACCGAGAACAGCACCGGCTCGGCGTCCCGGCCCAGGGCCAGGCCGAGGATGCGGACGGCCAGGTGGACCAGCTGCCACAGGTGCGCCTCGGGCGGCGGCGGGACGGCGAGTCCGAGGGCGCGGCCGATGTCGTCGGTGTGGATCCACGCCTCGAAGGCGCGCACCACGTAGTGGTCGGCGACCGGCAGCCGTACCCCCATCAACATCACCGCACGGGCGGCCGGTTCGGGATCGAGGGCCTCGGGCGCGGTGAGCAGTTCGCCCGCCTGTGCCGCCCAGTCGGCGACGGTCTCCTCGGGTGTACGGCCGTACTCGTGGGCGATGACCTCGGCGGTCCGCTCGTTCCAGGCCTTGCCCCAGTGGGTGTCGTGCGGGATCCGGGAGAGCGGCAGACGGGTGTCCAGGCCGAGCAGCCGCGCCAGGTGCTCGTCGGCGGCGAGGAGATGGGCGACGGTCGCGTGCACGTCCCAGTCGTGCACGACGGGGGTGGACCAGCGGCCCTCGATCTCGGGCAGCAGCGCCTTGAGTCCTGCCACCGCCGCGGCGTAGGGGGCGGCGTGCGCCGCGACCCGGGGTGCGGCGGGGCGGGTGCGCAGGGCGCCGGAGAGGATGTCGGCGGCCGGGCGGCGACCCGGGCCGTTCGCCGCGGAGCCGTCGAGAAGTCGTACCGTCTCCCGCAGCCGCTCCGCCTCCGCCGCGCAGCTCTCGCACTCGGCCAGATGCAGCGGGACCGTTCTGCGGTCGGCGGGGTCCAGGGCTCCGAAGGCCCAGGCGGCCAGCAGGTCGCGTACGCCGTCGTGTTCGGTGGTCACCGGACGCCCCCCTTTCGCGCGAGGTCTCCTGCCATCATGCGCCTCTTTCGAGCGCGGGATCGGGTGGGTCCGCCAAAGACTCGGCCAAGGTACGTAACGCTGTGCGCAACCGTGTCTTGGCCGTCCCCTCGGGGATGCCGAGTTCGACCGCGGCCTGCCGGTAGGTGCGGCCCGCGAAGTAGGCCAGGTGCACCACCTCCCGCTGGTGCTGCGGGAGTTCGGCGAGGGCCGAGTGAAGCAGGAGGCAGCGTTCCCGGTCGACGACCGTCTCGTCGGGGCCGGGACCGGGCTCGGGGATGGCCTGGAGCGCGGAGTCGTCGGCGCCGGCGGCCTTGCGGTGCCGGGCCTCGCTGCGCACCCAGTCCACGGCCCGCCGGTGGGCGAGCATGGAGAGCCAGGTGCGCAGGGTGCCGCGGCCCGCGTCGAAGGCGTACGGCCTGCTCCACAGGTGGGCGAAGACCTCCTGCGCCACGTCCTCGGCGGCGCCCGGGCTCCGGGTGACCCGCACGGCGATCCGCAGCACCAGGCCGCCGTACGCCTCGTACGCCTCGGTCAGCGCGGACTCGTCGCCGTACACCAGCCGCCTGTGCAGCTCCGTGTCGACGGGAGGCCGCACGGACGTATCGCCCGCGTGTTCCACCGGCACCACCACCCCTGGTGCCTTTCCTAGCGTTCTCGCCGGGCCCGCGCCAGCGGTTCGCAACAACAGGCCATGGCCAATGGTTCGCGCGCCGTAGGTCAGATGGACAGGGCGTCCAGGAGGCGGTCGACGTCCGCGGTGGTGTTGTAGAGATGGAAGGCGGCGCGCAGATTGCCCGCGCGGTCGGAGACCTCGATGCCCGCCGCGCTCAACGCGGGCTGTTTCGCGCCGAGTCCGGGGACGGAGACGATCGCCGAACCGGGGGCCGGCACGGGTTCGTGGCCGAGGGTGGCGAGGCCCGCGCGGAAGCGGTCGGCCAGGGCCAGGTCGTGGGCGTGGATGGCGGCCACGCCGAGTTCCTCGATCAGGGAGAGGGAGGCGCGCAGGCCGGCATAGGTGAACAGGGCGGGGCTGATGTCGAACCGGCGGGCGGAGTGGGCGAGTTCGGCGATCGGGCCGTAGCAGCTGTTCCAGGGGATCTCACCCGCGACCCAGCCGGCCAGCAGAGGAGTGAGGGCGCCGAAGTCCTCCGGGACCACCAGGAAGGCGGCGCCGTGCGGGCCGAGCAGCCATTTGAAGCCGGTGGAGACGGTGTAGTCGTGCTCGGTCGCGTCCATGGCCAGCCATCCGGCGGCCTGCGAGAAGTCGACGTAGGTCCGGGCCCCGTGCGCCCGGGCGGCCTTGCGCAGCGCGGGCAGATCCGCGATGCGGCCGTCGGCGGACTGGGCGGCGCTGACCGCGACGAGGGCGGTCTCCGGGCGGACCGACTCGGCGAGCCGCTCCAGGGGGACGATGCGGACCTTGAGGTCGCCCCGGGCGTGGAAGGGGTTCACGACGGACGTGAAGTCGTCCTCCGCGGTGAGGACTTCGGCGCCCGCCGGAAGCGAGGCCGCGACCAGGCCGGAGTAGGTGGAGACGGAGGCACCGGCCGCCACCCGGTGCGTCGGCACCGCCGCCAGGCGGGCGAAGGTCGCGCGGGCCGTCTCCACGTCCTCGAACAGCGGGTCCAGCGGCCTGCCCTCGGCCCGGATCCTCGTGGCCTCCGTCAGGGCGGTCACGGTGCGGGCGGGGAGCAGACCGCTGGACGCGGTGTTCAGAAAGGTGTTCTTCGGGGCGAACTCGGTACGGACGAGGCTCTCGAAGGTCTCCATGGATCCACTGTGAAGCCGCTCGAAGCATGAGTCCATTGCGGATTTTTACGTGGTTCCCCTAAGGAACCCTTATGGGTCCGTCCCGACCTGCGCCGTCTCAGTGCTGCTGCGGTACCGCGCATCCGTCGGGGCCGCAGGCCTCCGCGCCGTTGTCCTCGATCAGCGTCAGCGGCGGGCGCTCGCCCCAGGCCTGGGTCAGCGCCTGGGCGAAGACCTCGGCGGGCTGGGCGCCGGAGACGCCGTACTTGCGGTCGAGGACGAAGAACGGCACGCCGTTCGCACCGAGTTCGGCGGCCTCGCGCTCGTCGGCGCGGACGTCGTCGGCGTAGGCAGTGGGGTCCGCGAGGACCTTGCGGGCGTCTTCGGCGTCCAGGCCCGCGGCGACGGCCAGCTCCACGAGCCGCTCCCCGCCCTCGGCGAAGACGGAGCGCTCCTCGGCGAAGTTGGCCTTGTAGAAGATCTGGATGAGCTCGTCCTGCCTGCCCCGCGCCTTGGCGAGGTGGAGCAGGCGGTGCATGTCGAAGGTGTTGCCGTGGTCGCGGTCGCGGGTGCGGTACGCCAGACCCTCGGCGGCCGCCTGGGTGCCGAGGTTGTCCTCGGCGTCCTGGGCCTGGGTCTCGCTGATGCCGTACTTCTTCGCGATCATCGGGACGACGGGTCCGATGTCGGTCTTGTCGCGTCCCGGGTCCAGCTCGAAGGAGCGGTGGACCACCTCGACCTGGTCACGGTGCGGGAAGGCCTCGAGCGCCTTCTCGAAGCGGGCCTTGCCCACGTAACACCAGGGGCAGGCGATGTCGCTCCAGATCTCGACGCGCATGTCTTCGGCTCTTTCCAGGTCGCACGGGTACGGAGACGGCCTCCGGTTAATGGGTGAACGTTCAAGGAGTGGGGTTCATTCCCCGGTCAGCAGGAGGGTCATGCGCAGATGGTGCTGCCCCGGTTCGACGGGGTGCGGGGCCCAGCCCTGACGTGCGTAGAAGGCCCGCGCCCGCGCGTTGTCGACATGCACCTCCAGCACGGCGCTCCGCTTGCCGTCGGCCTGCCACTGCTCGACGCAGGCCGTGTGCAGGGCGGTGCCGACGCCGGAGCGCCACCGGTCGGGGTCGACGTGGAACTGGAAGAGCTTGACCGTTTCCGCCGGGGCTCCCTCGGAGGTACGGAAGGAGGCGAGCCCCACGATGCGCCCGTCGTCCACCAGGCACAGGACATGGCCGTCCGGCCGGGCGATGGCGCCCTGCCAGGCGGCGAGCCAGTCGGTGCCGTCGTCCGGGACGCCGTCGGGGTAGTACGTGGCCCGGGCGCGGGCGTGGAGGGCGGTGACGGCCTCCGCCTCGGCGGGTACGGCGGTCCGGATCACTCGGGCTCCTACGGCCCTGTCATGGATCATGCAACGGAGGACGTGACCTCGGTCGGCCCGGTTCCCAGGCGGCTGTACTGGGCCCGGTAGGCGCTCGGTGTCAGACCGGTGCGGCGGACCAGATGGGCGCGGAGCGAGTCGGCGGTGCCGAGGCCGCAGGAACGGGCCACCTGGTCCATGGGGAGGGTGGTCGTTTCCAGGAGTTCCTTCGCGCGCTCGACGCGCTGGTGCAGGAGCCACTGGAGGGGGCTGACGCCGCTCTCCGCGTGGAAGCGGCGGGTGAGGGTGCGTACCGAGACGCCTGCGTGGCGGGCGAGGTCGGTGAGGGTGAGGGGCCTGTCGAGGTTGCGCATGGCCCAGCCCCGGGTGTCGGCGCAGGCGGTGCCGCGTTCGGGGGGCAGCGGGGTCTGGGTGAACTGGCTCTGGCCGCCCGGCCGTACGGGGGCCACCAGGGAGAGGCGGGCCACCTCGTTGGCGACCGCGGCGCCGTAGTCCGTGCGGATCATGTGCAGGCACATGTCGATGCCGGCCGCGTAGCCGGAGGAGGTGAGGATCTGGCCGTCCTGTACGTACAGGACGTCGCCCTGGAGGTCCAGGGACGGGTAGCGGTCGCGCAGTTCGTCCGCCAGTTGCCAGTACGTGGTGGCGCTGCGGCCGTCCAGGAGGCCCGCCTCGGCCAGTACGAATGCGCCGCTGCAGATGGAGGTCACGCGCTTGCCGGCCGCCGCCGCCTCGCGCACGGCGTGGATGGTGCGCGGGTCGGGGGCGTAGCGGTGGCCCGTCCCGGCCACCACCACCGTGTCGGCGCCCCCGACCGCGTCCAGACCCCGGTCGACGTGGAGGGCGAGGCCGCCGGTGGTGGCGACGGGGCCCGGGTCCGGGGTGCAGACGACGACCTCGTAGCCCTGGCCGCCGTCCACCTCGACCTTCTCGAACAGCAGCTCGGGGATGGCCAGGTTGAACATCGAGACCGGGGTCGGCGCGATGACGACGACGCGGTGCGGGGCGCGGGGCATGGCCAGAACCTCCGGATGTATGGCATTCAGGCCACTACTGTACGGCGGTGAAGATCCGCAGCATGAGGGGCATGTCCGGCAATCACTTGGCCAAGAATCATCAACTCACCGCTTCTTCCGGGGAGTCGCAGTCCATGAGGACCTCTCCCACCACCACGCTGGTCGCCGCCCTTCTCGGCTTCGCGCTGATCACCCTCGACGCGTCCGTGGTGAACGTGGCCCTCCCGGCCATCGGCTCGGCGCTCGGTGGTGAGATGGCGGGCCTGCAGTGGGTGGTGGACGCCTACACCCTCGCCTTCGCCGCGCTCATGCTGTCCACCGGCGCCTTCGCGGACCGGGCCGGGGCGAGCCGGGCGTACGCCATCGGGATCCTGCTCTTCACCCTCGCCTCGGCGGCCTGCGGGCTGGCACCGAACCTGGCGGTGCTGATCGGCGCCCGGGCCGTGCAGGGTGTCGGGGCGGCCGTGGTGCTTCCGGCGTCGCTGGCCCTGGTACGGCAGGCGTATCCCGATGCCGCGCGCCGGGCGCGTGCCGTGGCCACGTGGGCCGCGGGCGGTTCGGTGGCCGTCGCCCTGGGGCCGGTGGCGGGCGGTGCGCTGACGACGGCCTGGGACTGGCGGGGCATCTTCTTCATCAACCTGCCGCTGGGGGCTGTGGCGCTGACGTTGCTGGTGCGGGCCCCTCGGTCGGAGCGGCGTCCGGCCCCTCTCGACCTGCCCGGACAGCTGACGGCGATCGTGGCCCTGACGGCGCTGACGTTCGCGGTGATCGAGGGCGGGGCGACCGGGCTGGTGGCGCTGGCGGTGGCCGTGGTGTCGGGCGTTCTCTTCGTGCGGGTCGAGGCGCGACAGGCGCATCCGGTGGTCCCGCCGGGTCTGTTCCGTACCCGGGCCGTCTCCGTGGCGGTCGCGGCGGGGGTGGCGTGCAGTGTGGCCTTCTACGGGGTGGTGTTCGTCTTCTCCCTCTTCTTCCAGCAGGTCCAGGGGCATTCGGCGCTGTACGCCGGGCTGCTGTTCCTGCCGATGTCGGGGCTGATCGCGGCGTCGAACGTGTCCGCGGGAAGGCTGGCGGGGCGCTACGGGCCGAGGGTGCCGATCCTCATCGGCCAGGGCCTGGCGACGGCCGGTCTCCTGCTGCTGCTCGTGTGCGTCGACGAGGAGACCCCCGCGGCCCTGGTGGCGGCCTTGCTCATCCCCCTGTCCGTCGGCTGCGCGCTGACGGTGCCACCACTGACGTCCCTGATGATGGAGGCGGTACCGGCGGAGCGAGCCGGCCTGGCGGCCGGCGTCCTCAACTCCGCCCGCCAGACGGCCGGAGGGCTGGGCATCGCCGTGTTCGGGACGCTGGTCTCCCACGGGTTCGTCGAGGGGATGCGGGAGAGTCTCGGGATCGGCGCGGCCCTGTTCGCGGTGACGTGGCTGTTCAGCTTCCGTCTCTCAGGTCCTTCGGCCAGTCGGGCCTGAACTCCAGGTGGTCGTACGTCACGACGCAGCCCTCGCCCATCGGGGACTGTGTCATGAAGCCGACGAGGGCGGCGTCGCTCTTCTTCTCGTCGTCGAGGGTGAACAGCCGGACGAATATCCAGCGTTCGCCGTCCCGGGAGGCGTGGAAGGCGAAGGCGCGGCCGGTGCGGCTCACTCTGAGCCAGACCGAACTGCCGTCCACGGTGAAGGAGTTGGCGTCGTCGGAGTGTCCCCGGGTGACCACCGTGCAGATGGTGGCCACGTCCGGGGAGTACTCCAGACAGAGCTTGGCCCAGGCCCGGTCGCCGACATGGACGTAGAGCACACCGGCGTCGAAGGACGCGTTGAACCCCACGGTGACCCGCGCGATGAGCTGAAAGTCCCCTTCGGGCGCACCGAGCAGCCGCGGCGCGTCGGAGGCGGGATCGAGCCCTTCGGCCGTGGGCGGCACGAACCGGTCCTGCCGGGGCCCGGCCCACCCGGTGAGCACACCGTCCTCGTAGGACCAGTGCCCGTCGGGTCCGTAGGTACGGAGGGGAAAGGGCAGTTCGGAAAGCGAGATGTCCATCGACTGATTGTCCCAGGGTGAGTGTCCCCACCTAGGGGCGCTGGGAACTGCGCGACAGGCCGCAACGAACCCGCAGCCGCCACACAGCCCCGCACCCCTACGGCGCTATCGCTCCAGCTGCCCGTTGAACCGACGCGGCAGCCCCAACGGGTTGTCGTCCCGCAACTCCACCGGCAGCAGAGCCTCCGGAGTCGTCTGGTACACGACCGGCCGCATCCACCGCTCGATAGCCGTACCGCCCACAGAAGTGGACGTCGACGTCGTGGCCGGGTACGGACCGCCGTGATGCTGAGCCGCCGCCACGGCGACCCCCGTCGGCCAGCCATTGACGAGCACACGGCCCGCCAGCGGCGTCAGCTCCGCCAGGATCTCCGTGCCACGCCCCTTGCCCTCGGTCTCCTCGGTCGACAGATGAACCGTCGCGGTGAGGTTGCCCGGCAGACGCGACAGCACGGCCCGCGCCTGCGCGTCGTCGTCGTAGCGCGCCACGACCGTCACCGGGCCGAAGCACTCCTCCAGGAGCAGATCGTGCTCGCCCTCGGCGGCCAGCCTGTCCGCCGGCACCGTCAGGAAGCCCGCGCTCACCGTGTGGTCACCGCCCGAGCCCGGCGTGACCGGCGTCTCCACGTCGGCCAGTTCGGCGCGCTCGGCGACCCCGGCGATGAAGTTGTCCCGCATCCGGTGGTCGAGCAGCACGCCCGCGTCGGTGTCGCTGACGGCGTCCGTGAGGGACTTGATCAGACCGTCACCGGCGGCGCCCGACGGCACCAGCACCAGGCCCGGCTTCACACAGAACTGGCCGACGCCCAGCGTCATGGAGCCCGCGAGCCCCGTACCGATGGCCTCGGCGCGCTCGGCGGCCGCGGCCTCGGTGACGACGACGGGGTTCAGGGAGCCCAGCTCGCCGTGGAAGGGGATCGGGACCGGACGGGCGGCTGCCGCGTCGAAGAGGGCCCGCCCGCCACGGATGGACCCGGTGAAGCCGGCGGCGGCGACCAGCGGGTGCTTGATCAGCTCGATGCCCGCCTCGAAGCCGTGCACGAGACCGAGCACGCTCTCGGGGATGCCGTGCTCGGATGCGGCCCGGCGCAGGACGGCCGCGACCAGCTCGGACAGGCCCGGGTGGTCGGGGTGTGCCTTGACGACGACCGGGTTGCCGGCCGCCAGCGCGCTCGCGGTGTCACCGCCGGCGACGGAGAAGGCGAAGGGGAAGTTGGAGGCCGAGTAGACGGCGACGACGCCGAGCGGCACCTTGTAGCGGCGCAGGTCCGGGATCGGCGGGGTCGCGGTGTCGTCGGGGTGGTTGATCACGACGTCGAGGAAGGCTCCTTCGTCGACGATGTCGGCGAAGGCCCGCAGCTGGTAGCTGGTGCGGGCGAGTTCGCCGGTGAGCCGGACCGGGCCGAGCGCGGTCTCGGCGTCGGCCGCCTCGACGAGCTGGTCCTTGGCGGTCTGCAGCTTGTCGGCGGCGGTACGCAGGAACGCGGCGCGAACCGTCCGGTCGGCGAGAGCGCCGCGGGCGTCGTGCGCGGCCCGGACGGTGGCGTCCACCTCCTGGGCGGTAGCCTCCACGGCAACCTGCTCACGCTGCTTCCCGGTTCGGGGGTCGACACTCCAGACTGGTGCTGCTGCCACCGCAGGTCCCTCCACACAGTTCCTAGGTCATCCACCAGGGTCGTTCGATATACTGAACGCTGTCCCTGATGGTGAATATGCTGTTGGAGACTATTTCCCGTCCAACGAAGGGGTCAAGGGCGATGTCGGCAGGCGAGACGGGCGGCGGGGCGCAGGTCAAGTCCGCGGTACGGACGGTTGAACTGCTCGAATACTTCGCCGGACGCCCCGGCATGCACTCCCTCGCGGCGGTCCAGGAGGCCGTCGGTTATCCCAAGTCCAGCCTCTACATGCTGCTGCGCACGCTGGTGGAGCTGGGCTGGGTGGAGACGGACGCGACGGGCACGCGGTACGGCATCGGGGTACGGGCGCTGCTGGTCGGCACGTCGTACATCGACGGCGACGAGGTGGTCGCGGCGGCGCGTCCGACACTGGACCGGCTGTCGGACGACACGACCGAGACCATCCACCTGGCGCGTCTGGACGGGACGAACGTCGTCTACCTGGCCACCCGGCAGTCGCAGCACTATCTGCGCCCCTTCACCAGGGTCGGCCGTCGGCTGCCGGCCCACTCCACCTCCCTCGGCAAGGCGCTGCTCAGCACCTACACCGACGAGCAGGTCCGCAAGATGCTCCCGGAGACACTTCCGGCGCTGACCGAGAACACCATCACCGACCGGGAGAAGCTCATCGAGGAACTGCACCTGGTGCGGGAGCAGGGCTTCGCCGTGGACCGCGAGGAGAACACGCTGGGGCTGCGCTGCTTCGGCGTGGCGATCCCCTACCGGACCCCGGCGCGGGACGCGATCAGCTGCTCGGTGCCGGTGGCCCGGCTCACGCCGGCGCACGAACAGATGGTGAAGGACGCGTTGTTCGACGCGCGGGACCGGCTGACACTGGCCACCCGTAGGCTCTGAGGCATGCAGATCACGCTCCGAGAGGTCCACGACAGCGATCTTCCGGTGTTCTTCCGGCAGATGAATGATCCCGAAGCCCTGCACATGGCGGCCTTCACCTCGAAGGACCCGACCGACCGGGACGCATTCGACGCCCACTGGAAACGCATCCGGGCCTCCGACGCCGTGCATCGCACGGTCCTGGCGGACGGGGACGTGGTGGGCAGCGCTTCGGTGTACGGCGAACCGAACGAGCGCGAGGTGACGTACTGGATCGACCGCGCGTACTGGGGGCAGGGCATCGCCACGGCGGCCCTGCGCGAGCTGGTGACCCAGGTACCCGAGCGCCCGCTGTACGCCCGCGCCGCCGCCGACAACGCCGGTTCCCGGCGCGTGCTGGAGAAGTGCGGTTTCCGGCTGTCGGCCCATGCGCGGGGGTACGCGAACGCCCGCGGCGAGGAGATCGACGAGGTCGTCCTGACGCTGGGCGTCTGACGGCGCCGCGCATGAACGTCCCATGAGAAACGCGGACGCGCGGGAACGATTCGCGGTGCTCTGCTCGTCTACCTGAGCGGAATGAACAAGACGATCAGGCGCGCATCGGTCTTCGCGCTGCTGCTGGTGTTCGCTCTGCTGGTGCGGGCGACCTGGGTGCAGTTCTACGACGGCCAGGCGCTCGCGGACGACAGCGACAACCGGCGGAATGCGATCGAGACGTACTCGTCGCCGCTCGGGAACATCATCGTGGCCGGTGAGTCGATCACCGGTTCCACGCGGACGAAGGGCGGAGACCTCGCGTACAAGCGCACGTACAAGAACGGCGAGCTCTACGCGGCGGTGACGGGCTTCGCCTCGCAGACGGGCAATCCGACCCAGCTGGAGGGTGTCTACAAGGACATCCTCAACGGCACGGACACCCGGCTGAAGTCCGTGATGGACACGGTCACCAACCAGCGGGCCGAGCCGGGCAACGTGGTCACGACGATCGACCCGGATGTACAGAAGGCCGGCTATGAGGCGCTCGGCGACAAGCAGGGCGCGGCCGTCGCGGTCGATCCGGCGACCGGCAAGATCCTGGCCGTCGTGTCGACGCCGTCGTACGACCCTTCGGCACTGGCCGACGCCAACACGTACGGAGACGCGTACGAGAAGCTGGACAAGGAGTCCGACAAGCCGCTGACCAACCGCGCGCTGCGGCAGCCGGTGGCACCGGGTTCGACGTTCAAGCTGGTCGTGGCGGCGGCCGCGCTGGAGGACGGTCTGTACTCGTCGGTGGACGAGAAGACCGACAGCCCGGACCCGTACACACTGCCCGGCACGGTCACCAAGCTGGAGAACGAGAACAAGTCGGCGCCCTGCGAGAACGCCTCGATCCGCACCGCGCTCCAGTACTCCTGCAACAACGTGTTCGCGAAGATGGCGTTCAACCTCGGCCAGGACAAACTGCGGGCGATGGCGGAGAAGTTCGGCTTCAACGACGAGTCGCAGGACGTACCCGTGCGGGCGTACACCAGCGTCTACCCCTCGGACATGGACGACTCGTCGACGGCCCTCACCGGCATCGGCCAGTTCGATGTCACCGCGACGCCGCTGCAGATGGCCATGGTGTCCGCGGCCATCGCCAACGGCGGCAAGCTGGTCTCGCCGCACATGGTGTCGCAGATCACGGACAGCGGCGGCGATGCGCTGGAGAACTACGACGACGAGGCGTCGACGACCGAGGTCGTCAGCTCCGAGACCGCCGAGCAGCTCCAGTCCGCGATGCAGACGGTCGTCAAGGACGGCACCGGTACCAACGCGCAGATCGACGGGGCGACCGTCGGCGGCAAGACGGGTACCGCGCAGCGCGGCGAGAACAACAGCAAGTCGCCGTACGCCTGGTTCACCTCGTACGGCAAGGCCGACGGCAAGGAGGTCGCCGTCGCGGTCCTGGTGGAGCAGTCCGACGCGGAGCGCTCCGAGGTCAGCGGCAACGGACTGGCGGCGCCGGTGGCCAAGGCGATGATGCAGGCGGCGCTGAAGAGCTAGCCGAGGAACCTGAAGAACCCAAGGGCCCCGTCCCCATGCCGAAGGGCCGTCCTACTCCCCCCTGAGGACGGCCCTTCACCCTTGCCGGTGTCAGCTCACTTCGCGCCGAGGATCTGCTCGATCGGGTCGATCGCGAAGTAGATCAGGAACAGCGCCGAGGTGCCCCACAGCAGCCAGTGGATCTCCTTGGCCTTGCCGAGGACCGTCTTGATCACGACGTAGGCGACGAAGCCCGCGCCGATGCCGTTGGTGATCGAGTACGTGAACGGCATCACGGCGATGGTGAGGAACGCCGGGATGGCGATCTCGTACTTCTCCCAGTCGATGTGCTTGACCTGGGTCATCATCAGGAAGCCGACGGCGACCAGGGCGGGGGCGGCCGCCTGGAGCGGGACGATGGTGAGCAGCGGGCCCAGGAACAGGGCGAGGCCGAAGAGGCCACCGGTGATCAGGTTCGAGAAGCCGGTGCGCGACCCCTCGCCGACCCCCGCCGCCGACTCGATGTACGACGTGGCGGAGGACGACGACGCCGCGCCGCCCGCGACCGCCGCCGCACCGTCGATGAGCAGCACCCGGCCGAGGTTCGGGACCTTGCCCTCCTCGTCGAGGAGGCCCGCCTCCGCGCTGATGCCGACGACCGTGCCCATGGTGTCGAAGAAGTCGGACAGGATCAGGGTGAAGATCAGCAGGACGACGGTGATGACACCGACGTCGGCGGCGCTGAACGCCCCGAAGAGGCTGAAGTGACCGATCAGCCCGAAGTCCGGGGTGTCGACGAGCTTGTCGGGCCACGCGGGTGTGGTCAGACCCCAGCTCTTGATGTCGGCCGCCGAGTTGATGATCATCGCGATGATCGTCATGGTCACGATGCTGATCAGGATGGCGCCCTTGACCTTGCGGGCGAGCAGTCCGATCGTCAGCAGCACGCCGAGACAGAAGACCAGAATCGGCCACCCGGAGAGGGTGCCGGTGCCGCCGAGCTGGACCGGCACGGTGGTGTTCGCAGCGTCGGGGATCCGGCTGACGAAGCCGGCGTCGACGAAGCCGATGAAGGCGATGAACAGACCGATGCCGACGCTGATCGCCTGCTTGAGCGGCTGCGGGATGGCGTGCATGACGGCCTCGCGCAGACCGGTCACCACCAGGACGCAGATCAGCAGGCCCTCGAGGACGACAAGGCCCATCGCGTCGTCCCAGCTCATCAGCGGGGCGATCTGGAAGGCGACGACTGCATTCAATCCGAGGCCCGCGGCGAGCGCGAGCGGCAGGTTGCCGCCGACGCCCATGATGATCGTCATCACCGCGGCCACCAGGGCGGTGGCGGTGGTGAGTTGGACCGGGTCGAGGGTGTCGCCGAACTTGTCCTTGGCGCTGCCCAGGATGATGGGATTCAGGACAAGGATGTAGGCCATCGTGAAGAATGTGGCGAAGCCGCCGCGTATCTCGCGGGCGAAGCTGGATCCCCGCTCGGAGATCTTGAAGTACCGGTCGACGCCGTTCGCCGCTGGTGGCGGGCTACTCGGCCGGTCGGCCACCTTCTGCGTGTCGGACATGGCTGTTGCTCCTTGTTGCCTGATTGATCTGTGCGCGGATGCTGGCTGGATTGTTCCCGCGTTGAACACGTTTCAGGTTTTCAACGTGTTACGGAATCGGGGTCCGGTGGGCCAGACTGCGTTCGAAGCCCTGTACGAGCCACGAGGTTGATCACTGCTACGCTTCCGGATCTCGTCCGGGCCACCTCCGGATGATCACATGTCATTCACATGACAGACACAGGGAGGTCTCGCCCGTGGGCACGGTCGTCGACGACGCAGCCTCCGTGGAGTTCCATGCCTTCTTCGAGCGTCACTACGCCGAACTGTCCCGTCTCGCCCATCTGCTGACCGGCGAGTCGGACGCCGCCGACGATCTCGCGGCGGACGCGCTGCTCGCGCTCTGGAACCGCTGGGACCGGGTGCGCGCGGCCGACCATCCGGCAGCGTACGCCCGTGGTGTCGTCGCCAATCTCGCCCGCACCCGCATCCGCAGCGCGGTCCGCGAGCGCCGGCGGATCGCCCTGTTCTGGTCGCAGCGCGAGGAGAAGACGGAGAACCCGGACATAGCGGGTGTCGTGGACGTCCAAGAGGCGCTGCGCAGGCTGCCGTTCCGCAAACGGGCGTGCGTGGTCCTCCGGCACGCGTTCGACCTGTCGGAAAAGGACACCGCTCTCGCACTCGGTGTTTCCGTGGGTACGGTTAAGTCCCAGACGTCCAAGGGCATGGCGGAACTGCAGCGGCTGCTCGGCTCCCAGGGCGTACCGCAGAAGGTGCACGCGGCGATGGCGCGCGGCGGCGAGACCGGAGGACGGAACCGATGAGGCAGCAGGACGTGCACGACGAGCTGCGCGCCCGGCTGCACGAGGCGGCCGGACAGCACGAGCCCGATCGCGCGCGCATCCTGGCGCGGATCGAGCGCGGTATGGCCGAGGAGGTACGCTCGGACCACCGGGCGACCCGTCCGCCGGTGTTCGGCTGGGTCCGGGTGGTCAGCGCCACGGCCGCGGTCGCGTGTGTGCTCGGCGTCGGCGGCTACGCGGTGGCATCGGCCGTGAAGGACGACGCTCCGCAGCAGACCGTGGCGACCACGGCGACCCCCGAGCCGTCGCCGGACGCGACGAGCCGGGCGCCGATCGAACCGGCCGACCCGTCGCCGGGCGAGGCCCAGGAGACCAGCAGGCCCAGCAGCACCCCCACGCGGCAGCAGCCCTCCGCGACCCCCACCGCCCAGCCCCCGGTCACCGCCTCCGGCGAGGAGGACGGCCCCCTCTGGTCGGACGGCTCGGTCGACCCGCACAGCAACGACTTCTGGGCGCAGAGCAACATCACCCTGAAGACCTCCGAGGAACTGACCGCGCTCACCGTGCGGTTGAAGGTCGCGCAGACCGGCGGTGTCACCTCGGCCGGTGCCTGGCGCTCGCTCCCCGAGGACGACTTCACGCTGACGACCGAGGAGAAGGACGGCTTCCTCGTCTACACCTGGACGCTCAAGGAGGGCCACAAGGTCGCCAAGGGCGAGTGGGTGTTCGCGGGGCAGTACGACCATGAGCGCGGCGGCCGCGACGCGGCGGACGACCGGTACACCGCGACCGGCACCGCGGGCGGCGAACAGCTCGCGGTGAAGGGCGACTTCGCCTCCCACTCGGGCGACGACGCGTCCTCCGACGGAGATTCGTAAAGAAATCCGCAGGGGCGGCAACCCTTTCCTTCACCCGTGGCGACCAGGAGCCGTAAGGATCCTCTCCCACGCAAGGAACGGGCATGACTGCACGAGCTGAACAGCGCGTCCGCCACCGCCGCCAGGTCTCCAAGCGCCGGGCGGTGATCGCCGGAGTCTCGGCCCTCGGCATCACGGGTGCGGCGGTCGTCACGACGACGATGCTGTCCTCCGCGAGCGCCGCGTCCTCCTGGCCGACCGCCACCGGCAAGCAGGCCGTGAGCAGCACCATCAAGGTCACGGGCACCTACAACGGCGGCTACAAGCAGTTCTACGGCAGCGGCGCTCTCGGCGGCGACAGCCAGGACGAGGGCCAGGACCCGGTCTTCCAACTGGCGGACGGTGCCGTCCTCAAGAACGTGATCATCGGCACCCCGGCCGCGGACGGCGTCCACTGCCTGGGCAGCTGCACACTGCAGAACGTGTGGTGGACGGATGTCGGCGAGGACGCGGCGACCTTCAAGGGCAAGTCCTCCTCGTCCGTGTACACGGTCTACGGCGGCGGCGCGAAGAACGGCTCGGACAAGGTCCTCCAGTTCAACGGCGCGGGCAAGCTGGTCGTGAGCAAGTTCCAGGTCGAGAACTCCGGCAAGCTGGTGCGCAGCTGCGGCAACTGCTCCACGCAGTACAAGCGCACGATCATCCTCAACGACGTGGACGTCACCGCGCCGATGAACTCGATCGTGGGCATCAACACGAACTACGGCGACACCGCCGCGCTGCGCAAGGTCCGCATCCACGGCGACAGCAGCAAGAAGATCAAGACCTGTGTCCGCTTCAAGGGCAACAACACGGGCGCCGAACCGACCCAGATCGGTACCGGTGCCGACGGAACCTTCTGCAGGTTCTCCTCCTCTGACATTTCGTACGAGTGAGTGAACCTTCAAGCATGACGGAGCCATCCCCTTGAGCACGCACAAGAGACACCTCACGCGCCGACGCGTGCTCGGGGCCTCCGCGATCGGCGTCGCCGCCACCGGCGCCGCCGTCGCGGGCGGCACCGGCCTGCTGTCGTCGGCGTCCGCCGCGACCTTCGGCTACCAGGACGACGGCAAGAACTACGTCATCGACACCGGAGCCTCGCTCGTCCTCAAGGTCTCCAAGTCGACCGGCGACATCACGTCCCTCGCCTACAAGGGCAAGGAGTACGAGGGCTACGGCGGCAGGCACTCGCACGTCGAGTCCGGCCTCGGCGCCTCCACGGTGACGATCAAGCAGGTGGGCTCGACGATCCTGGTGAAGGCCGCGCACGGCGCGATCACCCAGTGGTACGCGGCCCGCAGCGGACAGAACAACGTCTACGCCTGGACGAACAAGGCTGACGCCTCCTTCACCGCGACCCGCTACCTCGTCCGCCTCAAGCCCGGGATGTTCCCCAACGAGGGCTCGGACTCCTGGATCGAGGCCTCCGACAAGGTCATCGAGGCCGGTGACGTCTGGAAGCGCGGCGACGGCACGACCCACTCCAAGCACTACTCGGGCAAGCGTGTCATCGACTACGACCACGTCGGCTTCACCACCGGCTCGGTCGGTCTGTATCTGGTGCGCTCCAACCACGAGAAGGCCTCGGGCGGTCCCTTCTACCGCTCGCTGCTGCGCCACTCCAACGACCTGGGCGCGGGGCTCTACGAGATCCTGCACTACAACCAGGCCCAGACCGAGGCCCAGCGCTTCGGCCTGCAGGGCCCCTATGTGCTGGCCTTCACCGACGGCGGTACGCCCTCGTCGGCCCTCTTCCACGCCAAGCTCGACACCTCCTGGGTGGACGGCCTCGGCATCACCGGCTGGGTCGGCGCGGCCGGCCGCGGCAAGGTGGCGGGCGTCGGGCTGAAGGGGATGGACGCCAGGTACGAGTACACCGTGGGCTTCGCCAACGCGGACGCCCAGTACTGGGCGAGGGCCGCGGCGGGCACGGGCGGGTTCTCCTGCAAGGGGATGCTGCCGGGGACGTACACGCTGACCGTCCACAAGGGCGAACTCGCCGTGCACACAGCGTCGGTGAAGGTCACGGCGGGCGGTACGACGTCTCTGAACTCGTTGAGCATCGCCGGTGACCCGTCCACCGCGAAGGCCCTGTGGCGGCTCGGCGACTGGGACGGCACGCCCGGTGAGTTCAAGAACGCCAAGCTGATGACGTACGCCCATCCCTCCGACGCCCGCGCGTCGAAGTGGACGGGCAATGTGACGATCGGCAGCGGCAGCGAGGCCGCTTCCTTCCCGGCGTACATGTGGAAGGACGTCAATGACGGCATCCTGATCTACTTCAAGTTGACCGCGGCACAAGCGGCGGCCGCGCATACTCTGAGGGTCGGGGTGACGGACGCCTTCGCCAACGGGCGCCCGCGGGTGACGGTGAACGACTGGGTCTCGGCCATCCCCACGGCTCCCGCACAACCCGACACCCGCTCTCTCACCACAGGTTCATACCGGGGGAACAACCATTCGTTCTCCTTCAACGTCCCTAGTAGTGCGTGGAAGACGGACACCTCGCAGTACAACGTTCTGAAGCTCAACATCGTCAGTGGTTCGGGGGGTACGGCCTACCTCAGCGCCGGCACCTCGTTCGACTGCATAGACCTGCTGACCTGAGCCCCCCTCGGTCAGCAGAGCCGGCAGAGCCCCCCTCGGCCGGCACAGAGAACGCCCCGCAGGTGACGACCTGCGGGGCGTTCGCTTACCTGGGGGCGCGGGGAACTGCGCGACCAGCCACAGCCGGCCGGCAGCCCGCGTACAACCGTCAGTTCATCGTCGAACCGATCGTCGTGGAACCCGTGGTCAAGAACGCCGTGGCCGGAAGCGACCCGTCGGACTTCCGCGCGCTGTACGCCGTCGTCGCGTCCGTCGACTTGAAGGACGGCGCCGAGACCCCGCTGTCCCAGTTGTTCGCGGCGGACACCGTCGACGAGCCCAGCTTGGACAGCCCGCCCTTGTTGCTCACGGCCAGGTTCCGCGCCAGGCGGGCCTTGCCCGTGGCGAAGTAGAAGCCCGCCTCGGCGTTGGCGTACGCCGTGTTGCGGTTCAGGACGATCGCACCCGGGTTGGAGTTCTCGGTGAACCCGTTCAGCGTGTTGTCCCAGGCCGCGTTGTTGTTGACGACGTGCGCGACCGTGACACCCCCGCCGCCCAGCTTGTAGCCGTTGCCGTTGCCCTCGAAGGCCGAGTCGTTCCAGCGGTTCTTGCCGTTGCCGAACGCCCAGGAGTGCTCGATGGTGACCGGGGAGGAGAACTGCCAGAGGTCGAGACCGTCATCCGAGTTGTTGTAGAGACGGGCGCCGGTGATCCTGTTGCCGGTGCCGGAGCCGAACTTGACCGCGATGCCGTCGGCGTTCTGCCCGTGTCCGGCCGGGTCGTAGTTGCCGTGGCTGTCCAGGTTCTGCACGAGGTTGTTCGTCGTGCCGTCGCCGCGCAGGGTGAACCCGGAGTCGCCGTTGTTCGCGGTGACGAGGTTCTTGAAGACGCCGCCCACGGACGAGGTCACGACGAAGCCCTGGGCCGGGGAGTTCTGGAAGGTCAGGTTCTGCACGGTCCAGTAGTCGCCGTAGATCCCGGCCAGCCAGGACCCGTCGGCCAGCTTGGAGCCGTCGATCCTGACCTTCTCGCTGCCGTACGCCTGGAGCGTGATCCGTGCCGAACTCGTGCCGTTCGCGGTCGACTTGAGAGTCGCCGTCGGGTAGTACGTGCCGGCGCGGAGCTCGATGGCGGTGCCCGCGGCGGCGCTCTTCACGGCTGCTTCGAGCTGCGCGGTCGTGGACACGGTGACCGTCGACGAAGCGGCCTCGGCACCGCCGTTCGACAGGCCGAGATAGACGCCGCCCGCCCCCGCGGCGACGGCCACCGCCGCGGCGACGGAGAGCGTACGGGTCCTGCGGTGGCGTCCGGTGCTCTGACGCACGGGGCGTTCCTTTCCTAGGCGATGGAGACGAAACGGGCCGGAGGGGCCGCCCCGGCCCGTTTCTGCATCCAGGTCGCCGCCGCATCCGGAAAAGGTTGCCGCGTCCCGTGAAGATCGATCGAAAGTTTCGGTATCGCCCATCCCCCGCACACCGATTGACGCGTCCCGCCCCACCGATAACACTCCGATCGAACACAAACCCCCACACTCACACAGGATGTGTCATGCGCCCCCGCACCGCTCGCACGCTCCTGCTCCCCCTCCTGGCCCTTCTGCTCGGCCTGCTGTCGGCCCCGCCCAGTACCGCGAACTCCGGAGCTCCACCCGTGAACAAGCCCAAGTACGCCGGATATCTCTTCACCTACTTCACCGGCGAGGGCACCGCCGACGGCGAGCAGATCCGCTACGCCCTCAGCCGTGGCAACGACCCGCTGCACTGGCGTGAGCTGAACGCCGGAAAGCCGGTCCTGACCTCGACGACCGGCGAGAAGGGGCTGCGCGACCCGTTCGTGATCCGCTCCCCCAAGGGCGACAAGTTCTATCTGATCGCCACCGATCTGCGCATGTACCGCAACAGCAGCGGCAGTTGGGACCACGTCCAGCGGCACGGCAGCAAGTCGATCATGGTCTGGGAGTCCACCGACCTGGTGCACTGGACCGACCAGCGCCTGGTGAAGGTCTCCCCCGACTCGGCGGGCAACACCTGGGCGCCGGAGGCCTACTGGGACGACTCCCTCGGCGAGTACGTCGTCTTCTGGGCGTCGAAGCTGTACGCCGACGACGACCCCGACCACACGGGATCGACGTACAACAAGATGCTGTACGCGACCACGAAGGACTTCCGCACCTTCAGCGAACCGAAGGTCTGGGACGACCCGGGCTACTCGGTCATCGACTCGACGGTCGTGAAGCACAAGGACACGTACTACCGCTACACCAAGGACGAGCGGGACCCCGGCTCCTCCAGCCCCTGCTCGAAGTTCATCACCGCGGAGAAGTCGACCTCCCTGACCTCGACGACGTACGACTTCGTGGCGGACTGCGTCGGCAGCGGCGCGATGTCGCGCGGCGAGGGGCCGACGGTGTTCAAGTCGAACACCGAGGAGAAGTGGTACCTCTTCATCGACGAGTACGGCGGTCGCGGGTACGTCCCCTTCGAGACGACCGACCTCGACTCGGGCAAGTGGACCCCGTCCACGGACTACCAGCTCCCGGCAAGTCCGCGGCACGGAACGGTACTTCCGGTGACGCAGGCCGAGTACGACCGGCTGCTGGCGGCGTATCCGGTCGGTCCCACCTCGGTCGTCGACGTGACGGCGCAGGACCAGAAGGGGTACGCCATCGTCACGGAGGCCTCCTCGAAGGTCGTGCTGCCGATGCGGCCGGACGCGGACCTCTCGCGCCTGGCACCGAGGCTCGCGATCGGTGAAGGCGCCTCCGTCAGCCCCAGGTCCGGTACCCGTCGCGACTTCCGCAAGCCGCAGACGTACACCGTGACGGCCGCCGACGGCACCCGGCGCACCTGGACGGTGGAGGCGGTACGGACCGGGAGTCCCGTCCTGCCGGGGCTCAACGCCGACCCCGACGTGCACTATCTGAACGGCGAGTACTGGATCTACCCGACGACGGACGGCTTCCAGGGCTGGGGCGGCACCCGGTTCAAGGCGTACTCGTCGAAGGACCTGGTCCACTGGAAGGACCACGGCGTCATCCTGGACCTCGGTCCGGACGTCACCTGGGCGGACACGTACGCGTGGGCGCCGGCGATCGCCGAGCGGGACGGCAAGTACTACTTCTACTTCTGTGCCGAGCAGCAGATCGGCGTCGCGGTGGCGGACTCCCCCGCCGGTCCCTTCAAGGACGCGCTGGGCAAGCCGCTGGTGGCGAAGGGCGGCTCGCTCCAGGGCCAGATGATCGACCCCGCCGTGTACACGGACGACGACGGGACGTCGTATCTCTACTGGGGCAACGGCCACGGATACGTCGTGCCGCTGAACGACGACATGACCTCGTACGACCCGGCGAAGGTCAAGGACATCACCCCGGACAACTTCCGCGAGGGATCCTTCGTGATCAAGCGGAAGGGCACGTACTACTTCATGTGGTCCGAGGACGACACCCGCAGCGAGAACTACCACGTCGCCTACGCGACGGGACCGTCCCCGCTCGGCCCGTGGACCAAGAAGGGGACGATCCTGTCCAAGCGTCCCGAGTACGGCATCCTCGCCACCGGCCATCACTCCGTGGTGAACACGCCCGGCACCGACGACTGGTACATCGTCTACCACCGGTTCGCCCTGAACGGGCCGGGCAAGGCGGGCGGGGACGGCATGCACCGGGAGACGACCGTCGACCGCATGGAGTTCGCGGCCGACGGATCGATTCTGCCGGTGGTGCCGACCCTGGAGGGGATCAAGCCGGTCAGGAAGAACTAGCTGACGAAGTACGTCGGGTTCGGGAGCTTGTACGTCCTGTCGGCGTAGCCGCCGTCCAGGTCCGAGTACTGGTCACCGAAGTTGGCGACGATGTCGTACCCGAGGTCCCGCTCGATGTGCTTGCGGGTGCCGGACTTGTACTGCACGGTCGTGCAGGTCCAGGTGCCCGGCGTGGCGCAGGCGCTGAGGTAGGACGGCGGGTTGGCCTTGTCCTTGAGGAAGACGTGGTCGGCGTCGAGGTTCACATCGGCGCCGATCTTCTTCAGGTTCTCGACGGCCGCGGAGCGCTGCGCCTCGGACAGACCCGAGTTGTAGAAGACCTCCACGCCCTTGGACTCGGCGTACCGGACCAGCTCGGGGCTGCCGAAGACCGCCGGGCGGTCGGCCTTGTTCACGTAGTCGGCCCACGTGGTGGCGTTGTACGTGTAGTTGGTCTTCTTCTCGTAGTCGAGGCTGAGCAGCAGCGTGTCGTCGATGTCGAAGACGACCGCGGGCTTGTCGCCCTTCTTCAGCGCCTTGCGGGCCGCCTTGTCGATCTGCTTCCTGGCGGCCGCGTCGAGCTTCGCCAGGTCCTTGGCGTACTGGCTGCTCGTGGACGCCTGGTAGACGCCGTCGGCGTCGAGGGTGGTGCCGTAGTAGGTGTCGATGTCCTTCACCAGGAGCCCGATGTTGTAGGGCTCGTGGGTGCTGTTCGCGGTGGACTGGCCGGCCGTGGCCGCACCGGCGCCGTAGAGGGCGGCGCCGGTGACGGCACACGCTGCGGCGATCGCCGCGATACGCAGTGGCTTATGCATGACAGACGTTCTACGCGCGTCACCCGGGTGGGCGCGAGACCCGCCGGGCAAAAAACGGGTCAAGCGCCCCGAGGGATCAGTTCATCGTGGCGCCGATGGTCGTCGAGCCCGTGGTGAGGAAGGTCGTGGCCGGCAGGGTGCCGCTGGAGCTGCGGGCGTTGTACGTCGTCGACGCGTTCGTGGAGATGAAGGAGGGCGTCGCGATGCCGGAGTCCCAGTTGTTGCCGGCCGAGGTGACCGACGAGCCCTTGTTGACCGAACCGCCGCTGTTGCTGACGGCGAGGTTCTTGCCGAGCTTGGCGGCGCCGGTGGCGAAGTAGTAGCCCCACTTGCTGTTGGCGTAGGCGGTGGTGCGGTTGATGACGATCGCGCCCTTGTTGGAGTTCTCGGTG
The DNA here is from genome assembly GCF_053592055.1 of Streptomyces sp. NPDC002817. NCBI lineage: Bacteria > Bacillati > Actinomycetota > Actinomycetes > Kitasatosporales > Streptomycetaceae > Streptomyces > Streptomyces sp. NPDC002817. Next base: position 134,305 of record NZ_JBSFUY010000008.1, read on the forward strand.
AACCCGTTGCCGGCGTTGCCCCAGGCCGCCGAGTTGTTGATGACGTGCGCGACGACCTCGCCGTCGCCGCCCAGCTTGTAGCCGTTGCCGTCGCCCGCGAAGGCCGAGTCGGACCAGCGGTTGACGCCGTTGCCCATGGCCCAGGTGTGCTCGACGGTGACGGGCGAGGAGAAGGACCAGAAGTCCAGACCGTCGTCCGAGTTGTTGTAGAGGCGGGCGCCGGTGATCAGGTTGCCGGAGCCGGAACCGTACTTCACGGCGATGCCGTCGGCGTTCTCGCCGTGGTTGGCGGGGTCGTAGTGGCCGTAGGAGTCGATGTTCCTGACCGTGTTGTTGACGGTCCCGTCGCCGGTGAGCGTGAAGCCGGAGTCGCCGCCGTTGATGGTCTTGATGTTGTTCCACACCGTGCCGGTGCAGGACTGGCAGACGACGGCGCTGTCCGGGGAGTTCTGGAAGGTGATGTTGGAGACGTTCCAGTAGTCCGCGGTCAGCTTGAGGATCCAGTCGCCGTCGGGCAGGTTCGAGCCGTCGATCTTCACGGTCTCCGAACCGTAGGCGGTGAGCTGGACCGGCGAGGACGAGGTGCCGTTGGCCGTGGACTGGAGGGTGGCCGTCGGGTAGTAGGTGCCGCCGCGGACCTGGATGACCGTGCCGGCGGTGGCGCCGGATATGGCGCTGGTCAGTTCGGCCGAGGTGTCGACGACCACGGTCGCGGCCTGGGCCTGGGTGGGGAGGACGGCCACGGCGGTGCCGAGGGCGAGGGCCGTCGTGGCGATCAGAGCGGTACGACGAGACATGGAGTGCGGTCCTTTTCTCGTTCGGACGGGGAGGGGGACGGTGGGTCAGAGGACGTGGTCGAGCCAGTGGAAGACCTCGTCCTGCATGCGGTCGACGAAGACATGGCCGAGATCGGGCCAGGTCTTCAGACGCAACCGCTCCTCGGCGTGGCACGAGTGCCAGACGGCGCGCAACGTGTCGTACGCGGCCTGGACGCCGTCGGCGGGGAACAGCGGGTCGAGCCCGCCGTCGAAGAAGAGCATCGGCCTGGGTGCGGCGATGCTCGCCACGTCGGGGAAGTCGAGGAACCGGGCCAGGCCCGGGTGGAGCATGTAGTACGACGACTGCCCGCGCAGCGCGTTGTTGCCGGGCACCATCATTTCCCTGAGGCCGGTCATCCAGCAGACGGCGGCGGTGGCCGCGATCTCGTGGCTGAGCGCGGCGGTCTGCCAGGCGCGGTAGGCCCCCATGGAGAAGCCGAGGGCCCCGACCCGGCGCACGCGCTTCAGGCCGGCCAGGAAGCCGGCGGCGCGGGCGTCCTCGCGGGCCATGAGTCCGGCGAGCGAGGAGCCGAGATGGTAGAAGTTGCTCGCCAGGGCCTGCTGTTGGTCATAGGCGATCGGGCCGCGGTCCCCCCAGCCCGGGGCGTCCAGGCACAGCACGACATATCCGCGCCGGGCCAGTTCGTCGCCCACGAACCGACCGCTGAAGTACCTGTCGGCCCACGCCCGGGCGGAGGCCAGCCGGGTCTCGTCGTACCAGGGCCGGACGAGTTTCTCCTTGCCGATGCCGAACTCGGCCCCGTGGTCGTGGAGGAGGAGCACGGCGGGGAAGGGGCCGGGGCCGTGCGGGGTGAGAAGGGCACCCCGCACGCGCTCGTATCGGGTGAGGGAGAGCGTCACCAACTCCTGGGTGTAGGAGTCCGTTCGGGACGGCACGCCGTACTCCGGCGCGTACGGGATCTCGTCCTGCCGCTCCACCAGGAGGTGTTTCTCGACCTTGGCCCGGGCCACGAGCCGCCAGTCACTGAAGTCCCGGACCGGTGAGTTGCCCCAGGCGAGCGGGAAGGTGAGCTCCTTCCCGAACGCCGGGTACAGGCTGTCAGGGTTGGCCATACGGCCTCCCCGCGCCGGCGTGGGTCAGGACGTGGTGCTCGACCGCCGCCGGGGACCTGAGCGGCCGGTAGTCGTAGACGTCGGCCGGGTCCCAGCCGACGTCGTCGCTCAGTCCGAGGCCGCTCGCCACCGTGTTCAGCCTGGCCGGGCGGCCGTTGAACCAGGATCCGGTGTCGTGGAAGTGCTCGCCGCCGTAGGCGGCCAGAGCGAGGTTCGGGTCGTACCGGAAGACGTTGCGCTCGGAGTGGATCGCCGACTCCACGCCCACGCCCAGGGCGTAGAGAGGTGCCTGGCCCCGGTAGACGTTGTTGACGACATGCACCTGTCCGAAGCGGACGCGGGGGCCGCGCTGCATGATGTCGGTGAACAGGTTCCGGGCGAAGGTGATCCTGAGGTGCCCCCGGTCGCGGTCGCCGCGTCCGTCGCCCGACCCGATGAGGAGCGCCTTGTCGTGGTCGGTGAACCGGCTGTCGGAGACGGTGATGAAGTCGGAGCCGTCCTCGATGTCCAGCAGTCCGTCGTGCCGTTGGACGTGCTCGCGGTGGAAGCCGAGCGGTGCCTCGCGGTCCGGGAAGCGGCCGTCGGTGAAGGTGCAGTGGTCGACCCAGATGTTCTTGCCGGTGATGACGGTCATCGCGTCGAAGCGGGCGTTCCAGTTGCCCTGGGTGCCGTCGTCGGGCGACCAGCTGGTGAAGTGGTCGACGGGAGCCTCCAGTTGGAGGTTGCGCACGATGATGTTCGTGCCGGTGTTGACCGTCAGGAAGACACCGAGCAGCCGGGCGTCCCGGCCGACACCGACGAGTGTCGTGTTGCTCGGCACGGTCAGCTGGATCTGCGCCTTCTCCTTGTTCGACCCGGTCTGCCGCAGCTGCCGCTGCTGTCTGCAGTAGTCGTGACGGGTGTCGGACCAGGTGGTGCCGTCCTCGCCGAAGCAGGACATGTACTTGGCGAGGTCGTATCCGGGCGCGTAGTCCTGTTCGCCGAGCAGTGAACCGTCGTCCGCCTCATGGCCGTTGATGTCCCCGACGACCCGGATCACCTTGGGTGCGGTGGGATCGCCCGCGTTGGTGAGAGCCTCCTTGAGCTCGGCGCGGGTGTGCACCGTCGAGACGGTGCCGCCCGCCCCGCCGGTGGTGCCGGTGCCGGTGGACGCCCAGCCGACGGGACCGCGCCCGGTGGCGGCGGCCGCCTGCGGTGCCCAGCCGAAGGCCAGGCACACGCAGGCGAGGAGGGCCGCGGCGGCCCTGAGCGTCGGGTGCACCACCGTGCCCCGCAAGGGGCGCGGGGAACTGCGCGGCCGGCCCCCACCGGCCCGCGGCGAACCAACCGCGTGCCCGGCGGAGCGCTCAGGCACGGGGGCGCCAGTCGCCGAGATACGTGGCCCTGGTGTGCGACTCGGCTTGCTCACGCGTCAGTTGAGGCCGGTTGTCCGGCACCGAGATCACCGCGCCGGGGCCGGAGTTGCGGTACTCCCGGAACCGCATGGTCTGCCAGGGGTACGCCTCCCGCATGTTGGTGTAGGGCGCGACGGGGTCGATACCGGGCCCGATCCGGGTGTCCCGCACGACGAGGGACGGCCAGGCGGTCGTCTCGTACGACGGGACCCACGGCCGGGCCAGCTTGTACGCCGCGTCCTCGGCGCCCGAGGTGATGCGGGAGCGGAGGGCGAGGATGCCGTAGGGGTTGGCGCGGGCGGTGGACGGGGCGAAGACCATGCCCTTCGGGGTGAAGGCGACGTCCCGCTGGAGGGTGTGGAAGTGGCACTCCTCGAAGACGGCGGTGGCCCGGCCGAAGACGAAGTCGACGTCGCCCTCGATGTGGCAGCGGTGGAAGTACTGCCGGTCGAAGGAGGTGAGCGCGGTCGTCTCGACGAAGAGGGTGTCCTGGTGCGCGAGCAGCCGGACGTTGTCGAAGTGGGTGCGGTCGCCGTAGGTGCAGGACGCCACCGCCTGGGTGCCGGTGATGTCGGGGTGGTCGGCGCGCAGCCAGTCGTTGGCGAGGGTCAGGTCGCGGACGGTGAGGCCGGGGGCGGCCGAGGTGAAGGTGGCGGAGCCTGCGGTGCCGTACGTTCCGGAGCCGTCGGGCTTCTGTGTGCCGTTCGCGTTGTCGTAGACGATCACGGCGTCGCGGGGGTCGCAGGAGGCACCGCGCAGGGTCAACTCGGCCTTGTCGGCGGCCACGTTGACGACCTCGCGGTACGTCCCCGGGTGCACGACGATCGTCCAGCCCGGACCGTCCACCGCGTCCACGGCCGCCTGGACGGAGTCACCGGGGCGGACGTGCAGGACCCGGCGGGTGCCGGTGGCGAGGGCCGGGGTGGCGGTTCCTGCCGCGAACAGGCCCGCACCGGCGGCGAGAAGGGTGCGTCTGCGCATCTCAGCACCCCTGCTTCCATGGCTGCCAGTCGCCGAGGTAGGCGGCACGGGTCGCCGACTCGGCCTGGTCCTCGGTGAGTTGGGGCCGGTTCTCGGCGACCGTGATCACGGCACCGGGTCCGGTGTTGCGGTACTCGGCGAAACGCTGGTTCTGCCAGGGGAAGCTGTCCGACATGTTGGCGTAGGGCGCCACCGCGTCGATGCCCGCGCCGAGCCGGCTGTCCCGGACGGTGAGGCCGGGGCGGGCGGTGGTGTCGGAGCTGGGCACCCAGGGGCGGGCCAGCTTGTAGTAGGCGTCGGGGGCCTCGCTGCTGATACGGCTCCTCGTGACCAGGTAGCCGAGCGGGTTGGCGCCTGCCGTGGACGGCGCGAAGACGAAGCCGTACGGGGCGGAGGCCAGGTCGGTGCGGGTCAGCGTGCGGAAGTGGCACTGCTCGAACACGGCGGTGCCCCGGCCGAAGACGAAGTCGACGTCGCCCTCGACGTAGCAGTGCGAGAAGTACTGGCGGGCGAAGACGGCCAGGGCGGCGGAGTCCGCGTACAGGGTGTCCTGGTGGCCCAGGAAGCGGCAGTGGTGGAAGGCCGAGCGGTCGCCCAGCACCTTGATGGCGACGGCCTGGGTGCCGGACACGCCCGGATGGTCGGCGCGCAGCCAGTCGTTGGCGAAGGTGATCCAGCGGGCGGTGAAGCCGTCGGGGCGGACCAGGGTGGTGGCCGATCCGGTGGTGCCGTAGGTGCCGGAGCCGTCGGGCTTGGGGGTGCCGGCCGCGTTGTCGTAGACGATGACGACGTCACGCGGGTCCTCGCTCGCCCCGATCCAGGTCAGCTCGGTGGCGGTGGCCGCGACGGCGACCGTCTCCCGGTAGACGCCGGGGGCGAGGACCAGGGTGTACCCGGTGGTGGTGACCGTGGTGACGGCGGCCTGGACGGTGGTGAAGTCGCCGCGGCCCTGAGTGTCGACGTAGAGCGTGGTCGGGGTCAGTCGGGCGGCCGGGGAACCGAACCGGCCGAAGGGACGCCGACCGCCGGCGGAGGCGGGCGCGGACGCGAGGCCGAGCGCGGCGACCGCACCGGCGCTCGCGATCAGGAATCCCCTTCTGGACAGGGGGAGTTGGCGGTGGGGCGAGCGCATGGGAATGCTCCTTGGCTGTGCGGCTCTTCGGGGATGTGCGTGGTGGTTCCTCGCCGTGGGGGTGTGGGCCGGGGCGGGCGGGCGCGCGGTGGTGAGTGCGGTGCGGGCCGCCCCGGCCGTTCAGGGGGCGGGTGTCAGCAGATGCGGCCGGCGCCCGCGCCGTGGTTGACGATGCCGGGGACCGCCTGCGGCCGGTCGACCTTGGTGCGCAGGGTCGGGGTCCAGCCGGCGCCGGACTGGAGGGTCTCGGCGGGGATCTCCGCGTTGTGCACCGCGATGAGGTCGGTCTTCTTGCCGTTGACGTAGTTGTTCTCGGCGGTCAGCGGCGACTCGTTCCACTTCTTCAGCACCTTGCCGACGCTCGCCCCGGCCGGCAGCTTGATGGCGTTGTCGCTGGCGTGGAGCTGCGAGGAGATGCCGACACCGAAGAGGTAGTAGTCGTCCTTCTGCTCCTCGGTCACCGCGTAGTAGTTGTTGTAGACGTCCACCTGACCGAACCGCACCCGCGGGGAGCGCTGGAGGATCCCGTCGAAGCGGTTGTGGTGCATGGTGACCTTGAGCTTGCCGGAGTCCGTGGTGGCGGTGCCGTCGCTGTTGCCGATCAGCATGTTCTTGTCGTGGTTCTCGAAGGAGTTCCAGGACACGGTCACGTAGTTGGCGCCGCGCACGATGTCCGTCAGACCGTCGTGCTGCTGGAACACCTTGCCGAAGTAGACCGGTCGCTCGCTGTCGGGGTAGCGGCCGTCGGTGAGCGTGTTGTGGTCGATCCACACGTGATCGGTGCCGTAGACGACCACCGCGTCGTACTCGGAGTTCCAGTTGCCGGTGTTGTTGTCGTCGGTCGGGTCCCACTTGGGGAAGCAGTCGAGCGGGGCCTCGATCGTGAGGTTGCGCAGGATGACGTTGGACACGCCCTTGACCTGGAGGCTGCCGCCGAGGATGCCGGAGTTCTTGCCGACGCCGACGATCGTGGTGTTGCTCGGGATGTTGGCCTTGATGACCGAGTCCTGGTTGGCGGCGGACGCGACCCGCGCGTCCTCCTGCGGGCCGCTGGCGACCTTGTCGTTGCCCCAGACGGCCGGGTCGTAGTCCTTGAGGTACTGCTGGAGGTCGTAGCCGCCGGCGACGAAGGCCTCGCAGCCCTCGGAGACGGCGTCGATCATGCCGTCGACCTTGATGATCTTGGGCGCGTTGCCGCCGGCCTTCAGCGCGGCCTTGAACTCCGGCCAGGTGGTGACGGTGTAGACGTGCTCGGCGTCGGCGCCGGACCCGCCGGTCGTGCCCGCCCCCTCGGACCCCCAGCCGTCGTTCGCGCCGAGGACCTGGCGGCCGAGGTCACGGGAGCCGGCCTGGGCGCTGGTGCCGGTGACGCCGAGGACGAGCGCGGTGCAGCCGATCAGGGCGGCGGCCTTCGCTATGCCATGTCCATGCCATACCTGTGTGCTCATTGTGCGGCTCTCTCTTCCGGTTCAGGGGGTGTTTACGCGGTGGCTTCGGGCCAGGTGATCCAGGACGTGGGGATCTCCTGGTCGAGCCGCCGCACGTCCTGCGGGCGCAGCACCCGGGTGCGCAGCAGCTCCTGCGCCACGAGCCGCGCCACGGCGATGGCACCGGGCGGGTTGAAGTGCGTGTTGTCCTGCTCGGTCGCGGTCCAGTTGAAGTACGTCTTCGTCTCCTCGACCCCGAGCTTCTGCCACAGCGCGAGGGACAGTGCCTGGATGTCGAGCAGCGCGACCCGCTCCTCCTCGGCGAGCGCACGCATCGACGCCGGGTAGTCGCCGTGGGTCGGCACGGCGTTGCCGGCCGTGTCGAACTTCCGGCGCTCCACGGAGGTCGCGAGCACGGGCCGCGCACCACGGGCGCGGGCGCCGTCGATGTACAGCCGCAGATAGTCCTGGTACGTCGTCCAGGGCTCGGTGTAGCGGGTGGGGTCGGCGGACTTCTCGTCGTTGTGCGCGAACTGGATGAGGAGGAGGTCGCCGGGCCGAATGGCCCCGAGGATCACATCGAGCCGACCCTCGTCGACAAAGCTCTTGGAACTCCGCCCGTTCACCGCGTGATTGGAAACGGGCCGGTCCTTGTGCAGAAAGAACGGAAGCGCCATGCCCCACCCGGTCTCGGGGGCCGCGTCGGCGTATTTCTGGGCGGCGGTGGAATCACCGGCGATGTAGAGGGTTCGGGCGCGGCGCGTTCCGGCTGAAGCGGTACCGGTGGCCGCGAGGGAGAGGGGAACAGCGGCGAGGGCCGCGGTGGTGACCTGTCTGCGGGTGAGCGACATGCGAATGCCTTTCGTTGACCGACCCAGGGGCGCGGGGAACTGCGCGACCGGCCCCAACCGGCCGGCAGTCCCCCGCAACCGAAAGCACCCGGACTCTTAGCCGTTCTGCGACTTCCACTCGGCCTGAGCCTCGTTCAGCTGGTCGGCCAGCGTGTCGAGGAAGTCCTTCGCGCTCATCTTCCCGAGCAGCACCTTCTGGAAGTTCGGCTCGTTGTCGGCCTTCGAGATGGTGCCCCAGTCGGGCAGGTAGTACGGCAGCTGGACAATGCTGGTGGAACCGTCGGTCAGCGCGGCCGCGGCCAGCTTGGTCGGCTCGGCCTTCGAGATCCACGCGTCCTGCGCCGCATCGTTGTTCGCGGGCACCTGCCCCGCGGACTCGTTGAACTTCGAGTTCTCCGCCTTCGACAGCGCGAACTCGATGAACTTCCAGGCCGCGTCCTTGTTCTTGGAGCTCTTGAACAGGCCGAGGCCGTCAACGGGGTTGGAGACCTGGACCCGCTTCCCGTCGGCCCCGGTCGGCTGCGGAATACCCCGGAACTTCTCGACCCCGAGCGCCTTCACATGGTCCTGGTACGACCCCAGGTTGTGGTTCAGCATTCCGATCGTGCCGGAATCCCACTGGGCGACCATCTTGGTGAAGTCGTTGTTGAGGTCGGCGGACGGAGTGTCCTTCTTGAAGAGCGCCGCGTACTTCTCCAGCGCCTCCACGTTCTTCGGGTCGTTGACCGTGGTCTTGTCGCCGTTCCAGAACGACGTGAGGCCGGACTGCCCGTACATCGCGTCCAAGGCCTGCGCGATGGACCCGGCGCCGCCGCGGATCGTGTAGCCGAACTCGTTCTTGTCGGCGTCGGTGAGCTTGTCCGCCGCCTCGTAGAACTTGTCCCAGGTGGTCGGCTCGTCCAGACCCGCCTTCTTGAACAGGTCGGTGCGGTAGTAGAGCACACCGTTGTTCGCGGAGGTCGGGATCGAGTAGAGCCGGCCGTCACCGCCGCCGGCGGCCGTCAGCGACTCGACCATGTCCTCGTTGAGCTTGCCGTTGAGCGAGGACTTGGCGAGCCGGTTGTCCAGCGGCTCCAGCGCGCCCTGCGCGGAGAAGCCCGCGAGCATCGCCGCGCCGACGCCACCGACGTCCGGCAGGCTGCCGGCCTGGATGGCGGTGTCCACCTTGGACTGGTAGTCGGTGGAGGCGATACCGATGTACTCGACGTCGATCTTCGGGTTCGCCTTCTCGAAGTCGGCGATGATCTCCTTCCAGATGTCGGTGCGGACACCACCGTTGTTGTCCCAGAAGACGATCTTGCCCGTGCCACTGCCCTCGTTGCCCTTGTCACCCGTGCTGCTGCCGTCGTCACCGCAGGCGGTGGCGGTCAGCGCGAGGACGGAGCCCAGGGCGACCGCCACGGCGGCTCGCCTGCTTCTGCGGATGCTGATCTTCATTGGTCGGCTCTCTCTTCTGGGTCAATCTCAGCTGGATCGAGATGTGAACTGCTGTGTCGAGATATGAAGTTGTGGGGGTCAGTGGCGGGCGTAGGGCGCCCAGTCGTCGCTGCCGCGGAGGTAGTCGGCGACGGTGTGGGCGCGGGCGTCCTCGTCGCTCATCTGCGGCCGGTCCGCGGTGACTTCGGCTCCGGGCCCGTAGTTGCGGTACTCGGTGAACCGGGCGTCCCTCCACGAGAAACCGCTCATGTCGGTCCACGGAGAGGCCTTGATCGCCGCCGGCAGCTTGGTGTTGCGGATCAGGACCTGGGCGACGGCCTCCGGTTCCCCTCCCGGATGCCAGGGCCTGCCGAGGTGGAAGCTCCCGGCCGGCGCGTCGCTCACGATCCTGGAGTCGGTGATCAGGAAGCCATAGGGGTTCCCGGTCCAGGTCGAAGCCGCCGTGATGTAGCCGTTGTTGGTCGCCGAGCCCCGGCTCAGCGCCTTGATGACCGACCGCTCGATCACGGTCGTCGCCCGGCCGTAGACGAAGTCGACGTCGCCCTCGATGTACGAGTTCCGCACGTAGACCCGGCTGACGGTGGTCAGCTTGGGGCTGTCGGTCATCAGGGTGTCCTGGTTGCCCAGGAAGGCGGTGTCCTCGAAGACGATCCGGTCGCCGGTCGTCTTCATCGCCAGCGCCTGCTCGCCGTTCAGCTCGACCGCGGCCTCGTCGAAGTCGTTGCTGAAGGTGAGGTTGCGCGCCGTGACGTCGTTCGCGGCGATGCGCACGGTGGCGCTGCCGGTCGAACCGCCGTACGCGGCGGGCGTGTCGTAGACGATGACGGTGTCGGACCGATCTTGTCCAGTCCCCTGCAGCACGATGTTCGGCTTGGTCGCGGGGATGAAGACCTTCTCGCGGTAGGTTCCCGGCGCGACGGCGATCTTCACCGCCTCGGTGTTCCCGGCCGGCACGGCGTCCACGGCGGCCTGCACGGTCGCGTAGTCGGCCGGGACGCGCAGGGTCACCCCGCCGATCTGCTTCTGGGGCCCGGAGAACCGCGTCACCAGCGCCGGGACGGCGGCGGCCGGGTCCAGCCGGTAGGCGTAGAACTCCCGGGGGTCGAATGCCTTACCCCATGCGTCGGTTCGCCCGGTCGTGTTCCTCAGGATCGATCCGCGCTGCACCAACTCGGCTGTGGTATCGGCCTGGTAGGGGTGCTGGACGCCGTCGTAGTAGCTGTTCTCGATGACCATCCTGGTCCTGCCGCGCGACCAGTTCCCGTACGTCCACGTCGGGTCCCCGTCGGCGACCTGGGCCGAGAGGTAGTTGTTGTAGAGGTGGGCGTAGGCGCAATTGTCCGCGGAAGGATTGCGCTGCTTGACGCCCGTGAACCAGTTGTGGTCGATCGTGATCTCGGTGAGGACGTTGGTGGTCCAGCCGATCCCCAACGCCTTGTTGTGGTTGGCGAACTGGTTGTAGGAGACGGTGATGTACCGGCTGTCCTTGCGGATGTCGAGCAGCCCGTCGCCCATGTGCGTGAAGCGGTTGTGGTCGATCCAGACGTGGTCGACGGTGTCCATCTGGATCGCGTCGAAGTCGGTGGTCTTGCCGTCCCAGTCGCCCTCGACGTAGGAGTCCCGGATCGTCAGGTTGCGGATGATGACGTTGCTGGTACCGGGGTTGAGGTGCAGCTCGCCGTGGACGATCTCGCCGGTGTCGCCGACGCCGATGATCGTCTTGTTCGAGGCCACGACGATGTCCGAGCCGAACGGCTCGACGGCTATCGCCCCCGACACCCTGATGACATAGGGCTCTTCGGCCGCCGCGTACCGGGCGAGCGAGGCCTGGTCGGTGGCGGTGACGACCTTGCCGCCCGCCCCGCCGGTGGTGCCGCCGGCGAGGGAGGCGAAGCCGTGCGGCTGGTCGGTCCAGCGGGGGGCGGCCACCGGCGAGGGTCCTGCCGAGGCGTCGGCTTCCCCGCTCGCCCCCAGCACGAGGGCAGCCAGCAGGCCCACGACGGTGGCCAGGACTCTGCCGGGACCGAGTCCCGACAAGCGCTTGCTATGGAGGTGCGTCATTGCGGCTCCCAACAGGCGTACAAGGAGGGGTGTGCTACAGCTGGTCGATCCTGAACTTCGTGAAGGTTGCCGCGCCGGCATGACCTTGTCCGGTGGGCGCGAGGGCGACGAGACCGAGCAGAGCGCCGACCCAGCGCCACGGTGTGGCCGCGAAGACGGGACCGGACGGACGCGGGCCGTCGCCGACGTCGTGGAAGAAGCGGCAGCGCGCCCCGGCGCCGATCTCGATCCGCAGCCGCACCCGTCCCTCGGGGGCGATCACGGGGTGGGCGGCGTCGCGCTCGCGCTCGGCGACCGCCTCGGCGAACCGGTGCACGACCCGCACTGTTCCGTCCTCGTCCCGCTGGAGTCCGATCCAGCCGAAGGCGTCCCCGAGGACCGCGAGCCCGGCCCGCGCCCCCGGATCCTCGCTGTCCAGGCGCAGCTCCACCTCGACGGCGGAGGGCGTGCCGGGCAGCCGCTGGGTGAGGACGTTCGGCAGTCTGCGCAGGTCGTGCGTGTCGGCCGAGCGGACGCAGGTGAGGCGGAGCCCGTCGCCGGAGTGGTGGGGGGCCCAGCCGTCCCGCGGGTTGGCGGTCCAGCTCCACTGGCGGCCGAAGCGTCCGCCGGGGAAGTCGTCGTCGGTGGCGGGCGCGGCGGGCGGCTGCGGCGGCAGGTCGGGCTTGGTGTGTACGGCGACGGGGGCGCCGTCGTCCCCGAGCACCGGCCAGCCGTCGTCGCCCCAGCGCATCGGCTGGAGGTGGACGACCCTGCCGTAGGCGCCCTTCTGCTGGAAGTGCAGGAACCAGTCCTCACCGGACGGGGTGCGCACCCAGCCGCCCTGGTGGGGGCCGTTGACGTCGGTGTCCTTCTGCTCCAGGACGACCTTCTCCTCGTACGGCCCGAAGAACTCGCGTGCGCGGAGGGCGCCCTGCCAGCCGGTCTCCACTCCCCCGGCGGGGGCCAGGATCCAGAACCAGCCGTCGTGCCGGTAGAGCTTGGGGCCCTCCAGGGTGAACCAGCCCGGTATCCGGTCGCCGTCGACGATCAGCTTGCCGTCGTCGAGGAGTTCGGTGCCGTCGGGGTGCATCCGGTGGCCGGTGAGCCGGTTCTTGACGCCGGAGCGGGACTTGGCCCAGGCGTGCACCAGGTAGGCCTCGCCGGTCTCGTCGTCCCACAGGGGGCAGGCGTCGATCAGGCCCTTGCCCGCCTTGAGGAGGTGCGGGCGGGTCCAAGGTCCCCTGATCTCGGGGGCGTTGATCTGGAAGATGCCCTGGTCGGGGTCGCCCCAGAAGATCCAGAACCGGTCGTCGTGGTGGCGCAGCGACGGGGCCCAGACCCCGCAGTCGTGCCGGGGTGCCTTGAACTCGGCCGCGGGCTCCAGGCGTTGGAGCGCGTGGCCGACCAGGGTCCAGTTGACGAGGTCGCGGGAGTGCAGCAGCGGCAGGCCGGGGGCGCGGCCGAAGCTGGAGGCGGTGAGGTAGAAGTCGTCGCCGACGCGCAGGACGTCCGGGTCGGACCAGTCGGCGTCGAGCACAGGGTTGGTGTACGTCTCGGCGGTCACAGGCTCACCGCCTTGCGGATCAGGGCGGCGGCCCCGCCTCGGTCCAGGCGGCCGTCGGCGACGACCGTGACGACACGGCGGACGAGGGTGTCGCCCGGGGCGATCGGTACGCGCTCGGCGTGCGCCAACGACGAGCCCACGCCCGGGTATTCACCGGTGCGCACGAACCACGGGTCCCGGCGGGTCTGCTCGGTGGCCCCGGCGAAGACCAGCGTCCAGGTGGAGCCGACGAGGGCGAGCCAGTCGGCTCGGTGGGCGTGCACCTCGGACTCACCGTCCGCGCTCGGGGTGAACACGTCCGGCGCCCGGTCCTCCTTGCGGGCCCGCCAGAAGAAGCCGCCGTACGCGGCGCCGGGGCGGCCGTTGGTGGCCGGGCTGCCGATGGACAGCGGGTCGGGCGTGACGTTGGTGAGCGAGAACGTGAAGTCCAACGCCCAGGCGGCGTCGGTGAGTTCGGTGGCCGCGACCGTACGGCGCTCGCGCAGCAGCTCGGCCCCCGCGGCGATCCAGCGCAGTTCCTCCACGAAGCCGTCCGGGTCGCGGAGTTGGAAGGAGCTGTGGCGCTGGGCGCCGTGGTTGTCGAGCTCGGTGGGGCCCTGGTCGCGGACGTAGGTGCGTCCGCCCCAGAAGTTGAACCCCTCGACGTCGGGAACGGCGACACCGACGCCGAGGTGATGGAGGTGGTCGGCGGGGCTCAGTTCGGTGACTGCCGTGCCGGCCAGGGTGGTGACGGGGTGCAGATAGGGGCGCGGGGAGAGCCGCGCGGGCAGCTCGGGCCGGGTGACATAGCGGCCGACCGGGCGGCCCGCGACGCGCAGGACCGGGGAGTCGGGGGTTGTCATCAGGTACTCACCTCTTTCGGTAGGGCCCAGGTGGCGCCGAGCTCGGAGTAGAGGGCGAGGGTGTCCGCGGAGGCCGCGACGAGCCCGTCGACGCCGGGGACGACCCTGCGGTCCTCGCCGGGGATCAGGTGCCAGGCGCTCTCGGGCAGCGGGGCCGGGTCGGGGGCCGTCCGGATCGCCTCGACGACCTTCATGAAGGCGCCGGTCACGTCCGGCGGGACCAGCAGGTCGGTGCCGTCGGTCAGGTGGTCGACCAGGTTCTCCAGCAGGTCGGTGCGGCCGTGGTCGTACTCCTCCGGGCCGTGGCCCGCGCGCTGGAGCAGGACGCGGTCCTGCTTGTACCAGAACGTGATCCGGCCGCGCGTGCCGTGCACCAGGACGTACGGGTCGTCCGGGTCCTCGGCGCACAGGGTCGCCGCGACGGTGACCGGGCGGCCCTGTGCCGTGGAGATCCGGACGCAGGAGGTGTCGTCGGACTCGATGTCGTTGGCGCGCAGCAGCTCGGTCTCGATGCCGGTGACGTCCTCGGCGCGCGTGGAGCCGTTCAGGGCGAGGCCGGTGGCGACCGCGTGCGCGAGCGGGTTGGTCAGCGCGCCGTCGATCACGTCGACGCCGTTCAGGCGTCGCTTGCCCGCCCAGGGAGCCCGCGTGTAGTAGGCCTCCGGGCGCGCCCAGGCACCGGCGCCACCGACGCCGACCAGCTCGCCGATGGCCCCCTCGGCGACCAGCTGCCGGATCGCGGGCACCGCGTGCGAGCCCAGTGACTGGAAGCCGATCTGGCAGACGACCCCGGCCGCGGCGACCCCGTCGGCCATGCGCCGGAACTCGGCGTACGACGGGGCCGGGGGCTTCTCCAGCAGGATGTGCACGCCTCGGCGGGCCGCTTCGAGCGCCAGGTCGGTGTGGGTCGGGATCGGTGTGCAGATCACCGCGATCCGGGCGCCCGTGGAGTCCAGGAGGGCACCGAAGTCGGCGGACTGCTCGGGCGTGCCGAGGCCCTCGGGGAGCTCGCCCGCGGTCAGCGGGGTCAGCTCGCAGATGCCCGCGAGGCGGACGATCCCCTTGTCCTGGAGCCGGCGGATGTTCTCCAGGTGCCAGCGGCCGTGGCCGCGCGCTCCCGCCAGGACGATGTCTACGGTGCTCATGGGATCCTCCCTGCGCCCGCGCCGCGTGCCACCTCTCGGTCGGCCGCCCCGGCGCTGTCGATCTTTGTGTGCAGGGTAGGCGTCCAGCCGACGTCGGCCGTGAGATCACGCTCGCTGCCGGAGTTGTAGGCGTTGTAGATCGGCAGCAGGTCGACCGGGAAGCCGTTGAAGAGGGTGCCCTCGTCGTGCAGGGCGGTGCCGTTCCAGCTCTTGACCAGGTCGGCGACCTCTACATGGCCGGGCGTGGTGAAGGCGTTGTTCTGGGCGTAGAGGCCGGACTCGGTGGAGACGCCGATCGAGTAGCGGTAGTCGTGGACGTCCTCGGGGACGACGTACCGGTTGTTGTAGACGTGCACCTGGCCGAAGCGGACCCGCGGGGCGCGCTGGACGATCGACTCGAACTGGTTGTGGTGCAGGGTGACCCGGAGCTTGCCGCGGTCCCCGGTCGCCGAGTCGCCGCTGCCGATGAGCATCGCCTTGTCGTGGCCCACGAGCCGGCTCCAGGAGACGGTGACCAGGTCGGAGCCGTTGGTGATGTCCAGCAGGCCGTCGTGGCGCAGGTAGTTGCGGCCGAAGTGGGTGGGTTCCTTCTCGTCCGGGTGACCCTTGTCGCTGAGGGTGACGTGGTCGACCCAGACGTGGTGGGAGCCGGTCAGCCAGATGTTGTCGTACGCCGTCTTCCAGTCGCCGAGGCCGCCGGTGTTGGGCTGCCAGACGGGGAAGCAGTCGTAGGCGTCGCGCAGGTCGAGGTTGCGGATGATGACGTTGGAGGCGTTCTTGACCTGGAGGTTGGCGCCCTTGAGGACCGCGCCCTCGAGCCCGACGATCGTGGTGTTGGAGCCGACGTTCAGCGTGACCCGCTCGGCCTGCCGGGCCGCGGAGGCCTGGCGGGCCTCCTCCTGCGCTCCGCCGGGCTTGGCCGAGCCCCAGGTGCGGGGGTCGTAGGCGGCGAGGTACTTCTTCAGGGTGTAGCCGTCGGTGGCGTAGTCGGCGCAGTCCAGGTGGTCGCCGTCGTCGTCGGTGTTGGCGTCGATCGTCCCGGCGATCTTGATGATCTTCGGGGTGGCGCTGCCTCCGTCGAGGGCCGCCGCGAGCTCGGCACGGTCGGTGACCGTGAGGACATGGGCGTCGTCGGCGGCGGAGCCACCGGTGGTGCCCGTGCCCTCGGCGGCCCAGCCGTCGTTCGCCGGCAGCGTGTCGCGGCCGATGTCGCGGGCCTCGGCGTGGGCGGGGACGCAGAGGAGTCCCAACACGCCTGCCGTGACCGCGATCTGACGGACTCTCATCACCCCTTCACCGCCCCTGCGCTGAAGCCGGTGATCAGCCACTTCTGGATGAAGGCGAAGACGATGACGACGGGTACGGCCGCGATGATGCCGCCCGCCGCGAGCGCGCCGAGGTCGACGCTGTCCGCGCCCATCAGGGTGTTGAGGCCGACCGGGATCGTCTGCTTGTCCTGGTTGTTGAGGAACATCAGGGCGAACAGGAAGTGGTTCCAGGAGTGCACGAAGGCGAAGGAGCCCACCGCGATCAGACCGGGCCGCAGCAGTGGCAGGACGACGATCCGGAACGCGGTGAAGCGGTTGCAGCCGTCGACCCAGGCCGCCTCCTCCAGGGAGTACGGCACGTTCTTGATGAAGTTGCTGATCAGGATGATCGACAGCGGCAGCTGGAAGACCGTCTCGGCGATGATGACACTGGTCAGCGAGTTGATCATCTGCAGTTCGGCGAAGATCTCGAACAGCGGCACCAGGAGCAGCGCCCCCGGCACGAACTGGGAGCACAGCAGGGCAAGCATGAAGACCCGCTTGACCTTGAAGTTGAACCGGGCGAGGGCGTAGCCGCCGGCCAGCGCCACGAGGGTGGTCATCACCAGGGTGGCGACGCCGACGAGGACGCTGTTCTCGAAGTAGGTGCCGAAGGACCGTTCCGTCCAGACCTTCTCGAAGTGGTCGAAGGTCATCGGCCAGGGTACGAGCGAGGTCGAGCCGGACGGGCGGAGCGCGAAGAGCAGGATCCAGTAGAACGGGATCAGGGTGAAGAGCAGGTAGATACCCAGGGGCAGGTAGATGTGCCAGCGGGGGACCTCGTCCCAGGCACGCCGGTGCTTCTTCGGGCGCGGCGGTGCGGGGTCCGCGGCCTGCGGGGCCGGGGCGACCGGGGTGGCTTCCTTGGTGATCACTTGTCGTCGCCTCCGAACTTGCTCAGGCGCAGATAGACCATCGAGCAGAAGAGCAGAATCACGAACGCCACCGTGGTCAGGGCCGATGCGTAGCCGAAGTTGTGGGCGTCGACGCTGGTGTTGGCGATGTAGAGCGGGAGGGTCGTCGTCTCCCCGGCGGGTCCGCCGCCGGTGAGGGTGTAGAGCAGGTCGACGTTGTTGAACTCCCAGACCGCCCGCAACAGCGTGGACAGGATGATCGCGTCCTTCAGGTGCGGCAGCGTGATGTGCAGGAACTGCTTGATCCGGCTGGCCCCGTCGACCTCGGCGGCTTCGTAGAGGTCCTTCGAGACGGACTGGAGGTCGGCGAGGATGAGGATCGCGAAGAAGGGGACACCTCGCCACAGATCGGCGACGATCGCCGCCGAGAACACGGTGGAGGTGTCCGACAGCCAGCTGGTGCCGTAGGAGCCGATGCCCATGTCCGCGAGGTAACGGGTGATGCCCGTCTGGGAGTTGTAGAGCAGGACCCAGATCGCGGAGGTCAGCACACCGGAGACGGCCCACGGGGAGAAGACCATGGCGCGTCCCATGGCCCGGCCCACGAAGCTCTGGTTGACGATGAGCGCCAGCGCGAGGCCGAAGAGCAGCTGGAGGCCGACCTCGACGAAGACCCACTTGGCGCTGAAGATCAGCGTGTCCCAGAAGATCGGGTCCTCGGTGAAGGCGTGGACGAAGTTGTCGAAGCCCGCGTATCCGTTGCGCCAGGGCTTCGTGGGGTTGTAGTTCTGCAGGCTGTAGTAGAAGACGCTGATGACCGGGTAGGCGATGAAGCCCAGCATGAGCAGGCCGGCCGGTGCGATCAGCAGATAGGGGAGCTTGCGTGGGGTGGCGGAGGCACGGCGCCGCCGGGGTGGCGCTGGCGGTTTCGCCACGGCTGCGGCTTGGGCCATGACTGTTCTCCGATCTCGGTACGTCTTGGTACGTCTTGCGGGAAGCGCTTTCTCTCTGGACGTGCGGGTGCGCTGTGGTGCTGCTGCGGCTCAGCCGGCGTGCGGGTCGGTCGCCTTGCCCGGACGGGCGAGGAACTCGAAGTCGCAGCCGGTGTCGGCCTGCGTGATCTGCTCGTTGTAGAGCGCGCCGTAGCCTCGCTCGTAGCGGACCGGCGGCGGCGTCCACTGCGCCCTGCGGCGCTCCAACTCCTCGTCGTCCACATGGAGATGGAGGGCGCGCGCCTCGACGTCCAGGGTGATCCGGTCACCGCTGCGGACGAGGGCGAGCGGTCCGCCGATGTACGACTCGGGCGCGACGTGCAGCACACACGCGCCGTAACTCGTGCCGCTCATCCGGGCGTCGGAGATCCGGACCATGTCCCGCACCCCCTGCTTGAGCAGGTGGTCGGGGATGGGCAGCATGCCGTACTCGGGCATGCCGGGTCCGCCCTTGGGCCCGGCGTTGCGCAGCACCACCACGCTGTCGGCGGTGATGTTCAGCGACGGGTCGTTGATGGTCCGCTGCATGGTCTTGTAGTCGTCGAAGACGACCGCGGGACCGGTGTGCTTGAGCAGGTGCGGCTCGGCGGAGATGTGCTTGATGACCGCGCCGTCCGGGCAGAGGTTGCCGCGCAGGACGGCGACACCGCCCTCGTCGGCGACGGGGTTCTCGCGGGTGCGGATGACGTCGTCGTCGTGCACGACGGCACCTTCGAGCTGCTCCCCCAGCGTGCCGTTGACGGTCGGCCGGTCCAGGTGCAGCAGGTCGGTGATCCGCGTGAGGAAGGCGGGCAGGCCGCCGGCGAAGTAGAAGTCCTCCATGAGGTACGTCTGTCCGCCGGGCCGTACGTTCGCCAGCACCGGGACGGTACGGGCGATGTGGTCGAAGTCGTCCAGGGCGAGCTTGATCCCGGACCGGCCCGCCATCGCGATCAGGTGGATCACGGCGTTGGTGGAGCCGCCGAGTCCGAGCACCGTGGTGACGGCGTCCTCGAAGGCCTCCCGGGTGAGGATCTCCGACGGCTTGAGGGCGGTCCAGGCGAGCTCCACGGCACGGCGCCCGGAGGCGGCGGCCATCCGCTCGTGCCCGGACTCGACGGCCGGGATCGAGGAGGCGCCCGGCAGTGTCATGCCGAGGACCTCCGCCGCCGCGGTCATCGTGGACGCGGTCCCCATGGTCATGCAGTGACCGGGTGAACGCGCCAACCCGCCCTGGAGCTCGCGGAGTTCGCAGTCCGTCAGATTGCCCGCGCGATGCTCGTCCCAGTACTTCCACATGTCGGTGCCGGACCCGAGGGTCTCCCCGCGCCAGTGCCCCGGCAGCATCGGCCCCGCGGGCACGAAGAGCGAGGGTACGTCGGCCGAGGCGGCGCCCATGAGCAGCGCCGGCGTCGACTTGTCGCAGCCGCCGAGCAGCACCGCCGCGTCGATCGGGTACGACCGCAGCAGCTCCTCCGTCTCCATCGCGAGGAGGTTGCGGTAGAGCATCGGGGTCGGCTTCTGGTACGTCTCCGAGAGCGTGGCGACCGGGAACTCGAGCGGGAAGCCCCCGGCCTGCCACACGCCCCGCTTGACCGCCTCGGCGCGCTCACGCAGATGGACGTGGCAGGGGTTGATGTCGGACCAGGTGTTGAGGACGGCGATCACCGGGCGGCCCCGGTACTCCTCCGCCTCGTAACCCAGCTGACGCATCCGGGCGTTGTGCGACCAGGTGCGCAACTGGCCCTCGGTGCCGAACCACTGGTGGCTCCGGAGCTCCTCGGGGCGCTTTCGCTCTCTGTCGGTCATATCGACCACCCGGCGGCTATCCCGGCGACCTCGGCCCGCTCGTCCTCGGGCAGCGGCCGGCTCGGCGGACGCACCTCGCGGCGGCACAGACCGAGGGAGGCGAGGGCCTCCTTGACGATGGTGACGTTGTTGGCGGAGCCGTTGGCGGCGCGGAGCTCCTCGAAGCGGCGGATCTGCTCCCAGACCTTCATGGCGGCCGGGTAGTCACCGGATCGCAGCGCTTCGATCATGTTCAGCGAGACGGCCGGGGCGACGTTCACGAGTCCGGAGGTGAAGCCGGTGGCGCCCGCGGAGAAATAGGAGGGGGCGTAGGGCTCGGCGAGGCCGGCGACCCACACGAAGCGTTCCAGTCCCGCGTCCCGGGCGAAGGCGGCGAATCTCGCCGCGTCCGGGACGGCGTACTTCACCCCGATGACGTTCGGACAGGCGTCGGCGAGTTCGGCGAGACGAGCACCGCTGAGCTGCGCGTTGCGGATGTACGGCACGACACCCAGCTCGGGCACGGCCTCGGCGATGGCGTGGTGGTAGTCGACCCAGCCGCCCTGGGAGACGTAGGGATGGACGGGCTGGTGCACCATCACCATCGCCGCGCCCAGCTCACGGGCGTGCCGCGCGGAGGCGACGGCGGTGGGCACGTCGTGGCCGACGCCGACGAGGATCACGGCGCGGTCGCCGGCCTCGTCGATCGTCAGCTCGGTGACGAGCCGGCGCTCTTGGGGGGTCAGGGCGTAGAACTCGCCGGTGTTCCCGTTGGGGGTGAGGGTCGTGACCCCACCGTCGAGGAGACGACGCAGCAGGGCCCGGTGGGTGTCCTGGTCGACGGTGCCGTCCTCGGCGAACGGTGTCACCGGGATCGCCACCACGTCGGCCAGGGCCGCCCGTTGGGTCTCGAACGTCGTTGTCATGCCTGACCGTCCTCTCCCTGGGCCTCGGACTCCGCGTCCGGGAAGGCCCGTTGCACGAACGACGCGATGTGCGCGTGGAGGGCGCGGGCCGCGCCGTCGGCGTCACCGTCGAGGGCGAGCCGCAGGATCTCCCGGTGCTCACCGGCCTCCCGCTCCCAGGAGGGCGAGGCCGCCCAGGCGACGGCGGAGACGAGGGCCGCCTGGTCACGGACCTCGTCGAGCATCCGGCCGAGCAGCGGGTTGCCGCACGGCAGGTACAGGGACCGGTGGAACTCCCGGTTGGCGAGGGAGCGTTCGGCGGTGTCGGTGGCCTGGTCGGCACGGGTCAGCGCGTCACGGGCCTCGTCGAGGGAGGCGCCGCGCTTCACCGCCCGCTTCAGCGCCTCGGGTTCGAGGAGCAGCCGGACGTCGTAGACCTCGCGCGCCATGTCCGCGTCCACCATGCGCACCGTGACGCCCTTGTACTGGTTCATCACGACGAGCCCGGTGCCGGCCAGGGTCTTGAGCGCCTCGCGCACCGGGGTCTTGGACACCCCGAACTGCGCGGCGAGCTCGGTCTCGACCAGAGCCTGCCCCGGCGTCAACTGGCCGGTGAGGATGCGGCGTTTGATCTCCTCTTGCACGTACTGCGTGCGGGAGGGGATCGGCGTGGGCACAGAGGTCATGCGCGCCTCTCGGATCTCGCGTATCGGATCTCACGTATCGCGTCTCATATATGACGTACGAAGTACGACGGGTTGAAGGTAGGAGGGGGCCCGTGTTTCGTCAATGCTTCTGACAAAGGAAGTTGAGGTTGCCGATCAGAGAGTTCAGACGGTGTACGTCTCGCCGACACGTGCGGCGACGGCGGTGCCGCCGAAGACGGAGGCGGCGCGCGCGGTGGCGTTCTCGGGGGTGAGGGTGGGCCCGACGTGGGTGATCAGCAACGTCCCCACGTCCCCTGCCCCTCGGGCGAAGGCCCCGGCCTCCTCCGGTGTCAGATGCACCGGGTCGACTTCGCCTTCGCAATGCGCGTCGACATCGGCCTCGCAGAGGAACAGGTCCGCCCCACCGGCGAGATGCAGCAGTGCGTCGCACGGCCCGGTGTCCCCGGAGTACGCCAGGGCCCGCCCGCCGCTCTCGGCCCACAGGCCGTAGGCCTCGACGTCGTGCAGGACCTCGCGGGCGGTGAGCGTCAGATCGCCGTGCCGGACGGTGTGCCCGTCGTGCAGCGGATGGAAGTCGAAGACGCCGCTCAGGAACCCGGTGTCCGGGCGTCCGAAGAACCCGGCGAGGCGTGGGGCGCAGTCGCGCGGCGCGTACACCGGGATCGGCGCGGGAAGGGTGAGCCCGCCGTACGCGAAGCCGTAGAAGGCGGCCGTCAGGTCGGCGTAGTGGTCGGCGTGCAGATGTGAGATCCAGATCGCGCTCAGCCGCGTCGGATCCGTGTGCCGCTGCAACTCGGCGAAGGTCCCGGTCCCGGCGTCCACCCACACCTCGGCACCGCCTCCCCGTACCAGATGGCCGGAGCACGGAGTGTCCGGGCCGGGGTGCGGGGAGGCGGTGCCGAGGACGGTGAGGGTGAGAGACATGCGAGGAGCGTAGGTCCGGGTGCCTCGCACACGCTTCTGATCAAGGCCGCTCGGTCAAGGCCGCTCGGTCAAGGCCGCTCGGTCAAGGCCGCTGCCATCCCGGATTCCGCCCGCTCAGCCCGACGGCCCGGTCGAGCAGCGGGTCGCCGTCCGGCACGGGGACCACGGGACCGAAGATGCCACCGCCCCGGTCGTCCTCCTTGGCGGCCGCGAGCAGGAACTCGTACGACACCTGGAGCGCGACGGGGTCCGGGTCGTACGGGAGGCCGGTGGCGCGGGCCAGGTCCCAGCCGTGGACGACCAGTTCGTCGATCGCGACCGCTCCCGCCACCTCGCCGGGCAGGTCGACGCCGCCCGCGCGGGTCATGCCGGTCCAGGCGGACGGTTCGCGCCAGGCGTCGGCGAGTTCGTCGAGGACCTTCGGCAGCTCCTCGCGCCAGCCGGGGCCGACGTCCGGTACGGCGGCGGTGGGGTCGGTGTTCGTCGTGGGGCCGAGGTCCTTGCGGGCGGCGTCGCGGAAGGCGACGCTCAGGCCCAGCAGGTGGCCCAGCAGATTGCGGACCGCCATGTCCGGACAGGGGGTCGGGTCCGCCAGCTGCTCGTCCCGGACGGCCTGGGCGAGGCGTGCCAGGGTGCGGGTCTGGGGGCCGAGGTCGAGAGTCATGCGCGCTCCTCCGGGATGGGTGCCCTTCGGGAGGTAGACCGACGGGACTCCCGGAACTCATCGCTGTCTGTGGAAACACGTCTCCTTCCAGGGCACCTGCCCGATCCCCGCACCCCCTCCTTAGTCCCACGATCAGCAGGCATGGCACCTCTCCGAACCGTCCTGCGCGACCGCGACGCCGGGCTCTACCTCACCGCCGTCGTCGTCTCCGGCTTCGGCAGCTCCGCGCTCTGGCTGGCCTCGGGCGTCTGGGTCAAGGACCTCACCGGCTCGGACGGCCTCGCCGCGCTGTGCCCGCTCGCCATGTGGACGCCGACGCTGCTCGGCCCGCTCCTGGGCACCCTCGTCGACCGCGTGCGGCGCAGACCGCTGCTGATCGGCGCGAACCTGCTCCTGGCCGCCCTGCTGCCCACCCTCCTCACCGTCGATTCCGCCGACGGCCTCTGGCTTGTCTACACGGTCCTCTTCGTCTACGGCGCGGCAGGCGTCGTCCATGACGCGGCCGAGTCCGCCCTGGTCGCCGCCGCCGTCGACCCGGCCCTGCTCGGTGAGTTCAACGGGCTGCGGACGGCGATCACGGAGGGCATGAAACTCGTGGCCCCGCTGGCGGGCGCGGGACTCTACACCGCGTACGGCGGCCCGGCCGTCGCCCTCCTCGACGCCGGCACCTTCGTCATCGCCTCGGTCCTGTACGGCACCCTCCGCGTCCGGGAGAGCAGGCCGGGGCCGTCCCGGCGCACCCCGGCCGCCGAGGCCGTCCGCCACCTGCGGGCCCACCCGCTTCTGCGCCCTCTCGTCCTGGCCGGCGGCACCACCATGCTCTTCGCCGGCCTGACCGGTGCGATGCTCTACGCCGTCATCGACGACCTCGGGCACTCCCCCGCGTACGCCGGTGTCCTCTACGCCGTCCAGGGCGCCGGTTCCGTGGTGGTCGGGCTGCTCTCGGGCCCCGCCCTGCGGCTTCTCGGCGCCCGCCGGTTCGCGGCGTACGGCATCGCCCTGACGGCCGTCGCGACGGGGCTGCGGGCCGTCCCGTCCGATCCGGTGGCCCTCGCGTGCAGCGCGGCGAGCGGGGTGGGGCTGCCCTGTGTGCTGATCGCCGCGCTCACCGCCGTACAGCGCGAGACACCGGACGCGCTGCTGGGCCGCACGGTCGCCACGGCCAACACCCTGGTGTTCGCACCGAACGTCCTCGGGCTGGCCGCGGGGGCGGTCCTGGTCGAACTGGTCGACCAGAAGCCGCTGTTGGTCGTCC
The DNA here is from genome assembly GCF_053592055.1 of Streptomyces sp. NPDC002817. Taxonomy (NCBI): domain Bacteria; kingdom Bacillati; phylum Actinomycetota; class Actinomycetes; order Kitasatosporales; family Streptomycetaceae; genus Streptomyces; species Streptomyces sp. NPDC002817. The sequence goes on from NZ_JBSFUY010000008.1 coordinate 158,346, forward strand.
TGGGCGGGCTGTGGCTGCTGACGGCGGTACCGCTGGCTCAGAGGCCGGCGAGCGCCGCGCGCACCAGCTCCAGATCCCCGTCCGACGCCAACCCCGCGTGATAGAGCCGCATCTCCGTGGCGCCCAGCTCCCGCGCGCGTACCGCGTCCTTCGCGAGCGTGCTGGGGCTGCCCCCCATCCCGGAGACCACGCCGAAGTTGGCGGCGATCACCGCGTCCGTCCGGCCCTGCTCGGCGAACGGCGTCAGCAGGCCCGGTCCGCCCGCGCACGGCACGACCACGCCGTCCGCGACGGAGAGGATGTGCGCGGGGTCCACGCCGGGGTTGGCGCCGACGTGATACGTCACCGGGTCGGCGTGCAGCAGGATCTGGAAACCGTCGGGAGCGGCCGCGCGCACCGCGCCGACCGCCGCCTCCTGGAGCGTGCGGGCGGTCTCGTCGCGCCACGCGCGCGTGGCCGCCGCCACCGAGGCGCCGAGGAGCTTCTCGACACCGGCCCAGTCCCGGTCGTCCGGCGCCCCCTGCCACAGCGGCTCCAGCGCGTCCCGTACCGCGGCGGCCAGTTCGTCGGCGTCCAGGCCCTGGGCGGCGTAGCCCTCCCGGCAGACCGCGCAGAAGCAGAGCGCCATCAGATACATCCCGGCGTCCCCGAGGCCGACCCCGCCGGTCTTGTCGTGGGCGTGCAGATGCTGGAGGCCGTACCAGCCGAGGGACTCCAGTTCGGTGCCGCGCGCGCCCGGGCGCACCGCGGCCTCGGCGGCCAGGTCGACGAGGTATGCGCGGGTGGCAGGCCGGGCGATACAGGGGGCCCACGGGTAGCGGTCGCCGTAGGCGTTGACGACCGAGGTGTCCGGGTGTTCCGCGCCCAGGCGGGAGTTGTGGGCGAGGACCACCCAGGTGTGCACCTCCAGACCGGCCCGCGTCAGCGCGGCGGCCGCCTCGCCGAACGCGTCGCCGGGCGCCCAGTCGCCGGCCGGGTACGGGCTCAGCTCCCGTCCCCGCCAGCGGTCGTCGGTGGGATAGAGCACGGACGCGTGCTCGGCGGTGACGATGCGGTGGCGCGGGTGGCGGGGCGTCAACGCGCGCGTGGAGTGGTACGCGGAGGCGAGCGTCACCTGCCGCACACCGAGGGAGGCGATGCGCGCGGCGGCCTCCGGGTCCCCGTTGACGTCCCAGGGGTAGACGAATGTCGACGCCTTCACTTGGTGTCCTCCTCCAGCAGCGCGTATCCACGCTCGATGATCTGGGCGAGCTGCTTCACATGATCCTCGGTCGGCTCGTGCAGCGGCGGCCGCACCTCCCCCACATCGAGCCCGCGCAGCCGTACACCGGCCTTGACCAGGGCGACGGCGTAACCGCGGCCCTGGGCGCGCAGCTCGACGAACGGGCGGTAGAAGCCGTCCAGCAGACGGTTGACCGTCCCGGAGTCACCCGATTCCAGCGCCCCGTGGAAGGCGAGGGCGATCTCGGGGGCGAAGCAGAACACGGCGGAGGAGTAGAGCGGGACGCCGACCGCGCGGTAGGCGAGCTGGGTCTGTTCGGCGGTCGGCAGGCCGTTGAAGTAGAGGAAGTCGCCGGGGACCTCGGTGCGTACTGCGCTGACGATCCGCTGGACGAGGTCGAGGTCGCCGAGCCCGTCCTTGAGGCCGACGATCCCTTCGGTGCGGGCCAGTTCGACGACGGTCGGCGGCGTGAACACGGCGTTGTCGCGCTGGTAGACGACGACGGGCAGCGCGGTGGCCGCCGCGATCTCCTTGTAGTGCCGCAGCAGGCCCTCCTGCCCGGCGATCACGAGGTACGGCGGCAGCGCGAGCAGTCCGTCCGCGCCGGCCGCCTCCGCAAGCTTCGCGTACCGCACGGCGAGCGCGGTGCCGTACCCGGCGCCCGCGACGACCGGCACACGTCCCGCCGTCTCCTCCACGGCCGCCTGCACGCACGCCTCGAACTCCTCGGGCGTCAGCGCGTGGAACTCCCCGGTGCCGCAGCACGCGAAGACGGCGGCGGCCCCGGCCTCCACCCCGCGGCGCACATGCGCGCGGTAGACGTCGAGGTCGACCGAGCCGTCGGGCGCGTAGGCGGTGACGGGGAAGAACAGCGGCCCGCTGGGGATGCCGAGTCGGGTGGCGAGGTCGGCAGTCGTCACGGGCTCTCCCTAGAACGAGAAACAGAGGCGTGCGGGATTCTGATCAGAGTTTACATTTCTGAACATGCACAGCACCACCCTTGACGAGGCGCAGCGATGATCCTTAACTTGTCCACGAATGTGAATACCGAGCAGTCTTACGGCCATCGACCCAAGGAGAACCGAGGATGCCAGCGCCCCGCACCGTTCTGCTCACCGGCGCCGCCGGCGGGCTCGGCACCCTGATGCGGGACCTGCTTCCCGGGTACGGCTACGAGCTGCGCCTCCTCGACCTGCTCCCCGTCGAGGGCGAACCCGACGCGATCGTCGCGGACCTCGCCGACAAGGCCGCCGTGCGGGAGGCCGTCCGGGGCGTCGACGCGATCATCCACCTTGCGGGCATCTCCCTGGAAGCCTCCTTCGACAAGATCCTCAAGGCGAACATCGAGGGCACCTACAACCTGTACGAGGCCGCCCGCGAGGAGGGCGTACCGAGGATCGTCTTCGCCTCCTCCAACCATGCGGTGGGCTTCACCCCCCGCCCGCAGGGCGACGCCCCCCTGATCCCGATCGACACCCCGCACCGCCCGGACACCTTCTACGGCCTGTCCAAGTCCTTCGGCGAGGACCTCGCCCAGCTCTACTGGGACAAGCACGCCCTGGAGACCGTGTCGGTACGCATCGGCTCCTGCTTCCCCGAGCCCAGCAGCGTCCGCATGCTGTCGGTGTGGATGAGCCCGGCCGACGGCGCGCGCCTCTTCCACGCGGCCCTGACCGCCGAGGACGTCCAGCACACCGTCGTCTACGGCTCCTCCGCCAACACCCGCCTGTGGTGGGACCTCAGCACGGCCCGGGCGATCGGCTACGACCCCCAGGACGACTCCGAGCAGTACGCCGAGAAGATCATCGCCGAGCAGGGCGAACTGGACCCGGAGAACATCGCCCACGCCCACCTCGGCGGCCACTTCGTGAGCGACCCGCCGATCTGGCCGTACTGACGGTCACGGAACGGACCGGCCAGCCGATCGATACGGGCATGACGGGCGCCGTGGATCGTGGCGCGCAGCGCCACGTCCAGGGGCGCGGGGAACTGCGCGACCAGCCACAACAAACCCGCGGCCGCCACACAGCCGCCACCTCCGAGCTCATGGGCGCACCCTGCCCGAACGGGCACATCCGGTCAGCATCCCCCTCGTAACAGACCTGGTCACCACCCCGTCCCCGCTGTACAACTTCCTGCATACGGCCCGAACGGGCAGCACGACAGGAAGGCGGGTGACCGAATGACCAGAACCGCGGAAGAACGCCAGCGGGAAATCGTCCATGCCGCCCGCACCACAGGCGCCGTGGACGTCAACACACTCGCCACCCAGCTCGGCGTGGCAAAGGAAACCGTCCGCCGAGACCTCCGCGCCCTGGAGGACCACGGCCTGGTCCGCCGCACCCACGGCGGCGCCTACCCCGTGGAGAGCGCCGGCTTCGAGACCACGCTCGCCTTCCGGGCCACCAGCCACGTCCCCGAGAAACGCCGCATCGCCACCGCCGCGGCCGAACTGCTCGGGGACGCCGAGACGGTCTTCGTCGACGAGGGCTTCACCCCTCAGCTCATCGCCGAGGCCCTCCCCCGGGACCGCCCCCTGACCGTGGTCACCGCGTCCCTCCCGGTCGCGGGCGCCCTCGCCGAGGCGGAGAACACCTCCGTGCTGCTGCTGGGCGGCCGGGTCCGGCCCGGCACCCTGGCCACCGTCGACCACTGGACGACGAAGATGCTCGCCGGCTTCGTCCTCGACCTCGCCTACATCGGCGCCAACGGCATCTCCCGCGAACACGGCCTCACCACCCCCGACCCGGCGGTCAGCGAGGTCAAGGCGCAGGCGATCCGAGCCGCGCGCCGCACGGTGTTCGCGGGCGTCCACACCAAGTTCGGGGCGGTCAGCTTCTGCCGGTTCGCGGAGATCGGCGCGCTGGAGACGATCGTCACGAGCACTCTGCTCCCCACGTCCGAGGCCCACCGCTACTCACTGCTCGGGCCCCAGGTCATCCGCGTCTGAAAAACCAACTCACCACTCAATGCGGCACGCCATACCTTGCTGCGCCCTTTATCTCCCCATAAGTCCAGGAGCGATCCATGCGAACCCAGAGCCGACGACGGCCACCGCGAGCCACGCTCGCCCTGGCCGCCGCAGGGACGCTGCTCACCCCGCTGCTCTCCGGCTGCTGGGTCGGAGCCGGCGGGGCGGGGGCGGGCGGCGACTCGATCAACGTCCTCATGGTCAACAACCCCCAGATGACCGAGTTGCAGAAACTCGCCCCCCGCTTCACCGAAGAGACCGGCATCAAGGTCAACTTCACCGTCCTGCCCGAGAACGACGTCCGCGACAAGATCAGCCAGGACTTCGCCAACCAGGCGGGCCAGTACGACGTGGCCACCCTCTCCAACTACGAGATCCCGATCTACGCCCGCAACGGCTGGCTGCACGAGATGGACTCCTACGTCGCCAAGGACCCGGCGTACGACGAGCAGGACGTCCTCAAGCCCATGCGCCAGTCCCTGACCGGCGACGACGGCAAGCTCTACGGCCAGCCCTTCTACGGCGAGTCCTCCTTCCTGATGTACCGCAAGGACGTCTTCGCGAAGGCGGGCCTGACGATGCCGGCCCACCCCACCTGGACCCAGGTGGCCGACCTGGCCGCGAAGGTGGACGGCGCCGAGTCCGGCATGAAGGGCATCTGTCTGCGCGGACTGCCGGGCTGGGGCGAGGTGATGGCGCCCCTGACGACCGTCGTGAACACCTTCGGCGGCACCTGGTTCGACCAGAACTGGAAGGCCCGGCTCGACTCCCCCGAGTGGGAGAAGGCGACCAAGTTCTATGTCGACCTCGTCCGCGAGCACGGTGAGTCGGGCGCACCCCAGTCCGGCTTCGCCGAGTGCCTGAACAACATGACCCAGGGCAAGGTCGCCATGTGGTATGACGCCACGAGCGCCGCCGGTTCCCTGGAGGCGAACGACTCCCCCGTCAAGGGCAAGGTCGGCTACGCCCCCGCCCCCGTCGAGGAGACGAAGTCCTCCGGCTGGCTCTACACCTGGGCCTGGGGCATCCAGGACGCCTCCCGCAACCCCGACAAGGCCTGGAAGTTCGTGTCCTGGGCCTCCGGCAAGCAGTACGAACAACTGGTCGGCGACCAGATCGGCTGGTCCAACGTCCCGGCCGGCAAACGCGCGTCGACGTACACGAATCCGGCGTACGTCAAGGAGGCCGCCGCCTTCCAGGAGATGACCAAGGAGGCCATCGAAGGCGCGCGGCCCAATGACCCGGGGGTGCAGCCGCGCCCCGCGCCCGGCATCCAGTTCGTCGGCATCCCCGAGTTCACCGATCTCGGCACCAAGGTCTCCCAGGAGATCAGCGCGGCCATCGCCGGACGCCAGTCCGTCGAGTCGGCGCTGGAGAAGTCCCAGCGGCTCGCCGAGAAGATCTCCGAGGAGTACGAGGGACGATGACAGCGACAACGACGGCCCCCGTGGCCGCACCTCCCGTACGCGCCGCCCGCCCACCGTCGGCCCGTCTGCGCAACTGGGCCACCCGGGCCCCGCTCCTGCCCGCCCTGATCTTCATGATCGTGGTCACCCAGCTGCCGTTCGTGGCCACGCTGGTGATCTCGTTCTTCGACTGGAACGCCCTGTACCCGAAGGCCCGGCACTTCACGGGCATCGACAACTACCAGCAGGTCCTGACCGACGAGGCCCTGCGCCGCTCGGTGTGGACGACGGTCCTGTTGACGGTCGCCGTGGTGCTGGTCAGCCTGGTGCTCGGCCTGGCCCTGGCACTGCTCCTCGACCGGAAGTTCCGGGGCCGCGGCGTGGTCCGCACCCTCCTCATCGCCCCCTTCCTGGTGGTCCCCGTGGCCGCGGCACTGCTCTGGAAGCATGTGCTCTACAACCCTGAATACGGTCTGCTCAATGGGCTGTTGCACTACGTGGGCGGCCCACAGCCCGACTGGATCTCCAACACCCCGCTGCTCGCCGTCGAGGCTTCTCTCGTCTGGCAGTGGACGCCGTTCATGATGCTGATCCTGCTGGCCGGCCTGCAGAGCCGCGACCAGCAGCAGATGGAGGCGGCGAAGGTGGACGGCGCCAGCGAGTGGCAGATGTTCCGCTACCTGACCCTCCCGCACCTGCGCCGCTACCTCGAACTCGGCGCCCTGCTGGGCTCGATCTACATCGTCCAGAACTTCGACGCGGTCTTCACGATCACATCAGGCGGCCTGGGCACGGCAAATCTTCCCTACACCGTCTACCAGAGCTTCTACCAGGCCCACGAGAACGGCCTCGCCTCGGCCGCGGGCGTCCTGGTGGTCATCGGCTCGATCATCATCGCGACCTTCGCCCTGCGCGTGGTGTCGTCCCTGTTCCGTGAGGAGGCGGGTCGGGCATGAGTGCAATGACCGTACGCCGTAAGGGCGTTGGCCTGGGCCTGCTGGCCTGGTTCCTGGGAGTGGTGTTCTTCCTCCCCATCGCGTGGATGGGGCTGACGTCCTTCCACTCGGAGGCGGACGCGGCGACGAATCCCCCCTCCTTCGGAGCGGCCCTCACCCTGGACGGCTACCGCGAGTTCTTCGGCACGGGCGGCGGCGCGAGCCCCTGGCCCTCGCTGATCAACTCGACGGTGGCATCGCTGGCGTCGACGGCCTTCGTCCTGCTCCTGGCACTGCCGGCGGCGTACGCGCTGTCGATCCGCCCGGTGAAGAAGTGGACGGACGTCCTGTTCTTCTTCCTGTCGACGAAGATGCTGCCGGTGGTGGCGGGTCTGCTGCCCATCTACCTGTTCGCCAAGAACACGGACATGCTCGACAACATCTGGCTGCTGGTCATCCTCTACACCTCCATGAACCTGCCGATCGCGGTGTGGATGATGCAGTCGTTCCTGGCCGAGGTGCCGGTGGCGATCATCGAGGCGGCCCGGGTGGACGGGGCGCGGCTCCCGACGATCCTGGCGCGCGTGGTGGCCCCGATCGCCCTCCCGGGAATCGCCGCGACAGCGCTGATCTGCTTCATCTTCAGCTGGAACGAGCTGCTGTTCGCGAGGGTCCTGACCGGCGTGGTGGCGGAGACCGCCCCCGTCTTCCTGACCGGCTTCATCACCAGCCAGGGCCTGTTCCTGGCGAAGGTGTGCGCCGCGTCGCTCGTCATCTCCCTGCCGGTGCTCGCCGCGGGGTTCGCCGCCCAGGACAAGCTGGTCCAGGGTCTGTCGTTGGGAGCCGTGAAATGAAGGCCGCCGTCATCGAGTCCGTGGGCCGTGCCGTCGTCGCCGAGGTCCCGGACCCGACGCCGGGTCCGCGCGAGGTCGTCGTCGAGGTCGCCGCGTGCGGTCTGTGCGGCACCGACCTGCACATCCTTCAGGGCGAGTTCGCGCCGAAGCTGCCGATCGTGCCGGGGCACGAGTTCGCGGGCGAGGTGGTGGGGGTCGGCCGGCAGGTGACGGAACTGTCGGTGGGCGACCGGGTGGCGGTGGACCCGTCCCTGTACTGCTACGAGTGCCGCTACTGCCGTACGGGCCACAACAACCTCTGCGAACGCTGGGCCGCGATCGGTGTGACCACGGCCGGCGGCGCGGCTCAGTACGCGGTGGCGCCGGTGGCGAACTGCGTACGGCTCCCCGAGCACGTCCGCACGCAGGACGCGGCCCTGGTGGAACCGCTGTCGTGCGCGGTACGCGGCTACGACGTCCTGCGGTCCCGGCTGGGCGCCCACGTCCTGATCTACGGCTCCGGGACCATGGGGCTGATGATGCTGGAGCTGGCGAAGCGGACGGGTGCGGCGAGTGTGGACGTGGTGGATCTGAACCCGTCCCGCCTGGAGACGGCCCGCCGGCTGGGCGTCTCGTCCTCGGCGGCGAACGCGGACGAGCTCGAGCGCCCTCAGGGCTGGGACGTGGTCGTCGACGCGACGGGCAACGCGGCGGCGATCCAGGACGGGCTGGAGCGGGTGGCGAAGGCGGGCACGTTCCTCCAGTTCGGCGTGGCCGACTACGCGACGCGCGTGACGATCGACCCGTACCGCATCTACAACCAGGAGATCACCATCACGGGCTCGATGGCGGTCCTGCACAGCTTCGAACGGGCGGCGGAACTCTTCGCGAACGGCGTCCTCGACCCCGAGATCTTCATCAGCGACCGCATCCCGCTGGACCGGTACCCGGAGGCACTGGACCAGTTCGCGGCGGGTGTGGGCAGGAAGATCGTGGTCGTGCCGTAGGGGCTTTCCTCGCCCCCGCCGCCCTACCCGTTCCCATCCCCAGGGACTGCCGCCCCTTCGACCCCGCTCCCAGGGGCCGCTGCCCCCTGGACCTCCGTTCCTCACACGCCGGAGAGGCTGAATTCACCTCAGCCCCTCCGCCGCCCCGCCCCCACCCGCCGGGCAACCGCATCCTTCAGCCCGTCCGGCGTCTGAGGACGGGCCCGTTCAGGGCCGACAGCGGGGTCTGGGGGCGGCAGCCCCCAGGGATGGGACGGGTAGGGGCGGCGGGGGCGAAAACCGTTGGGGGCTGCCCACACCGAGCCCCTACCATCCCCGCATGCCAAGACCCCAGGGATTCCACTACGAGGCCCACGCCGACGGAACCGTCCACATCACCCACCACAACCGCCCCGCCACCACCCTCCACGGCCCGAGAGCCGCCCAGTTCCTCGCCGAGGTCGAGTCCTCCTCCGACCCCCAGCTCGTCATGGCCCGCTGGACCGGAAACTACAAGCGCGGCAATGAACGCACCGCCCGCAACCACCCCAGAAACCGCCACTGAGCCGATCGGTCGCAGGTAAGGGAACGGTAAAGCGGGCTCGATCGTTCACCGGTCATGACAGCTATGACCCCCGGCTCGAACATCCCTCTCTCCACCGCGCGCGTGACGGTGGACGTCGCCGCCCCGGTGCGGCTCGACGTATCGGGCCTGCTGCTCACCGCCGACGGCAAGGTGCGCTCGGACGACGACTTCATCTTCTACAACCAGCCCAACGGCCCGGGCGTGACGTACCGCTCCGGCGGTGGCGCAGCCCCGGACGCGATCGTCGTCGACACCGCCGCGCTCCCGCCCGGCATCGAGAAGATCGTCGTCACCGCCAGCCCGGACGCGGCCGGCCAGACCTTCCAGGGCGTCGAACCGACGGCGACGATCCGCAGCGCCGACGACAACGCCGTCCTGGCCACCTTCACACCCCCGCAGCTCGGTGCCGAGACGGCGCTGGTGGTCGTGGAGATCTACCTGCGCAACGGCGCGTGGAAGGCACGCGCGGTGGGCCAGGGCTACTCCAACGGCCTGGCCGGCATCGCCACCGACTTCGGCGTGAGCGTGGAGGAACCGGCCCCCGTGGCTCCGCCCCAGCCGGCCGCCCCCGTCACCCCCGTCACCCCGCCCGCCCCGCCGATGACCACTCCGGCGACCCCGCCGCCGCCCGCGCACGCCCCGGGAGCGGGGAAGATCAACCTCGACAAGGGCCGTGTCAGCCTCCAGAAGAACCAGACGGTGTCCCTCGTCAAGGACGGCCGCCCCCTGCTCTCCTCGGTCAAGATGGGCCTCGGCTGGGAGCCGGCGTACCGCGGCAAGGACATCGACCTGGACGCCTCGGTCATCGCGTACGGCCCGCAGCGCAACCATGTCGACAGCTGCTACTTCGGCAAGCTCCAGATCGTGGGCGGCGCCATCCGCCACTCCGGCGACAACCTCACCGGCGAGGGCGGCGGCGACGACGAGGTCATCACCGTCGACCTCGGGCGGCTGCCGCAGGAGGTCAGCGGACTGGTCTTCACGGTCAACTCCTTCTCCGGGCAGAAGTTCACCGAGGTCGCCAAGGCCTACTGCCGGCTGCTGGACGCCACGACCGGCGAGGAGCTCGTCCGCTTCGACCTCACCGGCGCCGAGGCCCAGACCGGCGTGATGATGGCCAAGCTGATCCGCCAGTTCTCCGGCGAGTGGGAGATGACGGCGATGGGCGACTTCGTGAAGTCCCGCACGGTGCGCGGAATGGTGAAGCCGGCCGCTCAGGCCCTGTAGCCGTCACGGGTCCGGCCGGCGTCCTCCCCCGGCCGGACCCGACCGCCGATCCGGTCCGCTGATCCGGTCCGCCGAAGCCCGTCGCGGCTCAGAAGAGCGCGCTGTAGGCGTTCAGCGCCGGCTGCCCGCCCAAGTGGGCGTACAGGACGGTGGAGTCCCGCCCGATCTCCCCGCGCTCCACGAGATCGACGAGGCCGGCCATGGACTTCCCCTCGTACACCGGGTCGGTGACCATCCCCTCGGTACGCGCGGCGAGCCGCATCGCCGCGAGGGTGGTCTCGTCGGGGATGCCGTAGACGCCCGCGTGGTACCGGTCGTCCAGCTCGATGTCCGCCTCGGTCAACTCCCGCTTCACCCCGATGAGTTGTCCGGTGCCGTGGGCGATCCGGGCGATCTGCTCACGGGTGGCGGCGGGCTTCGCGGACGCGTCGATGCCGAGCACCCGGCGCGGCCGTCCGCCCGCCTCCTCCAGGGCGGCGAACCCGGCGACCATGCCGGCCTGGGTGGACCCGGTCACCGAGCACACCACCACCGTGTCGAAGAAGACCCCCGACTCCCGTTCCTGCTCGGCGACTTCGTACGCCCACCCGGCGAATCCGAGGCCGCCGAGCGGATGGTCGGAGGCGCCGGCGGGGATGGCGTACGGCTTGCCGCCCGACTCCTCGACCTCCCTGAGCGCCTGCTCCCAGCTCTCCTTGAACCCGATCCCGAACCCGGCCTTCACCAGCCGCACATCGGCCCCGGCGAGCCGGCTGATCAGGATGTTGCCGACCTTGTCGTACACGGCGTCCGGCCAGTCCACCCAACTCTCCTGGACCAGCACGCACTTGAGCCCCGCGCGGGCGGCACAGGCCGCGACCTGACGGGTGTGGTTGGACTGCACCCCACCGATCGAGACCAGCGTGTCGCAGCCCTGGGCGAGGGCGTCGGCGATCAGATACTCCAGCTTGCGGGTCTTGTTCCCGCCGTACGCCACCCCGGAGTTGCAGTCCTCGCGCTTGGCCCAGATCGCCGCACCGCCGAGCTGCGCCGTGAGCCGCTCCAACCGGTGCACCGGCGACGGTCCGAAGAGGAGCGGGTAACGGTCGTACGAGGAAAGGGACATGGGTCCTCCCGGGACGGGTTCAGTCGCTGTCGGCGAGTTCGGCGAGGCCACGCCAGATCTCGGCCGTGACCCGGACCGCCTCGTCCACGTCACCGGCCGCGCAGGCCTCGATGAGCCGCTCGTGCAGCCCGGCGGAACGGCAGGTACCGCCCTCGCCGAAGCGCCGTCGCTCCAGCCGGCGGATGAGCGGGGTGTAGCGCGCGGCGGTGGCGGCCGCGGCGCGGTTGCCGCTGACTCGGACGAGGACGTCGTGGAGTTCGTCGTCGGCCTGGAGGGCGCTGTCCACGTCGCCCGCGGCGACGGCCGCCGCGAACCGCTCGTTGGCCGCGCGCATCGTCTCGACGTCCGCGGCGAAGAGCCGGGGCACGGCGACCCGGGTGACGAGTTCGTGCATGGCACCCACCACCGACGCGGCGTCCCGCACCTCCCCGGCCATCAGCGGGGTCACCCGCGTATAGCTCTGCGGCTTGCTCTCCAGCAGCCCCTCGTCGACGAGCCGCGAGAACGCCTCCCGCACCGGCGCCCGGGACAGCCCGAGCCGCTCCGCGAGATCGGCGTCCCGCACCGCCGCGCCGGGTGCGAGCTCACCGGCGACGATGGCGTCCCGGATGGCTTCGTAGGCACGGTCCCTGAGCAAGGTGCGCGGTATGGCTTCCACGAACTGAAATGTTAGATGTCAATCCACGAGGCGGACAAGAGTGCGAACAAGGGTGTGGCCCGCACTCCCCATGAAAGTGCGGGCCACGCTTGTCACCGCTCAGACGGCCCACGGCCAGTCGGCGTCCCGAGCGCTCTCCAGCAGCGGAACCATCCGGAAGGCCGCGTCCGAGAGGCCACCGAACGTGTGCCGGTTCGCCTTGCCCGACGGACCGTGGCCCGCGCGGTAGCCGGCGAGGTTCCAGGTGTAGACCGGCACATGTGCGGGGACCTGCTGGGTCGGGTCACCGTGCCGGTTGAACGCGTACTGCTCGTCGGTGACGATCAGCACCCGGTCCTGCCCCCGGTAGTGCGCACGGACCGCCGAGGTGGTGTCGGTGCCGCCCAGATCGCCGAATCGCCCCAGGATCTTCAGCACCGACTCACCCTTGCCGTACGCCAGGTTCCGGCTCGTGGTCCCGAACTCGACGAGGTCCGCCTGCTCGGCCCGCAGCGCCAGCGCCGTACCGAAGATCGCCGCCGCGTCGGCCCGGTTGAGCTGCGAGCGGTCCGACAGCCGCGCCCACATCGAGCCCGAACGGTCCACCAGGACCAGCGTCCGGCCGGGCAGCGCGGGCACATTGACCAGCGAGTGGCCGAGCGCCTGCTCCAGCGGGTACGACCAGCGCAGCGAGGGCGCGTGCTGGTACGCGGCCAGGTACCGGAAGGGGAACTGCCGCGACCGCGCGACCTCGGCCGGGTCGCTGATGCGCGCCGCGACCTGGGCCGCGACCTCGTCCGAGACTCCGGCCTGGTCGAAGTTCCGCAGGTTGCGGACCAGCGCCATGGCACCCATGGACGGGATCACGGCCTCCCAGGCCGCCTTGTCCATCGGGCCCTGGAGCCATCCGGCCAGCGCCTCCCACGTCATCCCGGCCGCCGCGAGCCGCTCGGCGCCGCCCTCGGACGTGACGACCGCACGCCGCTGCCCGACCGGCAGCGCCATCAGCTCGCGGTGCGCGGTCAGCACGGTGTCCGACGCGGGCGGCACGGCCGTGTCCGGGTTGTGCCGGCGGTCGAGCGCGTACCGGAACAGCTCGCCCTGCCACGGCTTGTCCGCGTCGGGCGCCGCGTGCACCAGGTTGAGGATGTCGCCGAAGCGGTAGCCCTTGGACGCGGTGTCGTACTTCAGCAGCGACTTGCCGCTGTAGAGGCGCTGTACGGCGTCGGCGACACCGCGCTTGACGGGCTTGGGCACGGCGCGGCCGTACGTCGCCGTCCAGTACCCGAGCAGCTCGCCGGGCTCGTCCGGGCGCCGCAGCACCGAGGCGATGACCTGCCGGTTGGCCGGTCCGTCGGTGATGCCCGCGTCCAGACGTGCCTTCACGTACTCGGCGGCGCCCACGATCGAGGCCGTACGGAGGTTGCCCTCGCCGCGCAGCCAGCCGAGCAGGCCGGCCGTCCACGCGGGGTCCTCGACGGCGAGCTGCCGGACGAGGCGCGCGAAACGGTCGTCGCGGTCGGCGCCGGACTCGTAGAAGGTCTGCTGCGAGACGAAGTTGGCGATCGCCAGCAGAAAGAGCTCGGAGCGCGCGTCCCGCTCGTGGCCGCGGCCGCCCTCGTACGACCGGAGTACTCGTCCGGTGGAGGTGACACGCGAGGTGGGCTGAGCTCGTGCCGCCTTCTTGTTGAATCGCGCCATGGTGAATTCCCCCGAATTCATTGCCGTTTCGGAGGGAGGCACAGCAAAAGGAGGGGGTCCGAGGTCGAAGTCGACTGCGGTTGCTCATAACTGGCGCGTCTTCCGTTCCGCCACACCGGCCCTGGGCCGATGACGGGATTCGAACCCGCACGAGGGACTCGCCCCCACCAGTTCCCGAAGTATCCGCTGCCTGCGCACCGGGCACCCACCTTGAGCTGCGCCTCCCCGAGATCAAAATGGTTCGCACCGGGAGGTGCATGAAGTTGTGGTGTCCAGAGTTCAGGTCGGCGGAACCGACATTAGGTGCTCTAACCCCTGAGCTACACCGGCGCGTTGTACCGGTGGCGGGACTCGAACCCGCGGCCGCCCCATTATCAGTGGAAGTAGGTCCTGCCTTCGCACCTGGACGTTCATCACTGTAGGAGGGCGGCCGCGGAACGGGCGAGCGAATTAATTACCCGCGCTTCTGGCGCTTCCAGGGACCGGTGATGGCGAGCATGATTCCGGGTGTCTGAATGTTGGCGTACAGGGTTCGGCCGTTGGGCGAGAAGGTGACACCGGTGAACTCGCTGTACTCGGGCTCCTCTTCGGTGCCGATGTTGAGTTCGTTGCGGGCGATGGGGTAGGTGCGGCCGCTGTCGGTGGCGCCGAACAGATGCTGGACGCCCTCGCCGTCCTCGGCGATGACGAGGCCGCCGTAGGGGGAGACGGTGATGTTGTCGGGGCCGTCGAAGGCGCCGTCCTTGGAGGGGTCGGGGTTGACGCCGAGGAGGACCTTCAACGTCAGCGTGCGGCGCTTGGGGTCGTAGAACCAGACCTGGCCGTCGTGCTGGACGGGGCTCTCGTCACGGGCGTACGAGGAGACGATGTAGGTGCCGCCGTCGCCCCACCACATGCCCTCCAGCTTGCGGGCGCGGGTGATCTCGCCGTCGGCGAACTGCTTGCGGACGGGGACGGTCTTCGCGTCGCGGTCGGGGACGTCGATCCAGTCGACACCGTAGACCGTGCCGATCTTCGTGGCGCGGGAGAGGTCGTCGACGAACTTGCCGCCGGAGTCGTAGCACTTGGGCGCCTGGAGGACACCGGCGTCGTCGGCGAGGGCACGGAACTTTCCGCGGCCGTACGCGAAGCCCTTCGGCGGGGTCCAGCGGAAGAGGAGGCCGTTGGGGCTCGCGGCGTCCTCGGTGAGGTAGGCGTGGCCGCGCTTGGGGTCGATGACGACGGCCTCGTGGTCGTAACGGCCGAAGAACTTGAGCGGCTTGGGGTTCTTGTTGGCCCGGCGGTCGCCGGGGTCGACCTCGAAGACGTAGCCGTGGTCCTTGGTCATGCCGTTGGTGCCGGCCTTGTCGGAGTTCTCCTCGCAGGTGAGCCAGGTGCCCCAAGGGGTGCTGCCGCCCGCGCAGTTGGTGGAGGTGCCGGCGATGCCGACCCACTCGGCGACCTGTCCGTCGGGGCGTACCTCGACGACGGTGCAGCCGCCGGACGCGGCGGGGTCGTAGACCAGGCCCTCGGTGAGCGGCACGGGGTACTTCCAGTTGGCGCGCGGGCCCTTCAGCTCGTGGTTGTTGACGAGGAGGGTGGTGCCGCGGGGGCCCGGGAAGGCGGCCGTGCCGTCGTGGTTGGAGGGCGTGATCTCGCCGGACTCCAGCGTGGTCTTCCCGCTGTAGGTGATGACGCGGTACTTGAATCCGGCGGGCAGCGCGAGGATGCCGTCGGGGTCGGGGATCAGCGGCCCGTAGCCGACACCGCCGTGGCCGCCCGCGGCCTCCGCTCCCTGGCTCTCGATGTCGGTGGCCGCGAGCGCGTTGGGCGCGGTGGCGAGGGCGCCGACGCTGCCGGCCAGCGCGACCCCGGCACCGGTGAGCGCGGATTTCGTGGCGAAGTCCCTGCGGGTGAGCGACATGGTGTCTCCTGTGACGGTGGGTGGTCTGGAGGGTGGGGGACCTCGGGTCGGCGCCACCGTCCCGCCCACGTCTGAACGGCAGTTGAACAGGGGGCGGCTGCGAGGGCCCCGCTTCCGTGAATCCGCCAGACCGCCTCTGTTCGAGCCGATGGGCGGAATAATCTTCGTAATGAAGGTCAACAGGGGCGAATCGTAATGAAATTCGTGATTCATTTCAGAATGCCTTGACTCTCGAAGCCCCGGGACATAGACCGGAAGAGCACACCACCCGAAGGGGAGGCGAGCCCGATGGACGCGAAGCGGGTGAGTCGCCTCCATGAGGGCCGGCTCATGAAGCCGGCCCATGTGAGTGGAGTCGGCACCGGGAGGGACGAGCACTCGGGACAGGACGTGATCATCGTCTTCGTCACCCGGAAAGTGCCCCGTGACCGGCTCCTTCAAGAAGACGTGGTTCCGGACGAGCTCGACGGCGTACCGGTGCGCGTGCTCGCGATCGGTGAAGTGAGCGCTCAGGGAGAGGACTTGTGAGCCTTGTGAGCCCTGTGCGCTGAGTCACCGCGCCGCGGCCCGTAAGGAACCCAGAGCAGAAGACTGAAGAGGTGGCCTGGCGTGAGCCAGCCCGAAATGATGCGAGGACCGACTGGTGGTCAGCTGAGTGACAGCTCCCGCCAGCAAGCGAATTCAGACTTCCTGCGGCCGCAGTCGCCGCTGGCCAACGTCGTAGGCTTCGGCCACGGCGTGAAGTGGATCGACGGACAGCCCACGGGCGAGGCAGCCGTGCTGGTGT
The DNA here is from genome assembly GCF_053592055.1 of Streptomyces sp. NPDC002817. NCBI lineage: Bacteria > Bacillati > Actinomycetota > Actinomycetes > Kitasatosporales > Streptomycetaceae > Streptomyces > Streptomyces sp. NPDC002817. The sequence continues at coordinate 174,645 of NZ_JBSFUY010000008.1, forward strand.
TCGTGACCCAGAAGGTTCCGGAGTCCCAGCTTCCCGAGCGGGATGTCATCCCGCAGGTGATGGACGACGGCACCCCCACCGACGTGATCGCGGTCGGCCATGTCGCCGCGCAGCGTCAGCAGCAGCGCAGGACCTCGGGCCGCTCCGAGGACCGCAGCGCCTCCTACCGGTCCGACGGCAGCGTGGCCGAACAACTCGCCGGACTCTCGCAGCCGTTGCTGGAAGAGCTCAGCGGTCTCGGGCAGTTCGAGCCGCAGCTCCTCAAGCGCCGTATGCGCCCGTCCCCTTCCGGCATCTCGGTCGGCAACGTACGGGTGACCGCGGGCACGCTGGGCAGCGTGGTGTACGACTTCCTGCCGGGCGCCTCCGTGGACCCGCCGGGTCCCGGCCTCGGCACACCGTCGAAGTTCTACATCCTCTCCAACAACCACGTGCTGGCCGACTCCAACCGCGCGCAGCTGGGCAGCTCGATCCTGCAGCCCGGGGCGTTCGACGGCGGCACGGACCCGGCGGACCGGATCGCGACCCTGGACCGGTTCATCCCGATCCAGTTCGCGCCGCAGATCCCGGTGGAGCGCCACAACAACGTCGTGGACTGCGCGCTCGGTGCGGTGGAGTTCCAGGACGCCACCCGTGAGCAGTACTTCAGCGGTACGCCGCGCGCCTGGCGGCGCAAGGCAAACGTCGCGGTCGGCGACCTGGTGAAGAAGACGGGACGTACGACGAACATCAGCTTCGGCCGGATCATCGCGACCGACGCCACGATCGACGTCGGCTACGGCACGGCGGGCACGGCCAGGTTCAAGGACCAGATCCTGACGACGGCCATCTCGGCGGGCGGCGACTCCGGTTCGCTGGTGACCTCCCTCGACAACGTCGCGACCGGTCTGCTCTTCGCGGGCTCCTCGGTCGTCACCGTGGCCAACCACATCGAGAACGTTCGTGCACTGCTGCGGGTGGAGATCGCCGAGCAGCTGGCCTGACGGTCGATCGACACCCGTACAGGAAGAGGGAATCAGCATGACCACGCAGACCAAGCGGCAGAAGAGCCAAGCCGGCTCCGAACACCGCTTCCACAACCCCCAGGGCGCGGAAGTCAAGACGCGTGACGAGGCGTTCGCCTCACCGCAGGACGCGTCCCCCGACGCGGTCTCCACGTCCGCCAAGCTGGAACTGCACAACGGGACGGTGGCCTTCGCCATGGAGGTGAAGTACAACCCCAACACCTACCCGCACGTCGTGACCAGCGGCAAGATCACCTCCGGCATCAGCGGCGCCCCCTGGGACATCACGGGCGGCTTCATGGGCGAAACGATTCGCCTGGACGCGAAGCGCACCGGCCAGGGCTCTCACGCCCACACGATGACCCTCGTCGGCGAGTTCCAGAACCCGTCGGCCTACCGGGGCACGTACGGCTTCAACGGGGCGACGTCGTCGTTCAAGCACACGACGAGGTACCACTGCTGAGGCAATGAACCGCTGAAGCGGTGAACGACCGAGTGCTGTGGCGGGGAGGTCAGCGACCTCCCCGCCACAGCCGTGTGTGTCAACTCCCCTGCTGGGAACGCGCCTTGAAGGCCGCCTTCCGCGCTTCCTTCGCGATCTTCTTGTCCGGATGCAGCCGCCCCATCGCCTCCAGCACATCCGCGGTCGCCGGGTGATCCACCCGCCAGGCAGCCGAGAAGAACCCGCTGTGCTGCTGTGCGAGCCCCTCGACCAGTGCCCTCAGCTCATCGGAGTTGCCTTCGGCCGCGAGCTGCGCGGCAACCGTGTCCACGGTCAGCCAGAAGATCATCGACTCGGGCGGCGGCGGAACGTCGGAAGCGCCCTGCTCGCTCAGCCAGACCCGGGCCAGACCTCCGAGCTCCGCGTCATCGAGCACTTCCCGCAGGGCGGGCTCGGCAGTGGCGCCCACCAGCGACAACGCCTGCTGGCACCGCAGCCTGCGCAGCGGCGCCCCGGCGTCCGCGCCCCGCGCGGCCGCCAGCAACTCCCGTGCCGCGGCGAGGGGTTCGCGCCGCGCCAGCCACTGCTCGGTCTCGGCCTGCGCGGCGGCGGGCGGGAAGTGGGCGGTGCCGTCGAGGAGCGCGTCCGCGCCCTTGTCGGCGAGGTCCCCGACGGCGGGCGCCGGGAATCCGGCCTCCATCAGCCGCGCCCGCAGCCCGTACAGGCCGAGCGGGGTGAGCCGCACCATGCCGTACCGGGACACGTCGGTGTCGTCGACCGGCGCGGCGGGCTCCTCGTCGACGTCGGCCATGAGCGCCTCGTCGACGGGCTGGTACTCGACCAGACCGACCGGCTCCAGGAGCCGGAACTGGTCGTCGAGGCGCATCATGGCGTCGGAGACCTGCTCCAGGACGTCGTTGGTGGGCTCCCCCATGTCGCTGGGCACGATCATCGAGGCGGCGAGCGCGGGCAGCGGCACGGGTCCGTCGCCGGGCCCTTCCTCGTTGACGGTCAGCAGATACAGATTGCCGAGCACCCCGTCGAGGAACTCGGCCTCCGCCTCCGGGTCCCAGTCCAGCGAGGAGAGGTCGATCTCCTCGATCCCGTCTTCCGGGTTCACCGCCTCGACCAGGTCGTCCAGGTCCGGCACGCTCGCGTCGGCGAGCACCGCCTCCAGCGCCGTCTGCCACACGGCGAGCACGTCGTGCGGTGTGCCGCCGGTCAGCAGGGCGAGCTCCTCGCCCGCGGCGACGGTGCCCTCTTCCTCGTCGGTGATCTCGACGAGCCCGGTGTCGACGGCGACCCGCCAGGCCTCGCTCGCCCAGGCGGCGGCGTCGTCCCCGGTCAGGCCGAGCAGCTCGGCGGCGGCCGGCAGCTGCTCCTCGACGAGCTCGCCGCCGGCGTCGACGCGGGTATCGGGGCCGGCCCAGCGGGCGAGCCGTGCGGCCCGGGACAGCAACGGCGTGGACAGCGCGTCCCGCGCCAGCTCCGCTTCGGGATGCAGCCGCACCGGCGGCAAGGGGGAGCTGTCTGACATCGGCTGGTTCTCCTAGAGACGGCGTGACGACTCAGCCGCTCAGCCTAGACGGATTTCGACCCATGCCGCCCGGTTCATCTACCCGTCGGGCCGCGTACATGGCCGAAACCTTGACAAGTGGCCTGACCAGGCAGGAGATTACGCGCGTAGAAATCTGCTGGACATGTGTTCACTGTAATTTCTACGCGCGTCGCACCGCCCCACCGGTTCGGCTCCACACACGTTTCACCCTCGTCCCGGCGCTATGCACGTCCCCGGAGGGATCCCGTTGCCGAGCAAGTCCTCTGCGCGCCTCGCCGCGCTCACCGTCGCCGCCGTATGTTCCGCGGCGTCCACCATCGTCCTGACCTCTCCCGCGCACGCGGACTCCGTGGCCATCCACGACATTCAGGGCACCACGCGCATATCCCCGTACGCGGGCAAGGCCGTCACGGATGTGTCCGGAATCGTCACCGGCATCCGCACCTACGGCTCCTCCAGAGGCTTCTGGATCCAGGACCCGAACGCCGACGCCAACCCGGCCACCAGTGAGGGCGTCTTCGTCTTCACCAGCTCCACCCCGAAGGGCGTCGCCGTCGGCGACCTCGTCACGGTGTCCGGCACGGTCTCGGAGTTCGTCCCGGCCGGCGCCACCTCCGGCAACCAGTCGATCACCGAGATCACCAAGCCGACGTTCACCGTCGTCTCCAGCGGCAACGCCGTCCCGGCCGCGAAGGTCATCGGCGCCAAGTCGGTCCCGGCCGCGTACGCCCCGGCGGGCGACAGCGCCGCGAGCAACTCCGTCAACGGCCTGACCCTGAAGCCGTCGAAGTACGCCCTGGACTACTACGAGTCCCTGGAGGGCGAGAACGTCCAGGTCGCCGACGCCCGCGTGACCGGCGCCACCGACCCGTACACCGAGCTCTGGGTCACGGTGAAGCCGCGCGAGAACGCCAACCGCCGCGGCGGCACGGTCTACGGCTCCTACGAGTCGCAGAACACGGGCCGCATCCAGATCCAGTCCCTCGGCGCGACCTCCGCCTTCCCGAAGGCGAACGTCGGTGACGTCCTGGAGGGCGCCACCTCCGGCCCGCTGGACTACAACCAGTTCGGCGGTTACACCCTCGTCGCCAACACGATCGGCACGCTGAAGAGCGCCGGTGTGGCCCGTGAGACGACCGAGAAGCAGAAGAAGGGCGAGCTGGCGGTCGCGACGTACAACGTCGAGAACCTCGACCCGTCCGACAACACCTTCGCCGAGCACGCCGCCGCGATCGTGCACAACCTTCAGTCGCCCGACATCGTGTCCCTGGAGGAGATCCAGGACAACAACGGCGCGACCAACGACGGCACGGTCGCCGCCGACCAGACGGTGCAGAAGCTGATCGACGCGATCACCGCCGCGGGCGGCCCGACGTACGACTGGCGCTCCATCGACCCGGCGAACGGCACCGACGGCGGTGAGCCGGGCGGCAACATCCGCCAGGTGTTCCTCTTCAACCCGGAGCGGGTCTCCTTCACCGACCGCGCGGGCGGCGACGCCACGACCGCCGTCGGGGTCACCAAGGAGAAGGGCAAGGCCGCGCTGACGGTCTCCCCGGGTCGTATCGACCCGGCCAACGCGGCCTGGGCGAACAGCCGCAAGCCGCTGGTCGGCGAGTTCGCCTTCCGTGGCAGGACGGTCTTCGTGATCGCCAACCACTTCAACTCCAAGGGCGGCGACTACGGTCTGACCTCGCAGTACCAGCCGGTGCCGCGCAGCTCGGAGACCCAGCGTCACCTCCAGGCGACCGCGGTGAACGCGTTCGTCAAGGACGTCCTGGCCACCCAGAAGAACGCGGACGTCATCGCCCTCGGCGACATCAACGACTTCGAGTTCTCCGACACCGCCAAGATCCTGGAGACCGACGGCGCCCTCTGGTCGGCGATCAAGTCGCTGCCGAAGAGCGAGCGTTACTCGTACGTCTACCAGGGCAACGCCCAGGTCCTGGACCAGATCCTGGTCAGCCCCTCGATCCGGAAGTCCTGCGACTTCGAGTACGACAGCGTGCACGTCAACTCGGAGTTCAACGACCAGATCAGCGACCACGACCCGCAGGTGCTGCGCTTCCAGCCGTAAGCCCCTTGGGCTCAGGACTGGTTGAACACCCCGTTCAGCCAGTCCTGCCAGGCGGCTTCGCACTCCTTGATGTCGTCACCCGGCGTGAAGTCGTGCAGGGAAACGCCGACCGGGTAACCCCAGTTGTTCCGCCCGAAGATCCGGGTGAGCCCCCGGTCGGTGCGCAGCCCGATGAAGTAGGGGTTGCGGAAGTCGACGACGGCGTCGAACTCGTCGGGCCCATGGACCCTCACCGAGGTCCCGGCGGCCACGCCCTCCCCGACCCCGAGCGCCCGTGCGACGGCTTCCAGCGCGTCCGCGGCCTTCGACGCCTCGGGTCCGTCGAAGGTCGCGAAGGCGGCGGGCCGGGGCGCGAAGTGGGTGAGGTACTCGCGCAGGGTGTGCAGATAGAAGTCGGTGTGCTTGGCGGCGCCGTCGTACTGGTTGTCCCAGTCGTCGACGAAGATCCCGCTGTGCACATACCGCACCCAGGCGCGGCGGCCGTCGTCGCGCGGCTCGACCGTGTAGTCGAGCTGGTTCATGGTCTGCTCGGAGATGCCCTCCACGTTCTCGACCCGGTTGGTGTAGCGGTGGGGCGGGTCCCAGGCGGTGACGGTGGACCCGAAGGGCCCCTTGCCGCCGACCTTGGGCTCCGGCGGCTCCATCGGCCACAGATAGCCGTCGGTGCCGGTGGTGACGGCGTCCCACACCTGCTGCGGGGTGGCGTCGACCTCGAACTCGCGGACGATCTCGAACTCTTTGGACATGATCTACTCCAACTCGGTCTGCTTGAGGGTGGGATGGACCGCCACGACGATCCGATGGTCCCGGCCGCCCTCGGAATCCGGGGCGTCGTACTTGCGGATCAGCGTGGTGACTCCAGCCGTCAACTCCTGGATGAACGCGGCTCGTTCGGCGGCCGATGCGAACCGCACCTCGCCGTCCAGCGCGTAGGTGGCGAGCCCCTTGCGCGCCTTTGCCGCACCGGTGATCAACTGCCCGACGTCCCGCACCAGCCGGGCGCCGAGCGCGAGCAGCCAGCGCGCGGAGAGCTGGTCGCGGAAGCGGTCCGGGTCCGGCTGCACGGAGGCGAGCGCGAGCGGCGAGATGACGTACGACGCGGCCGTCGCCCGCATCAGCCGCTCGGTGACATTGCCCTTACGGCGCTCCCCGGCCAGCTCGACCAGGCCGTGCCGCTCCAGCGCCTTGAGGTGGTAGTTCACCTTCTGCCGGGGCAGCCCGACCTTGCCGGCGAGCATCGCCGCCGACGCGGGTCCGGCGGCGAGCTCGGCGAGCAGCCTGGCCCTTATGGGGTCCAGCGAGACGGCTGCGGCCTCGGGGTCCTCGATCACGGTCACGTCCAGCATGCGTCCACCGTCTCACCGAAAACTTTTTTTGTCCAGGAGAGAAGAATTTTCGGTGACGGGCCCCTCGGTCGGGTCACTCGGGTACGAGCCCCAGCGCGTGGTCGTACCGGCTGACCGTGCTGCTCCTGAGCCCCGGCCAGGTCTGGACGCGCTCCCAGAGGGCGCTCGCCGAGCCGATACCGTCCCCGGGTGCGGCCATGGCATCGATATGGGCCTGGGCGCTCTCCCACCCGGCGTAGTTCAGGACCCCGGTGCCGTCGGTGCTCAGGTGGAAGTGGCCGGAGATTCCTCCGGGATGCGGGTTCGGCTCGCTCTCCAGCGCCTCGAAGACGGCGTCCACCCAGGCCCGCTGCCGATCCGGATCGGGGCCCTCGAACTCCACTTCGACGATCACGATGCACCCCGGCACCCGTGTGTCGCCCTCCCGGACGCCACTGCGGTAGCGCCGGTAGCGGCCGAGCCACAGGCGCTCGATGCCGGGCACGGCGGTGTCGATCTCGTCGACCCGCTCCTGCCGGTGCGTCTTGACGAAGGCCTCGTACGCCGCCTCGCCCGTCCACTGCGAGTGGTGGAGCAGCGTGCCCGTGTCATGGCCGGTGTAGACGTGGTACGAGCGCAGATCGGGCGTCGGCCAGGGCCTGCGCTCCCAGGTACGGGCGATGGCCTCGACCGCGTCGCGCTGCCGCTCGGGGGTGCCCACGCGCCAGGTGCTGAAGAAGGGGGCGCCGACACAGGGGTCGGTCAGGTCGGGGTGGTCGTCGGTACGACGGGTCATGGCGGACTCCCTCACTCGTGATCGCTCGCGATCGGTGTACGCCCCACCCTCCAACCTCAACCAAGATTCAGGTCAAGCCCGTGCCTGGCCACGGGATTTCGGGAGACCCGCCTGGTCATGGCCGAGAAGGACAGTCCCTCCGCATTGCCCGCACGTTCCTGGCGGGCGGTGTTGCGGCGCACGGTGAAGGAGTTCCTGGACGACGAACTCTCCGACCGGGCGGCCGCGTTGACGTACTACGGCGTACTGTCGCTGTTCCCCGCGCTGCTCCTGCTGGTGTCCCTGCTGGGGGTGGTGGGGAAGAGCGCCACGGACACGATCCTCGGCAACATCGGGAACCTGGCCCCGGGTCCGGCACGGGACATCCTGCGGAACGCGGTGGTGCGGCTGAGCGACACGGGAGGCACGGGGAGCGTCCTCGCGGTGCTCGGACTGCTGGCCGCGCTGTCGTTCGCGTCCGGTTACGTCGCCGCGTTCATCCGTACCTCCAACGCGGTGTACGACCTCCCCGAGGGCCGCCCGGTGTGGAAACCGGCGCCGCTCAGGCTGCTCCTGACCGTGGCCCTGATGCCGATGCTCGCCGCCGGCGCGCTGATCGTGGTGTTCACCGGCCCGCTGGCGAAATGGGCGGGTACGGCGATCGGGCCCGGGAACGCGGCGATCACCCTCTGGGACATCGCCGAATGACCGGTCCTGCTGATCCTTGTGGTGCTGATGATCGGCCTGCTGCACTGGGCCGCCCCCAACGTCCGCGGCCGCGGCTTCCGCTGGATCTCCCCCGGCAGCTGCCTCGCCACCCTGATCTGGCTCGCCGCCTCCGCGGGCTTCGCCGTCCACGCGGCCAACCTCGCGATCCTGCTGGGCCTGGAATTCGACGCCGAACTGGCCGGAGAACGAGCAATCACCGACGGCCGCCCCCCGGCGGAGGAACCGTACGTGGCGCCAAGGGAGACCCGAAAACGGCCACCGAAGTGGCGAGCGGCAAGGGAACAGTGACCACAACGCCGGTCCGCACCCTTCAGCCCGTCCGGCGTTCGAGGACGAGGCCCCTTCATGGCCGAAGCGGGGGTCTGGGGGCGCAGCCCCCAGAGATGGGACGGGTAGGGGCGGCGGGGGCGAGAACAGCCCGGCGCGCACCCCCACCATCACCCCGTAACGCCGACGCCGGCCGGGCAGCACTCACCCGGCCGGCGCCACACAACTCCCCGCTCCGCCTAGCGTCCGTTCCGCCGCCGCACCATCTCCCCCACGACCACGACGCCCACCACCGCCCCCACGACCATCACCGGCCGCGGATTCCGCAGCGCCGCCTGGACGACGCTACGAACAGGACGCGGCACGCTGTGCTCGACGGCGTGCCCCGCATGAGTCGCCTTGTCCTGCACCGTGTGCCCGACCTCGCTCGCCCTGCCCTGAACGGCATGCCCCGCCCGACTCGCCCGGTCCTGAACAGCATGACCGGCCTCAGCCGCAGTGCTGCGCAGCTGCACGGTCATCGCGCCGGCCTTGTCCTTGAGATCCGCGGCACGCGCCATGGCCCGCCCCTTCACATCCGCCTTGTTCGCCAACTCCTCGACGGTGTCGCCGAGTTGGCCCCTCGTCTCCTCGATCTGCCGACGCAGCTCCTCGGGACTCCTGGCCCCGTCCGCCACGCCCGGCGTCGTCTTGTCCGTCATCGGTGTGCCCTTTCCCTGATCTCCTCGACATCGGCCCTGACGCTGCCGAGGGCCTCCTCGGGCGTGGGGGGCGCGGCCCGGCGCAACTGCGCGCGACCGCGAGCGGCAAGCACAGCCGCGATCACGAACAGCACCGCCGTCACGATGAGAGCCGCGGCCCAGACATCCAGCGCCAGCGAGAGCGCGGCGGTCGCCGTACCGGCCAGGGCGAGCAGACCGGCGTAGGCGAATGCGCCCGCGGCGCCGAGCAGCCCGCCGCCGCGGCCTGCGCGCCGGCCCTTCTCGGCCAGCTCCTCCTTGGCGAGGGCCACTTCCTGTCGTACGAGCTGGGAGAGCTGTTCGGTGGCCTGTCCGACGAGTTCACCCACGGAGTGCTGGGTCGGGCCGGGGGCCGTGGAGTGGATCACGGTCTCCGCCTCCTCTCTGGTTCGGAGCGGACGAGTACCCGGTTGCGGTCCCCACAAGCACCGCTTCGCGAGTTCGGTCACCGGACCGGCGCCCTAGCCCTCCTCGCCCTTCCCACGCTCCCCCAGCTTCGCCAGTTGGCTCTGGAACCAGTCCAGCCGCGCCTGCAACAAGGCCGCCTCCGCGGCGAGTTCGGGTACGCCGAGGCCGCCGGCCGCGCCATCCGCCACCGCCGCTCCACTCCCCGCCACGACTCGCAACCCCTCCCCCGCCAGCCGCGCGAACGACGCGAGCGAGACGGACGTACGACCCCGCAGACACCCCGCACACGAGGGCGCGAGCGCACGCCAGCCAGGGCGGCCCCAGCCTGCGTCGGCCAGCGCGGAGGCGACCGTGCCGCAGGCACAGGGGCCCACGGTGGCGACCCGGATCCGCTGGCGTGCATAGCGGAAGCCGCGTTCGAAACGGAGGTAGCGGCCGATGACCGAGACCTCGAGCAGGACGGCCGCCCGATGCTCGGCCGTGCACAGCAGCGCCTCGGCCGTCGAGCGGTCGTGCACACAGTGGAAGCCGCAGTCGCAGCGACGGTGCGGCGCCCGGTGCCGCAGGCCGTAGACGCAGGACGCGTCGGCCACGACTCCGTACGGCAGCGCGCCGCCCAGCGACACACCGGTGAACCCGGCCCGGGTGCCGTCGTGGGACAGCACCGGGTGGGCGATCTTGTATCCGGTCGGCGGCTCCGTCGGGCGTTCCTCCGGAAGCCGCAGCCTCATCGGGCGGCCGGGACCTCTTCGGGCGCCTTCAATTCCTTGATCTCTTCCGGAAGTTCGCGTTCGGGTTCCTGCTCGTGCGCCTGCGGCCGCTCTTCCGCGACTCCGGTGGCGAGTGCTTTACCGAGCTTCATGACGCCTCCCATGACCAGGGGCCGATGACCGTCCTGGCCATGGTGACCCATGAAGTGCCGATTTGGACATAGGGCCCTGGCGTCGCTCACTGCCAACAACCGCTTAGCATCACTTATCAATACTGCGTAGAAAAATTAAGTGGAGCTTCACGATGGCTCCGCCGAGACTACCCCCATGACGTACTCCGCTCCCTCCACCCCTCCCTTCGGCCGCGCCCTCTGCGCCATGATCACGCCCTTCACCGAGGGCGGCGCCCTCGACCTCGACGGTGCCCAGCGGCTAGCGGAGCGGCTGGTGTCGGAGGGCTGCGACGGGCTGGTGCTCTCCGGGACGACCGGTGAGTCGCCCACGACGACGGACGCCGAGAAGGCGCAGCTCGTACGGGCGGTGCGGGAGGCGGTGCGCGAGCGGGCGTCGGTCGTGGCGGGCGTCGGCACCTTCGACACCCGGCACACCGTCGAACTCGCCCTGGAGGCCGAAAAGGCGGGCGCGGACGGTCTGTTGGTGGTCAGCCCGTACTACAGCAAGCCCCCGCAGGAGGCGATCGAGGCGCACTTCCGCCAGATCGCGGACTCCACCGGCCTGCCGATCGCGCTCTACGACATCCCGGGCCGCACCGGCACCCGTATCGAGCCCGACACCCTGATCCGGCTCGCCGCGCACCCCCGGATCGTGGCGGTGAAGGACTGCTCCTACGACTTCCTCGCCGCCCAGAAGGTCATCACCCGCACGGAGTTGGCGTACTACGCGGGCTGCGACGAACACAACCTCGCCCTGTACGCCGTAGGCGGCGCGGGATACGTGAGCACCGTCGCGAACCTCGTCCCCGCCCAACTCCGCGCGGTCCTCGACCTGTTCGACGCGGGCGACACGGCGAAGGCGGCACGTCTCCAGCAACGCGCCACGCCCCTCATCGAGTTGACGATGTCGGCGGGCCTGCCCGGCACCGTCACCGTGAAGGCCCTCCTCAACGACCTGGGCCTGCCCGCGGGCCCGGTCCGCGCACCGCTGCTGCCCGCCGGCCGGGATGCGGTCGACGGGCTGCGGGCGGCATACGAGGAACTGACGGCCGGCTGATCAGCGCTCGGCGAAGACGGGCTCCCACGGCTCCGGGTCGGTCTCCGGATGCTCGCGGACTCCGCTCAGCGGTACGACCTTGTCGCTGCCGATCGTGACCAGCACGAGCCGGTCCTCGTACGCCTCGTCCAGACCGGTGGTCCGCTCCCAGGCGATGAGCCGCTGGTCGTCGACCCAGGCGAGCAGTTCGGCGCCGCGGACCTTGGTGATCTCCTTGCCGGTGAGGGGATCCTTGATGAAGGAGTACGACTTGCCGGCCATGGTCCTGTGCCCCGGGGCGATGGCAGGATCGACCTCCTCCGCCAGACCGAGGGCGGCCAGCTTGCCGTTCGGGGACAGCCGCGCGGGCACGTCCCACCGCAGGTGCTTCTCGTTCGCGGGCGCGGCGGTCTCCTTGCCCGACAGGTCGTAGAACTTCGGCCGGACGAGGGTGCTGAGACCTCCACCGGCCGCGAACAGGTGCCTGTCGTCACGAGTGAAGGAGAAGTCGGCGCGGCCACCCGCGGAGGAACTCGGGACCGGGTGCCAGATACCCCCGCCCCCCTCGGCCAGGTCCAGGAGGAGGAACCCGGTTCGGCTCACCCTGTGCGTGGACATCCACGCGCCCTCGCTGTCTCCGGGGTTCTTGAACTTCTCGAGCGCGTCGGGGTGCTCGGAGTACGTCGTGGCGACCAGCTCGGTCCCGCCGTTCGAGAACGCCAGCCCGGCGACCCCCTTCCCGACCGGGATCCACCGCTCGACCTCCCCCGTCGCGAGGTCGAGCAGCCCGATCCGGGCGGCGGGCAGGGTCCGCTCCAGCACGGCGGCGGTCTTCAGACCCGGTGCCACGGCGACGAACGACCACCGGGTGTCCTTCTTGTACTTGCCGGTGTCGGGATCGAGCAGCCAGTAGGTCCGCTCGTGGGTCGCCTCCTTCTTGTTCTTCGCCACGATCGGCCTCGTGTAGTACGCGGCGAGCGCCGACCGCCCTGCCGCGATCAGGTCGCTCGGCGGCGACTGGTCGGGGTGGGCGCTGATCCCGTCCTGCTGCGTGACACTCGCGGGGCGTGCGTCGTCGCGTCCTTCGTTCAGCAGCGGCACCGCCACGGAGACGGCCACCACGGCCGCGGTGGCGGCGGCGACGGCCACGAGCCGGCGAGTGCGGCGGCGCCGGCGGACGGCCAGCACCCGGTCGGCGAACCCGGGGCCCGCCGACGCCTCTTCGACGGCCAGCTCACGCAGGGAGTCACGCACGAGTTCCTCGACGTTCACGGACGTACCTCCACGGGTGTGTAATCGTGAGCCGGCGGCTGCCGGATGGCCTCGCCACCGCTCAGGGCGGCCAGTTCGGGCGCGAGGGTGCGCAGCCGGGCGAGCGAGCGGTGGGCGGTGGACCGTACGGTGCCGACGGAGCAGCCCAGGATGCGGGCCACTTCGGCCTCGGGCAGGTCCTCGAAGTAGCGCAGCACGAGCACGGTGCGCTGCCGGGCGGTGAGGCGGGCGAGCGCGCCGCGCATCACGAGACGCAGTTCGGCGGCGGACGAGGCGTCCGCGTCCGCCCGTGCCTCCGGCGGCTCGGCGACACTCAGTTCACGTCTGGGCCACTTCAGCCGCCAGCGGCTGATCTGCTGCCGGTAGAGGATCTGCCGTACGTACGCCTCGGGTTCGTCGATGCGGTGCCAGCGGCCGGCCGCCTTGATCAGCGCGTTCTGCAGCAGGTCCTCGGCGGTGTGCCGGTCCCCGCCGCTGAGCAGCACGGCCGTCTTCAGCAGCGCGGACGACCGGTGCTCCACGAACTCCCGGAAGCTGTCCTGCGCTTCGGCATCCATCGTCACCTTCTCTTCCCCCCGGGGCGGACCCGATGTCCACCCCCTGTGCCCCTTCTGACGCGCGGGACCGCACCCCGCTATGTCTGCGCGTACGAGAAAATTCCACCGACCCGCCAGATGCCCTCCCGTACGGTGACCCGATGAGCCGCCCGCACCCCCGCCCGCTCCTCTTCCTCGACGTCGACGGCCCCCTCAACCCGTACGCGGCAAAGGCCGAGCGCCGCCCCGAGGGCTACACGACGATCAGGGCGTCCGTGCAACCGGGCCGCCCCCTGCGCGTGTGGCTCAACCCCACCCACGGCGCGGCCCTCCTCGCGCTCCCCTACGACCTGTGCTGGGCGACGACCTGGATGGACGCGGCCAACCGCTGGATCGCCCCGGTCATCGGCCTCCCCCGGCTCCCCTACGTCGACTTCGGCGACTCCCTGCTCGTCCACCGCCCCGACGGAATCCACTGGAAGACGGAGGCCATCGTGACGTACGCCGAAGGCCGCCCCTTCGCCTGGGTCGACGACGAGCAGAGCCCGGCGGACACCACCTACGTCACCGACCACCACCCGGCACCCGCCCTCCTCCACCACGTCGATCCCCGACTCGGCCTGCGCGAGGAGGACTTCACGGCCCTGACCGAGTTCGCGACGACGCTGCGGACATGAGTGAGCGCCCTCCCGCACTCGGCGGAAGGGCGCTCACCGTGACGCCGGACGTCAGTTGTGGCTGTGCAGGATCTCGTTCAGCCCGCCCCACACCGCGTTGTTCGGCCGGGCCTCGACCGTGCCGGTGACCGAGTTGCGGCGGAAGAGGATGTTCGAGGCGCCGGAGAGCTCACGGGCCTTGACGATCTGGCCGTCGGGCATGGTGACGCGGGTGCCGGCGGTGACGTACAGACCGGCCTCGACGACGCACTCGTCGCCCAGCGCGATACCGACGCCCGCCTCGGCGCCGATGAGGCAGCGCTCGCCGATGACGATACGGACGTTGCCACCACCGGACAGCGTGCCCATCGTCGACGCGCCGCCACCGATGTCGGAGCCGTCACCGACCACGACACCGGCGGAGATACGGCCCTCGACCATCGACGTGCCGAGCGTGCCGGCGTTGAAGTTGACGAAGCCCTCGTGCATGACGGTGGTGCCCTCGGCGAGGTGGGCGCCGAGGCGGACGCGGTCGGCGTCGGCGATGCGGACACCCTTCGGCGCCACGTAGTCCGTCATGCGCGGGAACTTGTCGATGGAGGTCACCTGGAGGTGCAGCCCCTCGGCGCGGGCGTTGAGCCGTACCTTCTCGACGTCGTCGACGGCGACCGGGCCCAGCGAGGTCCAGGCGACGTTGGCGAGGAGGCCGAAGATGCCGTCCAGGCTCTGGCCGTGCGGCTTGACCAGGCGGTGGGAGAGCAGGTGCAGGCGCAGGTAGGTGTCGTGCGTGTCGGTCGGCTTCTCGTCCAGCGAGGAGATGACCGTACGGACCGCGACCACTTCGACGCCACGCCGGGCGTCCGGCCCGATCGCCTTCGCGGCACCCTCACCGAGCAGCTCCACGGCCCGATCGGCGGACAGCCGCTCGGTACCGGACGGCCCGGCCTCCGCGGTCAGCTCGGGCGCGGGGAACCAGGTGTCCAGCACAGTGCCGTCGGCGGCGATCGTGGCGAGGCCGGCGGCCACGGCGCCGGTGGTACGAGAAGCAGTCGTATCGGTCATGAGGGCAACCTAACCGCCTCACCGCCACAGAGGCCAACCAGCCAAGACACCGTCTCAGGTACCGAACCGCCGCACTGGGCCGGAGCGGGGTCGGAGCACGGACGACAGTGGGGCGCCCCGCACGCCGACCCACCCAACCGCAGCCCACCCGACGTTCGAGGACGAGGACTTGCCATCCCGATCCCCCACCCACCCACCCACCCACCCACCCACCCACCCACAGGTGCTACGCCCCTGGACAGCGGTCCGCGCAATCTCAGCCCGTCCGGCGTTTGAGGACGAGGCCCTTTCGGGGCCGATCGGGGTCTGGGGCGGAGCCCCAGTGGGGTCGAAGGGGCGGAGCCCCTGGGGATGGGACGGGTAGGGGCGGCGGGGGCGAACCAAGACCCTGCACGGCCCCCACCCGCCCCATCCCCTGATAAGTCTCTTTTGGGAACGTACGCTGTCGGTGCAACGACGCGCGAAGGGACGGTACGCCCATGGCCCGCAGGACGAGCCTGGAGGACTCCAGCTGTGCCATCGCCCAGGCCCTGGACGTCGTCGGCGACTGGTGGACCCTCCTGATCGTCCGCGACACCGCCCGCGGCGTACACCGCTTCGACGACCTCCAACGCGAACTCGGCCTCTCCCGCAAGGTCCTCACCGAACGCCTGCACCTCCTCGTGGAGGCGGACGTCCTCGCGAAGACCCCGTACCAGGACCGCCCCGTACGCCACGAGTACCACCTCACCCCCCGCGGCCACGCCCTGCTCCCCGTCCTGATTGCCCTCCAGGACTGGGGCGACACCTGGATCCTCGGCGACGAGCCCGGCGCCACGACGGCCACCGCGGCGGAGACATCCACACAGACCCGCCGCGTCCACGAACTCGTCGGCACCAAGGTCCCGGACCTACGGCTCCTCGACGACCGGGGCCGGCCACGCGACCCGATCGCCGACAGCACCCCGTACACCGTCCTGTACTGCTTCCCCGGCGCCTACGCCCGCCCCGACGCCTACCCCCCGGGCTGGTCCGACATCCCCGGCGCCCCCGGCTGCACCCTGGAGTCCCGCACCTACCGCGACCGCCACGCCGAGTTCACCGAGGCCGGCGCCACCGTCCACGGCGTCTCCACCCAACGCCCCGACGAGCAGCGCGCGTTCTCGGCAGCGGAGCAGTTGCGCTTCCCGCTGCTCTCCGACGCCGACCTGTCCCTCATCGCCGCGCTGCGCCTGCCGACGTTCCGCGCGGCGGGCGCGAGCCGGCTCAAGCGCCTGACGCTGGTCGTCGACCGCGACCGGGTCGTACGGGACGCGCAGTACCCGGTGACGGACATCGCGGGAAGCGTCGAAGCCGCCCTGTCGACGATCAACGGGCTCCGGAAGGAATGACCCGCCCCAGTACCTCCCGCGCATACCCCTCGTCGTACACCCCGTCCGTCAGCAGCACCTGCAGACAGATCCCGTCCATGAGCGCCACCAGCGCCCGCGCCGTGACCGCGTCCGTGCGGCGGCCCAGCCGCTCGGCGAGGTCCTCGGCCCACTCCGCGGCGACCGGCCGCAGCGCGGGACGGCGCAGGGCGGCGAGATAGAGCTCGCACTCCAGCTCCACGCCGGTACGGTCACCCGCGAGCCACTCACCCAGCAGACCGGCTAGTTCGGTGGCCAGATCCGCATCCCGGTCCTCCAGGCCGCCCCGCGCCACGACGACCTTGGCGAACCCCTCGTTGGCCTGCCGCAGCGCGGCGACCATCAGCTCGTCGAGGGTCTTGAAGTGGTACGTCGTCGAGCCGAGCGGCACATCGGCCTCGGCGGCGACGGAGCGATGGCTCAGCCCGGCGAGGCCATGGCTGCCCACGACCCGGATCGCCGCGTCGATGATCCGCTGCCGCCGCTCGGGGTCGTAGCGCCGGGCCATCAGTGCGCACCGCCCAGGTTCAGCACGACCACCCCGGCGATGATCAGCACGATCCCGGCGGCCTTGACGGGGCTCATCCCCTCACCCAGGAACGTGAACCCGATCGTGGCGATCACGGCGGTCCCGACGCCCGCCCAGATCGCGTAGGCCGTCCCGACGGACACGGTCTTCAGCGTCTGCGCGAGCAGTGCGAACGCCAGGGCGTACCCGAGGACGGTCAGCAGCGACGGCAGCAGCTTGCTGAAGCCGTCGCTGTACTTCATGGCGGTCGTCGCGGCCACCTCGGCGGCGATCGCTCCGGCGAGCAGCACATATCCCATGTGTACGAGTGTACATAACAGCGCTCACACAGAGGCCGGCCGAGCCGCCGGGACGGGGCCCGTCTCGCGCACCCTCGCCAGGCGGTCGAGCAGCCGACGCTTGCTGTGGGCCGCGCGGCGCAGGGCGGAGACCCTGCGGTAGCGGAGCAGTTCGGCGGGGTCGGGCCGGACGGCTCCGCTCAGCCCGTAGCCGTTGCGGACCAGCCGCTCGCCCGGCACGGCGTCGCAGAGCCTTGTCCGGTCGGGCGTCAGCCGCTGTTGCCGGCTGCCCGCCCGGGAGGTGTCCAGGGCGCCGTGCGTACGCCGGTGCCAGGTCTTGCGGGCGGGTACGGCCTGGTGGGCCACGCGGCTCGGCTCGGTCGTCTCGGGGACGTACTCCTCGCCCAAGTAGCCGCAGAGTGCTCTCGGTCGGGGCTCGGGGTCGGCCAACAGGTCCTCGAAGCGCAGCTCGTGCCGGCTGTCGGGGCCCAGCCGGTGTGCGCAGCGCCGGGTCACGTCCATGACCTGCGCCCAGGTGGCGACGGCCTCGTGGAAGCCGCGGTGCCACCAGGGCATCCCCAACAGCGAGGCGACACAGTCCCGTCCGTCGCGGACGAGGTGCACGAACTGCGCGTCCGGGAAGAGCCGCCGGATCTCCTCGACATGGAGGGCGCAGGCGGGCCGTTCGTCGCCCCAGCGGACCTTGCCGTGGCTCTCCGCGTAGGCCCTGAGCGCGGAGCCCAGAGCGGGCGGGCCGCCCTCGATGCGCCGGGCGACGGTCCCCGCGTCCAGCCCCAGTTCGTGGAAGCGTGTCTCCTTGCGTCCGGTGATCCAGTGGGCGAGACCGGCCCGGTTGTCCGCGTCCCACAGGTCGCCGAAGCCGAACCGGCCCTCGTAGGCGGGCAGGACGATGGGGGCCCCATGCCCCTCAAGGGCTATGGGGGAGGGTTTCCGGCGGCAGCGCGGTGCGCGGGTGCGCATGGAGCATGAGCGGCAGCAGCGTGGTGCCGGAGCGGGGGCAGCCGAGGACGAAGACGGGGCGCGCGGAGGAGGGAGCGGAGGTAGCCACGCTCCGACGCTGCCGCCGGAGACTGAGGCCGGACTGGAAGGGCTCTGAGAAAGTCGTGGGGAAGCTGCTGAGAAAACGATGTGGAAACCGCTCACACAAACAGCTGCTCGAAGAGCGCCAGGTCCACTACTGTGCCATCTGCTTCACCGTTCATCTACCGCGCCGTCACGGCTGCGGCCTCCCCCATGGGCTCCGCCAGAGGAACTGCGCATGCCAGACACCAAGTCCCAGCCCCCACATGACCGACCGTGGGAGACCGGCTGGGCACCCGACACCTCCCGGGCACCGGGAACCCGCCGTCTCTATCTCGCGGGCGTCCTCGCCGTGGCGACCGTCGTCGCCTGCGTCACGGCGATATCCATGACGGACAGCACTCCTGACGCCGTGGCGAAGTCGGCGCCCCCCGTGGACGGCGGGACGATACCGGGCCTGGCCGGCTACGCCAGCCCGTCCGACACCACAACGGTCCCCCCGAAGGGCAAGAGCGGCCTGGCGACCTCCGAGAAGACCGGCTCCGCCGCGCGCCAGCAGGGCTCCTCCCCCTCGCCCGCCCCTGATCCGACCTCCAAGTCCCCCTCGTCCAAGCCGAGTTCGTCGCCCCCGAAGCCGACGGTCAAGTGGCGTTCGGTCCGCTCGGTGAACTACCCCGACCGCTACTGGCACGTGAGCGGCGGTTACGTGAAGCTCGACCCGGTCAGTGGCTCGGAGTCCCGCGAGGACTCCACCTTCAAGCTGGTCAAGGGTCTTGCGGACAGCTCCTGTTACTCCTTCGCCACCCAGGACGGCAGGTATCTGCGCCATCGCAGCTTCGTCCTGGTCGCCGACCGCAACGACGGCTCGTCCATCTTCAAGCAGGACGCGACCTTCTGCGCCCGCTCCTCGTCGGTGTACGGCGCGGTCATGCTGGAGTCGGTGAACTACCCGGGCCGCTTCCTGCGGCACCAGAACTTCCAGCTGAAGCTGGACTCGTACCAGTACAACGACCTGTACCGATCGGACTCGGCGTTCCAACTGGTCGACGGGCTGACCTGAGCACACGCACGGAAAACGGCGACGTCCCCAAGGACGTCGCCGTTTCTTCGTACGCGGTCGGTCTCAGACGTTGAACCCGAGCGCCCGAAGCTGCTCACGCCCGTCATCCGTGATCTTGTCCGGGCCCCACGGCGGCATCCAGACCCAGTTGATGCGCAGCTCGTTGACGATGCCGTCCGTGGCGGACTTGGCCTGGTCCTCGATGACATCGGTCAGCGGGCAGGCCGCCGAGGTCAGGGTCATGTCGATCGTCGCGATGTTCGCGTCGTCGATGTGAATGCCGTAAATGAGGCCGAGGTTGACGACATCGATGCCCAGCTCGGGGTCGACGACGTCGTACAGGGCCTCGCGGACTTCCTCTTCGGAGGCCGGCTTCATCTCAAGGGTCTCGCTCATGCCGTCTTCCTTTCGGCGTCGGCCCCGCCCAGGGCCTGGGCCGTCGCGTCCTTCCACGCCATCCAGCTGAGGAGGGCGCACTTGACCCGGGCCGGGTACTTGGAGACACCGGCGAACGCGACCGCGTCCTCCAGCACCTCCTCCATGGCGTCGTCGGGCTCGATCTTCCCCTTGGACTGCATCAGCTCCAGGAAGGTCTCCTGGATCTTCTGCGCCTCGGCGAGGTCCTTGCCGACGAGGAGGTCGTTCAGCACGGAGGCGGAGGCCTGGCTGATCGAGCAGCCCTGGCCCTCGTACGAGATGTCGGTGATCTGCTCGCCGTCGTACTTCACGCGCAGGGTGATCTCGTCGCCGCACGTCGGGTTGACGTGGTGCACCTCGGCGTCGCCATCCCGAAGACCGCGCCCGTGCGGGTGCTTGTAGTGGTCCAGGATGACTTCCTGGTACATCGAATCCAGCTTCACGGTCTCAGCTCACGCCCTTCAGCCGAAGAAGTTCCGTACGTGCTCCAGCCCGTCGACCAGAGCGTCGATCTCGGCCGGCGTGGAGTACAGATAGAACGACGCTCGCGTGGTCGCAGGAATTCCGTAGCGCAGGCAGACCGGGCGGGCGCAGTGGTGGCCCACGCGGACCGCGATGCCCTGCTCGTCCAGAACCTGGCCCACGTCGTGCGGGTGGATGTCGCCGAGCGTGAAGGAGATCGCCGCGCCCCGGTCCTCGGCCGTCGTCGGGCCGATGATCCTGAGGTCCGGGACCTCGCCGAGCCGCTTCACCGCGTACTCGGTGAGCGCGTGCTCGTGGGCGAGGATCTTGTCCATGCCGATCGAGTTCAGGTAGTCGATCGCCGCGCCCAGACCGACCGCCTGCGCGATCGGCGGGGTGCCGGCCTCGAACTTGTGCGGGGCGGGAGCGTAGGTCGACGAGTGCATCGACACCGTCTCGATCATCTCGCCGCCGCCCAGGAACGGCGGCAGGTCCTCGAGCAGCTCCTGGCGGCCCCAGAGGACGCCGATGCCGGTCGGACCGCACATCTTGTGGCCGGTGAAGGCCACGAAGTCGGCCTGCAGCGCCTGCACGTCCAGCGGCATGTGCGGGGCGGCCTGCGAGGCGTCGATGCAGACGAGCGCACCGACCTCCTGCGCACGGCGCACTATCGCCTCGACGGGGTTCACGGTGCCCAGGATGTTGGACACCAGCACGAAGGAGACGATCTTCGTCTTCTCGGTGATGACCTCGTCGATGTTGGAGAGGTCGAGGCGGCCGTCGTCGGTGAGGCCGAACCACTTCAGCTTCGCGCCCGTGCGCTGCGAGAGCAGCTGCCACGGCACGATGTTGGAGTGGTGCTCCATCTCCGTGATGACGATCTCGGTCTCGTGGTCCACGCGGTAGGGCTCGTCGGCCCAGCCCAGCATGTTCGCCACGAGGTTGAGCGACTCGGAGGCGTTCTTGGTGAAGATCACCTCGTCGCGGCTGGGCGCGTTGATGAACGCGGCGGCCTTGTCGCGCGCGCCCTCGTACAGCGCCGTGGCCTCCTCGGCGAGCACATGCACACCGCGGTGGACGTTGGCGTTGTAGCGCTCGTAGTACTCGTTCAGGGCGTCCAGGACCTGGCGCGGCTTCTGCGAGGTCGCCGCGTTGTCCAGGTACACGAGCTTCTTACCGTCGTGGACCTGGCGGTCCAGGATGGGGAAGTCCTTGCGGATCGCCTCTGTGTCGAGGAGGCCCGGCAGCTGTGTCACGCGGATGCGCCACCCTTCACGTACTTGTCGTAGCCCTCGGCCTCGAGCTGGTCGGCGAGCTCCGGGCCGCCGGACTCGGCGATCCGGCCGTTCGCGAACACGTGCACGTGGTCGGGCTTGATGTAGCGCAGGATGCGCGTGTAGTGCGTGATCAGCAGGGTGCCGACCTCGCCGGACTCGCGGACGCGGTTGACGCCCTCGGAGACGATACGAAGGGCGTCGACGTCCAGACCGGAGTCCGTCTCGTCGAGGACCGCGATCTTCGGCTTGAGCAGCTCCAGCTGGAGGATCTCGTGGCGCTTCTTCTCACCGCCGGAGAAGCCCTCGTTGACGTTGCGCTCGGCGAAGGCGGGGTCCATGTTGAGGCGCTGCATGGCCTCCTTGACCTCCTTCACCCACAGGCGGAGCTTGGGGGCCTCGCCGCGGATGGCGGTGGCGGAGGTGCGCAGGAAGTTGGAGACCGAGACGCCGGGGATCTCGACCGGGTACTGCATCGCCAGGAACAGGCCCGCGCGGGCGCGCTCGTCGACGGACATCTCCAGGACGTCCTCGCCGTCGAGGGTGACGGTGCCGCCGGTGATCGTGTACTTCGGGTGGCCCGCGAGCGAGTAGGCGAGGGTCGACTTGCCGGAGCCGTTGGGGCCCATGATGGCGTGGGTCTCGCCCTGCTTCACGGTCAGGTCGACGCCCTTGAGGATCTCCTTCGTGGCGTTGTCGGCCTCGACGGTGACGTGCAGGTCGTGGATTTCAAGCGTTGCCATGGGTTCCTCAGGACTCCTGGGTGAGGGAGACGAGCACGTCGTCCCCTTCGATCTTTACGGGGTATACGGGGACGGGGCGCGTCGCGGGAAGGCCGGACGGCTTGCCGGTGCGGAGGTCGAACGCGGAGCCGTGCAGCCAGCACTCGATCTGGCAGTCCTCCACCTCGCCCTCGGAGAGCGAGACGTTCGCGTGCGAGCAGATGTCGTTGATCGCGAACACCTCGCCCTCGGTGCGGACGACCGAGACCGGCGTGCCGTCGAGTTCCACCCGCTTCGGGGTGTCCTCCTCCAGCTCGCTCAGCCCACAGGCGCGTACGAACGTCATCAGACCGACGCCTCCAGCTCCTCGTCGATCTTCACGAGAAGGCGTTCCTGGATGTCGTCGACACCGATCTGCTGGACCAGCTCGGCGAAGAAGCCGCGGACCACCAGGCGACGGGCCTCGTCGGCGGGGATGCCGCGGGCCATCAGGTAGAAGAGCTGCTCGTCGTCGAAGCGGCCGGTCGCGGAGGCGTGCCCGGCGCCGACGATCTCGCCGGTCTCGATCTCCAGGTTCGGCACCGAGTCGACGCGCGCGCCGTCCGTGAGGACGAGGTTGCGGTTCATCTCGTAGGTGTCGGTGCCCTCGGCCTTGGCCTCGATGAGCACGTCGCCGATCCACACCGCGTGGGCGCCCTCGCCCTGGAGCGCGCCCTTGTAGACGGCGTTGGACTTGCAGTGCGGGACGTTGTGGTCGACCAGGAGGCGGTGCTCCTGGTGCTGGCCGGCGTCCGTGAAGTAGAGACCGAAGAGCTCGGCCTCGCCGCCGGTGCCGGCGTAGGTGACACGCGGGTGGAGGCGTACGAGGTCGCCGCCGAAGGTGACCACGAAGGACTTGAAGGTGGCGTCCCGGCCGATCAGCGCGTTGTGCTGGGCCACGTGCACGGCCTTGTCGTCCCAGTCCTGGACGGAGACGACGGTCAGCTTGGCGCCGTCGCCCAGGAGGTAGTCGACGTTGGCGGCGAGCACCGCGTCACCGGTGTGGTCGATGACGACGACGGCCTCGGCGAAGGCGCCCAGCTCGATCACCTGGTGGGCGAAGGCGGTGCCGCCCTCGCCGTGCACGGCGATCCGGATCGGCTCGGTGAGGACCGTCTCCTTGGGGACGGTGATCACGCCGGCCTTCTCGAACGCCGAGTAGGCCTGGGCGGCGATGCGGTCCACCGGGGTGCCCGCCTTGCCCAGGCGCGCGTCGTCGCGGTCGACGGTCTCGACCGTGACGCCCTCGGGCGCCTCGACGTCGACCTTCAGGCCCTCGCCGGTGGCGACGGCGGTGCCGTCGTGCAGCCCGCGCAGGCGCTCCAGCGGGGTGAACCGCCACTCCTCCTCACGGCCGTGCGGGACCGGGAAGTCCGCGACGTCGAAGGACGGGGGCGCGCTCATGCGCGTGGCGACGGTCGACTCGGCGGCCACCGCGATCTGGCCGGCGGTGGTGGACCCCACCGGGATGTTCTGAGCCTCAGCCATGGCTGTCGGTCTGCTCTCTTCCTACGTCAGATTTCGCTAGCTGTGTCCGAAAGGGGGGCGGGTGTCAGCCGACCGCGCCTTCCATCTGCAGCTCGATCAGCCGGTTGAGCTCCAGCGCGTACTCCATCGGCAGCTCCTTCGCGATGGGCTCGACGAAGCCGCGCACGATCATGGCCATCGCCTCGAACTCGGTCATGCCCCGGCTCATCAGGTAGAAGAGCTGGTCGTCACTGACCTTGGAGACGGTCGCCTCGTGGCCCATGGACACGTCGTCCTCGCGGACGTCCACATAGGGGTACGTGTCGGAGCGGGAGATGGTGTCGACGAGCAGCGCGTCGCACAGCACGTTGGACTTGGAGCCGTGGGCGCCCTCGCCGATCTCGACGAGACCGCGGTAGGACGTACGACCGCCACCACGCGCCACGGACTTCGAGACGATGTTGGAGGAGGTGTTCGGCGCCATGTGGACCATCTTGGAGCCGGCGTCCTGGTGCTGGCCCTCGCCCGCGAAGGCGATGGAGAGGGTCTCGCCCTTGGCGTGCTCGCCCATCAGGTAGACGGCCGGGTACTTCATGGTGACCTTGGAGCCGATGTTGCCGTCGATCCACTCCATGGTCGCGCCCTCGTACGCCACGGCGCGCTTGGTGACCAGGTTGTAGACGTTGTTCGACCAGTTCTGGATGGTCGTGTAACGGCAGCGGGCGCCCTTCTTGACGATGATCTCGACGACCGCGGAGTGCAGGGAGTCCGACTTGTAGATCGGCGCCGTACAGCCCTCGACGTAGTGGACGTAGGCGTCCTCGTCGACGATGATCAGCGTCCGCTCGAACTGGCCCATGTTCTCCGTGTTGATACGGAAGTAGGCCTGGAGCGGGATCTCGACCTGCACGCCCTTGGGCACGTAGATGAAGGAGCCGCCGGACCACACCGCGGTGTTCAGCGACGCGAACTTGTTGTCGCCGACCGGGATGACGGTGCCGAAGTACTCCTTGAAGAGCTCCGGGTGCTCCTTCAGCGCGGTGTCGGTGTCGAGGAAGATGACGCCCTGCTCCTCCAGGTCCTCGCGGATCTGGTGGTAGACGACCTCGGACTCGTACTGGGCCGCGACACCGGCGACGAGGCGCTGCTTCTCCGCCTCGGGGATGCCGAGCTTGTCGTACGTGTTCTTGATGTCCTCGGGCAGGTCCTCCCAGGACTCCGCCTGCTTCTCCGTGGAGCGCACGAAGTACTTGATGTTGTCGAAGTCGATACCGGAGAGGTCCGAGCCCCAGTTCGGCATGGGCTTCTTGTCGAACAGGCGCAGGCCCTTGAGACGGAGCTTGGTCATCCACTCCGGCTCGGACTTCTTCGCGGAGATGTCCTTGACGACGTCCTCGTTGATGCCGCGCCGCGCGGAAGCACCAGCCGTGTCGGAGTCCGCCCAGCCGTATTCGTACTTACCCAGGCCCTCGAGCTCGGGGTGGGCAGTCTCCTCGATGGGGAGAGTCATGCGGGGTTCCTCCCGGCCGTGCTTGCAGATGCGTTATGTGTGGTGTGGGAAATCTTTGGGATGAACGTCGTGCAGACGCCGTCACCGTGCGCGATGGTCGCCAGTCGCTGGACGTGCGTTCCGAGCAGCTGGGAGAAGATCTCGGTCTCCGCCTCGCAGAGCTGGGGGAACTTTTCCGCGACGTGGGCGACGGGGCAGTGGTGCTGGCACAGCTGCTCGCCGACCGGTGCGCTGCGCGCCGTAGCAGCGTACCCGTCCGCGCTCAGGGCCTTGGCCAGGGCTTCGGTGCGCGCCTCGGGGGCGGCGGCCTCGATCGCCTTGCGGTACGCGGTGGCCTGCTCGGCGATCCTCGCACGGGCGAAGGCCACGACGGCCTCGTCCCCGCCGAACCGCTCCGCGATCCAGCGCAGGGCGTCCGCGGCGAGCTTGTCGTAGGACTGGTCGAAGGCGTCGCGGCCGCAGTCGGTGAGCGCGAAGACCTTGGCGGGACGCCCCCGCGTCCGCGCGCCGTAGATCTTCTGCTCGCGCGCCTCCACGACGTCGTCGACGACCAGCGCGTCCAGGTGCCTGCGCACGGCGGCCTGGGTCAGGCCGAGACGGCCGGCCAGCTCGGCGACGGTCGACGGCCCGTGGTCCAGGATGGATCGCGCGACCCGGTTGCGGGTTGACCGCTCTCCGGTCGCGAGCTCCTCCTGCAGGGCCCCCGTGGGGGTCTCCTGAGCCTCGCCGACGTTTTTCACAACACCATTGTTGCGTAATTCCTCAGGGGCGGGCAACCCGCGTCCCGGCCGATGGACGGTGCGGTGCATCACTTAGGTAAAGCTAACCTGACCTGCGAGAACGATCTTTGATCGATCAATTCGGTGGCATCGCCGGACCTCTTGCGGGACACTCCACAACCATGCCCATACCCCCTCCGACCGGCCCTCTCGTCACCCGCGGCACCGTGGCCGCACAACTGCGTGAGCTGGGCGTCCGGGACGGCGAGGCCCTCCTCGTCCACTCCTCCCTGAAGTCGCTCGGCTGGGTCTGCGGAGGACCTGTGGCCGTGGTCCAGGGACTGCTGGACGCCCTCGGCCCGGACGGCACCCTCGTGGTCCCCACCCAGACCGGAGACCTCTCGGACCCCGCCCTGTGGGGAAATCCACCGGTCCTCGAGGAGTGGTGGGACACGATCCGCACGTCCATGCCGGTCTACGACCCGCAGGTCACGCCATCGCGCGGGGTCGGCGTGCTCCCGGAGACCGTGCGCACCTGGCCGGGCGCCCTGCGCAGCGCGCACCCGCAGACGTCGTTCGCGGCGATCGGCGGCCGTGCTCGTCAGATCACCCACGGACACGCGACCGACTGCCGCCTCGGCGAGCACAGCCCCCTCGCCCGTCTCGAAGACCTGGACGCGCGCGTGCTCCTGCTCGGCGCCGGCTACGACACCTGCACGAGCTTCCATCTCGCCGAGTACCGCATCCCCTCGCCCCTGGTGAAGGTGGGCCGGCCGGGCCCGGCCGGCTGGGAGACGGTGACCGAGGTGTCGATCACCTCGGAGCAGTTCGACGAGCTCGGGCACGACTTCGAGCGGGACCGTCCCGTCGTGCGGGGGAAGGTGGGCGCGGCCGAGGTACGGCTGTTCCCGGTGGCCGACGCGGTGGCCTACGCCGAGCGGTGGCTGACGGCGCACCGCCCCCGTGAGGAGGAGATCCTGCACCCGCCCGTCTGAGGCGCGCATCGCGTACCTAGACTCTTGAGCCATGCGAAGCGAGCCCGTGGTCCAGGTCCAGGCCCTGGTGAAGCGGTACGGCACGAAGACCGCGGTGAACGGCCTCGACCTGGTGGCCACGGCGGGGGTGACCGCCGTACTCGGTCCCAACGGGGCGGGCAAGACGACCACGGTGGAGACCTGCGAGGGGTACCGCAGGCCGGACTCCGGCACGGTGCGCGTCCTGGGCCTCGACCCGGTCCGGCACTCCCGTGAACTGCACACCCGGATCGGCGTGATGCTCCAGTCCGGTGGCGTGTACTCGGGTGCCCGGGCGGACGAGATGCTGCGCCATGTCGCCAAGCTGCACGCCCACCCGCTGGACGTGGACGCGCTCATCGAGCGCCTGGGACTGGGCGGTTGCGGCAGAACGACGTACCGCCGGCTGTCGGGCGGCCAACAGCAGCGGCTCGCCCTCGCGATGGCCGTGGTGGGCCGCCCGGAGCTGGTGTTCCTGGACGAGCCGACCGCCGGGCTCGACCCGCAGGCCCGCCACGCGACCTGGGACCTGATCCGCGATCTGCGCACCGACGGCGTCTCCGTCGTCCTCACCACCCACTACATGGACGAGGCCGAACAGCTCGCCGACGACGTCGCGATCATCGACGCGGGCAAGGTCGTCGCCCAGGGCTCCCCCGAGGAACTGTGCCGGGGCGGCGCCGAGAACACCCTCCGCTTCACCGGCCGCCCGGGCCTGGACGTGGGCTCGCTGCTGAAGGCCCTCCCGGCCGACTGCACGGCCGCGGAGCTGACGCCGGGCTCGTACCGGGTCGGCGGCAAGGTCGACCCGCAGCTGCTGGCGACGGTGGCCTCGTGGTGCGCGCAGCACGGGGTGATGCCGGAGAAGATCTCGGTCGAACGGCACACGCTGGAAGACGTGTTTCTGGAGCTGACCGGCAAGGAGCTGCGCTCGTGACCGTGGGTACCTACACCCCGAAGCCGGGGGCGGCCCCGCTGCCCCGCATGATCATGGCGCAGGCCGCACTCGAGACGAAGATGCTCCTGCGCAACGGCGAGCAGCTCCTGCTGACCGTCGTGATCCCCACCCTCCTGCTGGTCCTGTTCAGCTCGGTCGACATCGTCGACACGGGCTCGGGCGAGGCGGTGGACTTCCTGACCCCCGGCATCCTCGCCCTCGCGGTCATGTCCACGGCCTTCACCGGCCAGGCGATCGCGACGGGCTTCGAGCGCCGCTACGGCGTCCTGAAGCGGCTGGCCGCCTCCCCGCTCCCCCGCTGGGGCCTGATGACCGCCAAGACGGCGTCGGTCCTGATCACGGAGATCCTCCAGATCGTCCTGCTGACGGTGATCGCCTTGGCCCTGGGCTGGGAGCCGCACGGCAACCCCCTGGCCGTCCTGCTCCTGCTGATCCTGGGCACGGCCGCCTTCTCCGGCCTGGGCCTGCTGATGGCGGGCACCCTGAAGGCAGAGGCCACCCTGGCCGCCGCGAACCTCGTCTTCCTGCTGCTGCTCGTCGGCGGCGGCGTCATCGTGCCCATGGACAAGTTCCCCTCCGGCGCGCAGGACGTACTCGGGCTGCTCCCCGTCAACGCGCTCTCGGACGGACTGCGGGACGTACTCCAGCACGGGGCCGGCATGCCGTGGGGCGACCTGGGGATCCTGGCGGTGTGGGCGGTCGTGGGACTGGCCGCGGCGGGCAGATTCTTCCGTTGGGAGTAGGCCCGTGCCGGACCCTCGTGAAAGCGTGCACAAGCGGCGGCCTACGATGGGGCACGTGCCGAACCTGACCCCCGCCGACGCCTCAGCCGCCGTGCGCAACCCGCTCGCCTTCATCGCCGCACGCTGGACCCCGGACCCCCGGACGGTGCAGCGGGCGGCCCTCGCCGCACTCGTCATGTCGGTGGTCATCGTGGTCACCGGCGGTGCGGTGCGGCTCACCGGCTCGGGCCTCGGCTGCCCGACCTGGCCCAAGTGCACCGACGACTCGCTGACCACCACGAGCGCCATGGGCGTGCACGGTGTGATCGAGTTCGGCAACCGCATGCTGACGTACGTGCTGTGCGCCGCCGTCGGCTGGGCGATCATCGCCGCGCGCTCCGAGAAGCCGTACCGGCGCAGCCTCACCCGGCTGGGCTGGGCGCAGTTCTGGGTCGTGATGGGCAACGCGATCCTCGGCGGCATCGTGGTGCTGGTCGGCCTCAACCCGTACACGGTCGCCGCGCACTTCCTGCTGTCGACGGCGCTGATCGCGGTGGCCACGGTGATGTGGCAGCGCACCCGGGAGGGCGACGGGGAGTCGCGTCCGCTGGTCGGCAAGTCGGTGCAGCAGCTGGTGTGGTTCCTGGTCGCCGCGTCCGTGCTGCTGATCGCGGTGGGCACGGTGGTGACCGGGTCGGGACCGCACGCGGGCGACTCCAGCGAGGTCGAGCGGATGCCGCTGGACTGGGAGACGGTCAGCAAGCTGCACGCCGTCCTCGCCTGGATCGTGGTGACGCTGACGTTCGCCCTGTGGTTCGTCCTCAAGGCGGTCGACGCGCCGAAGGGCCCCCTGCACCGCACGCGCGACCTCTTCCTGGTCCTGCTCGCCCAGGGTGTCATCGGCTACGTCCAGTACTTCACCGATCTGCCCGAGATCCTGGTCGGCCTGCACATGTTCGGCTCCTGCCTGGTCTGGATCGCGGTCCTGCGCGTGCTGCTGGCGCTGCGGGAGCGGCCGGGGACGGACACCGAGGTGCCGCTCCCGGCGCAGGCCACGTCATCGCTCTCCGCCGGGATCTGACCCTCCGTCCCGAACACCGCGAGCAGCCGGTCAGGCGTACGCCGCCACGAGTTCGTCGATCGCCGGTCCCAGGTAGCCCCGGGTCAGCTCACCCCTGCGCGCCGTCCATTCCTCGGTGGGCGGCGCGGGGTCCTCGTACCGCCGCCGCCTGATGTCCTCCACCACCTCGACCGGCGCTCCCAGCTCCGGCAGCAGTTCCAGCGCCTCCCGCTTGGTGATGAGCCGTCCGTCGCGCAGGGTGGCGGTCGCGCGGGCGAAGGTCGTCAGGCCGACGTCGACCCAGGGGGCCTGCCGCCAGCGTTCCGCCTTCTCCAGCTTGGGCCGCCAGAAGTCACGCTGGTCGCGTACGACGAACTCGTCGAGTTCGAGGTCCAGCACCGGCGGCAGCAGCCCGGCCGGGCCCTTCCCGTGCAGTACCCGCCCGAACGTGTGCAGTTCGCGCCGGGTCACCGGGGTCACGGGCCGCTTGAACAGCTGCTCGTGCGCCCAGGTCAGGTGCGGCCGGGCGGAGTTCTCCACGGCATCCGGTGTCAGATACGTGCAGTGCAGATTCGGGGCGAGCGGTTCGTCCCGCAGCCGGGCGTGTCCCTTCGCCAGCCGCCAGGTCGTGCGGGTCGAGACCGGACGGTCCAGTACGGCGATCAGGTCCAGGTCGCTGCGGCCCTCCTGGTAGTCGCCGCCGGCGAGGGACCCGTGTGCCCAGACGGCGAGTGGCGCGAGCGGTTCGAGGCCGGTGAGGAAGCGGTCGAGTAACGCATCGGTCTGCATACACCCATCCTGTACAGCCCGCACGGACCCGTACACCCTCCCCGCACCCCGTCCGGGCGCACGCGAGCCCGAACCCGCCCCCGGCTCACTCCAGCCCGTACACCCGGCGCGCGTTCCCCGCCGCGATCAGCCCCGCGACCCGCTGTGCGTCCGCCAGCGACCACGCCCCCTCGGCGACCCAGTTGCCCAGCACCCGGGCCAGCGCCTCGCGGAACAGCCGCGCGCCGACCACGTGCAGTTCGGGCAGGCCCTGGGCACCGCTGGAGAAGAGGATCTTGCCGAAGGGGGCGAGTTCGAGGATCTCCGCCAGAACCGTCGCCGCACGGGCGCCCGTACGCACCAGAGCGGCGCCCGAGTCGGCGTACACATGCGGGAAGACCCCGGCGAGATGGGCGGCGTGACGGTGGTACGGATAGCCGTGCAGCAGGATCAGGTCGGTGCCGAGCCCGGCGGTGGCGCGGACGAAGTCCGTGAGCAGAACCGGGTCCGTACGGTCGATCCGCAGCCCCGGCTCACCGAGCCCGGCGTGCAGCTGGAGCGGCAGCCCCGAGGCGACCGCGATCCACAGCAGGTGTCGTAGCAGCACCGGATCGGACAGCTCGCCGCCCACCCGGCGGCCCGCCAGCCAGCGGCCGGCCGCGCCCCGCACCTCCCCCGGCCCCGGTGGCTCGGGCGCCAGTGCCAGTCCGTGCCGTACCCCCGCCACCGAGGTGAAGGCGACCGCACCGACCGCCGCCCCGTGCACCGACTCGGCGAGGTTGGCGAGGAAGGACTCGACCGTGCCGGAGGTGTCGGCGACCTGTTCGGCGAGGAGTTCGAGCCGCACGATCT
The DNA here is from genome assembly GCF_053592055.1 of Streptomyces sp. NPDC002817. NCBI lineage: Bacteria > Bacillati > Actinomycetota > Actinomycetes > Kitasatosporales > Streptomycetaceae > Streptomyces > Streptomyces sp. NPDC002817. The sequence goes on from NZ_JBSFUY010000008.1 coordinate 205,694, forward strand.
CGCGGGCCTCGGCGGCCGACGCCGCCGCCATCTCGCCGGGGCCGGTCAGATCGCCGGGCAGACCCGTGTCGACGAGGTACGTCGTGATGCCGCTGCCCCGCAGCAGCCTGCGGCCCGCCTCCAGTACGCCGAGTTCACGACGCCGGGCGAGATAGCGGGCGGGTGGGCAGTGCGGTTCCAGACCGAGGAGCGGGGGGCACAGCCGCCGTAGGGCGAAACCGGTCTGGGTGTCGAAGAGGGTCGTACCGGGGGCGGGCGGCCCCTCGGTACGGGCCAACTGGGCCTCGAAGGTACCGAGGCCCAGCTCGGTTCTCAGTACGCCGTGGCAGTACTGGTCCACGAGGGACGGCGTTTCGATCATCCGGGCTCCCGTGGCTGGACCGTGTCCTTGCTACGGGGCCTAACGGGTGAACGGGGTGTCAGGTGTTGCTGTCACGCACCCGGTGTGAAAGCCGTGTGCGTCAGCCGTTCTTCGGGCCGCCCACCTGGATGCCCGCCATACGGGTCCACTCGTACGGACCCGTGCGCACCTTCGCGGCGAACTCGCCGTCGAAGTCCTCGTGGACGGTGATGCCGGCCTTCTCGACCGCCTTCTGGGCGATCTCGACGGTCGGGGCCACCAGGTTGCCCCACTCGCCGTCCTCGCCGACGAGGGCGATCCGGGCGCCGCGGTCGCCCAGGTAGGCCACCTGGCCCTCGGCGCCGCCGTGTGCCTTGGAGAAGGCGCCGATCTGCTTGGCCAGCTTGGCCGCCGTGCGGTCGGCCTTCGCGTCAACCTGCTGCGTGTCTGCCATGGCCAGGATGCTACCGACGGGTAGATCAAACGGCGACGGGCGGGGTGCGTGACCCTTGCCTCAGCGCGACTAGCGCAGGAAGGGGTCGACCGCGACGGCGAGGAACAGGATCGACACGTACGTGATCGACCAGTGGAACAGGCGCATCTCCTTGAGCTTCCCGCCTGTCACCTCGGCCTTGGCCCGGTTCTGCAGTCCGTGCGCCTCCCACAGCCAGAAGCCGCCGGCCAGCAGCGCCACCAGCGTGTAGAACCAGCCCGTGTATCCGAGCGGGGTCAGCAGCAGCGAGACGGCGACCATGACCCAGCTGTAGATGACGATCTGCCTGGCGACCACCTTGTTGGAGGCGACCACCGGCAGCATGGGCACGCCCACGCGCGCGTAGTCCTCTTTCACCTTCATGGACAGCGGCCAGTAGTGCGGCGGCGTCCAGAAGAACATGACGAGGAAGAGGATGACCGGCGCCCACGACAGGGAGTTCGTGACGGACGACCAGCCGATCAGCACCGGGAGACAGCCGGCGATGCCGCCCCACACGATGTTCTGCGACGTACGCCGCTTGAGGATCATCGTGTAGACGACGACGTAGAAGAGGAGCGCCCCGAGCGACAGCCAGGCGGACAGCCAGTTGACGGCCAGGCCGAACAGCAGCGTGGAGACGATCGCGAGGGTGATGCCGAAGGCGAGGCACTCGCGCGGCGACACCATGCCGGTGACCAGCGGTCTCTGCGAGGTGCGGTCCATGAGCGCGTCGATGTCGCGGTCGATGTACATGTTCAGCGCGTTGGCGCCGCCCGCGGAGAGGTAGCCGCCGAGGCAGGTGAGGAGCACCAGCGTCAGGTCGGGCACACCCTGCTCGGCGAGGAACATCACCGGGACCGTGGTGATCAGCAGCAGTTCGATGATCCGAGGCTTGGTCAGCGCCACGAATGCCTTGACACGGGCCCCGAACGGCCGGTGACTCGAGCTCTTGCTCTCCCCCAGCACCCCGGCTGGACGGGATTCGACGGCCGTCACGCACACCCCTACAGAGACATCCCAGCAAACCCCTCCCGTGTGAAGTCCCGGTAAAGGCTCGCGCGTACCACGCCACTGTAGACGTTGCCCATACCCCGACATTCGCGGGGGTGGGGTCGTGTTGGGCAGCACCCCCGGAAGAGCTGATCAGCACCCCCGGACGAGCCGATCGACACTCGGTTGAGCACTCGAACGAGCGCGTCCGTATTCAGTTGCCGAATGGCGAATCGGCCCAGTCAGGAGGCGGATCGTCGTGACTCCCGGCAGTCTGGAATGACGCGAAAAAACGCACGTACTTACGGGGGTAGGCTCGACAACGGCCGGGGCGCCCCGTGCACCGGCATTCGACATGCGTGACATGTGGAGAGGAGCCCTGACCCAGGGTGAGCACCAAGCCGACCACCACAGACCTCGAGTGGACCGAGTTGGACCAGCGGGCCGTCGACACCGCCCGCGTCCTGGCCGCCGACGCCGTACAGAAGGTCGGCAACGGCCATCCCGGTACGGCGATGAGCCTGGCTCCCGCCGCCTACACCCTCTTCCAGAAGGTGATGCGGCACGACCCCGCCGACCCGGAGTGGGTCGGGCGTGACCGCTTCGTGCTGTCCGCGGGCCACTCGTCCCTGACCCTCTACACCCAGCTCTACCTGGTCGGCTTCGGCCTGGAGCTGGACGACCTGAAGTCGTTCAGGACGTGGGGCTCGAAGACCCCCGGTCACCCGGAGTACGGCCACACCAAGGGCGTCGAGACGACGACCGGCCCGCTGGGCCAGGGTGTCGCCAACGCGGTGGGCATGGCGATGGCGGCCCGCTACGAGCGCGGTCTGTTCGACCCTGAGGCCGCCGAGGGCGAGTCCCCGTTCGACCACTTCGTGTACGCCATCGCCGGTGACGGCTGTCTCCAGGAGGGCATCTCCGCCGAGGCGTCCTCGCTGGCCGGTCACCAGAAGCTCGGCAACCTCGTGCTGCTGTGGGACGACAACCACATCTCGATCGAGGGCGACACCGAGACGGCCGTCTCCGAGGACACCGCCAAGCGCTACGAGGCATACGGCTGGCATGTGCAGCGCGTCGCCCCGAAGCCGGACGGCGACCTCGACCCGCACGCCCTCTACAACGCCATCGAGGCCGCGAAGCAGGTGACGGACAAGCCGTCCTTCATCGCGATGCGCTCGATCATCGCCTGGCCCGCCCCGAACGCGCAGAACACCGAGGCCGCCCACGGCTCGGCGCTCGGCGACGACGAGGTCGCGGCGACCAAGCGGGTGCTGGGCTTCGACCCGGAGCAGAGCTTCGAGGTCTCGGACGAGGTCATCAACCACACCCGGGGTGCCCTGGACCGTGGCCGCCAGGCCAAGGCCGAGTGGGAGAAGCAGCTCCAGGAGTGGCGCAACAACAACGCCGAGCGCGCCGCCGAGTTCGACCGCATCGTCGCCGGTGAGCTGCCCAAGGGCTGGGAGGACAAGCTCCCGGTCTTCGAGCCCGGCAAGGGTGTCGCCACGCGTGCCGCCTCCGGCAAGGTGCTCCAGGCTCTCGGCGCGGTGATCCCCGAGCTGTGGGGCGGCTCCGCCGACCTGGCCGGCTCGAACAACACCACGATCGACAAGGACAGTTCCTTCCTGCCGGCGGACAACCCGCTGCCGGAGGCGAACCCGTACGGCCGCACGATCCACTTCGGCATCCGCGAGCACTCCATGGCCGCGGAGATGAACGGCATCGCGCTGCACGGCAACACCCGTATCTACGGCGGTACGTTCCTCGTCTTCTCCGACTACATGCGCAACGCGGTGCGGCTGTCGGCGCTGATGCACCTGCCGGTGACGTACGTGTGGACGCACGACTCCATCGGTCTCGGCGAGGACGGCCCCACCCACCAGCCGGTCGAGCACCTGGCCTCGCTGCGCGCCATCCCGGGCCTGAACGTGGTCCGCCCGGCCGACGCCAACGAGACCGCGATCGCCTGGCGCGAGATCCTCAAGCGCTACACGAAGGTCTTCGGCAAGGGCGCCCCGCACGGTCTGGCGCTGACCCGGCAGGGCGTGCCGACGTACGAGTCCAACGAGGACGCGGTCAAGGGCGGCTACGTCCTCTTCGAGGCGTCGAACGACGCCCCCGAGGTCGTGCTCATCGCCACCGGTTCCGAGGTGCACGTCGCCGTCGAGGCGCGCGAGCGGCTGGAGGCCGACGGTGTGCCGACGCGGGTCGTGTCCATGCCGTGCGTGGAGTGGTTCGAGGAGCAGGACCAGGGGTACCGGGACAGCGTCCTGCCGCCGTCGGTGAAGGCGCGTGTCGCGGTGGAGGCCGGCATCGGTCTCACCTGGCACAAGTACGTCGGGGACGCCGGCCGCATCGTTTCCCTGGAGCACTTCGGTGCTTCGGCCGACGGCAAGGTCCTCTTCCAGGAGTTCGGCTTCACTGCGGAGAACGTGGCCGCGAAGGCGCGGGAATCCCTCGCCGCTGCCCAGCGCTGACGCTCATATACGACACGTAGGAGATGTAATTCCATGACAGACGCACTCAAGCGCCTCTCCGAAGAAGGCGTCGCGATCTGGCTGGACGACCTGTCGCGCAAGCGGATCACGTCCGGCAACCTCGCCGAACTGATCGACCAGCAGCACGTCGTGGGCGTCACGACCAACCCGTCGATCTTCCAGAAGGCGATCAGCAGCGGTGACGGTTACGAGCAGCAGCTCGCCGACCTCGCCGCCCGCAAGGTCACCGTCGAAGAGGCGATCCGCATGATCACCACGGCGGACGTCCGCGACGCCGCCGACATCCTGCGCCCGGTCTTCGACGCCACCGGCGGCCAGGACGGCCGTGTGTCGATCGAGGTCGACCCGCGCCTGGCCCACAACACCAAGGCGACCATCGCCGAGGCCAAGCAGCTGGCCTGGCTGGTCGACCGCCCCAACACCCTCATCAAGATCCCGGCCACCAAGGCGGGCCTGCCGGCCATCACCGAGGTGATCGGCAACGGCATCAGCGTCAACGTCACGCTGATCTTCTCGCTGGAGCGCTACCGCGAGGTCATGGACGCGTACCTCGCGGGTCTGGAGAAGGCCAAGGCCAAGGGCCTGGACCTCTCCCTGATCCACTCCGTGGCGTCCTTCTTCGTGTCCCGCGTGGACACCGAGATCGACAAGCGGATCGACGCGCTCGGCACCGAGGCGGCCAAGGCCGCCCGCGGCAAGGCGGGCGTCGCCAACGCGCGTCTGGCCTACGAGGCGTACGAAGAGGTCTTCTCCTCTTCCCGCTGGCAGGAGCTGGACAAGGCGCAGGCCAACAAGCAGCGCCCGCTGTGGGCCTCGACCGGCGTGAAGGACCCGGCCTACAAGCCGACCCTCTACGTCGACGAGCTGGTGGCGCCGAACACGGTGAACACCATGCCGGAAGCCACTCTCCAGGCCACCGAGGCGAGCGGCGAGATCCGCGGCAACGCCGTCGCCGGCACCTACGAGCAGTCCCGTGCCGAGATCGACGCGGTCGAGAAGCTCGGGATCTCCTACAACGAGGTCGTGCAGCTGCTGGAGGACGAGGGCGTCGAGAAGTTCGAGGCGTCCTGGAACGACCTGCTCAAGTCGACCGAGGCAGAGCTGGAGCGCCTCGCCCCCTCGGAGGGCTGAAACCTTGTCGAGCAGCAACCCGCTGCGTGACCCCGCCGACCGACGGCTCCCGCGTATCGCGGGGCCGTCGGGGCTCGTCATCTTCGGCGTCACGGGCGATTTGTCCCGGAAGAAGCTCATGCCCGCCGTGTACGACCTCGCGAACCGGGGTCTGCTGCCGCCGGGCTTCTCGCTGGTCGGTTTCGCCCGGCGCGAGTGGCAGCACGAGGACTTCGCGCAGGAGGTCCACGACGCCGTCAAGGAGCACGCCCGCACGCCGTTCCGCGAGGAGGTCTGGCAGCAGCTCATCCAGGGGATGCGCTTCGTCCAGGGCACCTTCGACGACGACGACGCGTTCGAGCGGCTGCGCGGCACCATCGAGGAGCTCGACAAGGCACAGGGCACGGGCGGCAACTTCGCCTTCTACCTCTCGGTGCCGCCGCGCTCCTTCCCCGTGGTCATCCAGCAGCTGAAGAAGCACGGGCTCACCGACCAGTCCGCCGGCTCCTGGCGCCGTGCGGTCATCGAGAAGCCCTTCGGTCACGACCTGAAGTCGGCCGAGGACCTCAACAAGGTCGTCCACGAGGTCTTCGCCCCAGACCAGGTCTTCCGGATCGACCACTACCTCGGCAAGGAGACCGTCCAGAACATCCTGGCGCTCCGCTTCGCCAACCAGATGTTCGAGCCGATCTGGAACCGGTCCTTCGTGGACCACGTGCAGATCACGATGGCCGAGGACATCGGCGTCGGCGGCCGCGCCGGCTACTACGACGGCATCGGCGCCGCCCGTGACGTCATCCAGAACCACCTCCTCCAGCTCATGGCCCTCACCGCCATGGAAGAGCCGTCCTCCTTCGACGCGGACGCGCTGGCCGCCGAGAAGACCAAGGTGCTCGGCGCGGTGAAGCTGCCGAAGGACCTGGGCCGGGACACCGTCCGCGGACAGTACGCGGAGGGCTGGCAGGGCGGTGAGCAGGCGGTCGGGTACCTCCAGGAGGAGGGCATCGACCCCAAGTCCAAGACGGACACGTACGCCGCCATCAAGCTGGAGGTCGACAACCGCCGCTGGGCGGGCGTCCCCTTCTACCTGAGGACCGGCAAGCGCCTGGGCCGCCGTGTCACCGAGATCGCGGTGGTGTTCCAGCGGGCGCCGCACTCCCCCTTCGACTCGACGGCCACCGAGGAGCTGGGCTCCAACGCGATCGTCATCCGCGTCCAGCCCGACGAGGGCATCACGGTCCGCTTCGGTTCGAAGGTCCCCGGCACCTCCATGGAGATCCGGGACGTGTCGATGGACTTCGCCTACGGCGAGTCCTTCACGGAGTCCTCGCCCGAGGCGTACGAGCGACTGATCCTCGACGTGCTGCTCGGTGACTCGAACCTCTTCCCGCGCACCGAGGAGGTCGAGCTGTCCTGGAAGATCCTCGACCCGATCGAGGAGTACTGGGACCAGCACGGCAAGCCGGCCCAGTACCCGTCCGGCACCTGGGGGCCGGTCGAGGCGGACGAAATGCTCGCACGAGAGGGACGGAGCTGGCGCCGGCCATGAAGATAGACCTCACGGACACCACGGCCAGCAAGATCAACAAGGCACTGGTCAAGGGCCGCCGGGCCATCGGCACGCCGGCCGTCGGCATGGTGCTCACGCTGGTCATCGTCACGGACGAGGAGAACGCCTACGACGCCCTGAAGGCCGCCAACGACGCGTCGCGCGAGCATCCCTCGCGCACGCTCGTGGTCATCAAGCGCGTCTCCCGCACTCCCCGCGACCGCACCCAGTCCCGCCTCGACGCCGAGGTGCGGGTGGGCGCGGACGCGGGCACCGGCGAGACGGTGGTCCTGCGGCTGTACGGCGATGTCGTGAACCACGCCCAGTCGGTCGTCCTGCCGCTGCTGCTGCCCGACGCCCCCGTGGTCGTCTGGTGGCCGGTGGAGGCACCGATCGACCCGGCGAACGACCCGCTGGGCGCCCTCGCCCAGCGCCGGGTCACCGACACCTACGCCTCCGAGCAGCCGGTACGGGACCTCGGCGCCCGCGCCGACACCTACACGCCGGGCGACACCGATCTGTCCTGGACCCGCATCACGCCCTGGCGCTCGATGCTGGCAGCAGCCCTGGACCAGGTCACCGTGGACGTCAACGCCGTCGAGGTGGAGGGCGAGGAGTTCAACCCGAGCTGCGAACTCCTGGCCATGTGGCTCGCGGACCGGCTGGACGTCCCGGTGAAGCGTTCGCTGTCGGGCGGCCCCGGCCTCACCGCGGTCCGCATGGACACCAGCCACGGTCCGATCACCCTGGACCGCGCGGACGGCTCGCTGGCGACGCTGTCCATCGAGGGCCAGCCGGACCGTGCGGTGGCGCTCAAGCGGCGGGAGACGGCCGAGCTGATCGCGGAGGAACTGCGGCGGCTCGACCCGGACGACACGTACGCCTCGGCGCTGCGGTTCGGGGTGGAGCGGCTTAACCCTTCGGCACAGGGCGTGGCGGCTCCGGCGGCCTCGGCTCCGGTCGCTTCGGCCGAGGAACCGGTCGCGGTTCCTGTGGAGGAGGCGGCGAAGGCTCCCGCGAAGAAGGCGGTGGCCAAGCCCGGCCCGGTGAAGAAAGCGACGGTCAAGTGAGCACTCCGCAGCTGGTCGTGCACCGCGACAAGGAGCTGATGGCGCAGGCCGCCGCGGCCCGTCTGATCACGAAGATCGTGGACGCGCAGGCCTCCCGGGGTTACGCGTCCGTGGTCCTCACCGGCGGCCGCAACGGCAACGGCCTGCTGGCCGCGCTGTCGGCGGCTCCCGCGCGGGACGCGATCGACTGGGGCCGGCTCGACCTGTGGTGGGGTGACGAGCGGTTCCTGCCCGAGGACGACCCGGACCGCAATGTCACGCAGGCCCGCGAGGCCCTGCTGGACTCGGTGCCGCTCGACCCGAAGCGGGTGCACGTCATGCCCGCCTCGGACGGCCCGTACGGCAAGGACGTGGAGGCTGCGGCGGCCGCCTACGCCGAGGAGCTCGCCCGTGCGGCGGGCCCGGAGAACCACGGCTCGGTGCCGACCTTCGACGTCCTGATGCTGGGCGTCGGCCCGGACACGCATGTCGCGTCGCTGTTCCCGGAGCTCCCGGCGGTCCGCGAGACCGAGCGCACGGTGGTCGGCGTCCACGGCGCGCCGAAGCCCCCGCCGACGCGCGTGACGCTGACGCTGCCCGCCATCCGCGCCGCCCGCGAGGTCTGGCTCCTCGCGGCCGGTGAGGACAAGGCCCAGGCGGCGGCGATCGCCCTCTCGGGCGCGGGCGAGATCCAGGCTCCGGCGGCCGGTGCGTACGGTCGCCAGCGCACACTCTGGCTCCTGGACGCGGCGGCAGCCTCACAACTGCCGCGCTCGCTGTATCCGCCGGCGTCACCCTGAGCGCACTGCCGGAAGGCCCCAGGTCGATGATCTGGGGCCTTCTTGTGTTCACGGGACGCTGCCGCGGTGGAGGCGGGCCCGTCAGTGTCCGTAGGGGTTGCCCTGGTTGTAGGGGTTCCCGGCCGGCGGCCCGTAGGGGTTGCCGTGGTGGTACGGCTGCCCTGTGCCCGGCCCGTACGGGTTGCCCGGGTGGTACGCCTGTCCCGGGCCCGGCCCGTACGGGTTGCCCTGCGGCGGCACGTACGGCGGCATCGGCGGGGGCGGTGGGGTGAGGTGCGGCTGGGTGGCCGGGTGGGCCGCCAGCCGGATGCCGTAGCGCTGCGCAAGTCGCCGCATCTCCAGCAGCGCGATCCCCGTGACCGTCAGTGGTGCGCCCAGGATGAACAGGACGCCCATCCCGAGGCTGAGCCCGTGCAGGTCGCCCGTGAGGAGGTCGGGGAGTGCCATCAGCCAGGACGTGACCGTGGCGAGCAGCGGCGGCAGACAGCGGTGCACACCCGCGGTGCCGAAGAAGTTCGCACCCACGTGCCAGGCCCCGCGGGCCACGAAACCGATCAGCCAGAGCACGACCGGGCCGAGGACCAGGATGAAGAACCCCGCGCCGCCCGCGGTCTGCAACAGCACGACCGTGAGCACGATCGTCGCCACGAAGAGCAGCAGCAGCTTCAGTGAGTTGAACAGCGGGGGCTTCAGCCCGCTCACCGAGCCGCGCCGTCGCCACACGAAGAGCATGACGCCGACCGTCAGCGGTGTGATGAAGAGCAGGACGACTGAGGCCGTCAGCATGTTCTCCAGCATCTCGTCGAAGGCGAAGCCGCCCTCGACGAGGGTGTACACACCGATCGCCGCGACCGTCCCGGCGACGAGACGGATCTTCTTCAGCTGTTCCACCGCCGGGTCGATGGACTCCGGTATCCACGCCGGATGAAACACCGCGCGTGCCGCGTACTTCGGTTTCCAGAGCGACCCCGCCGTCAGCGCGCCGCCCGTCCAACTTCCTTGCGAACCAGCCACCTTGCACTCCCCCGAGCCATGGCTTTCATGATCGTCGGGGATTCTACGGGAAGCGGACGGCTCGGCGCCGCCCGCTTTCCGCGATCTGCGGTCACGAACGGCCGCGCAGCTCCCGGTACTTGGCCACCAGAGCCTTGGTCGACTCGTCGAGACCCGGAACGTCCGTGCCCTCGGTCAGTGCGGGCTCCACGCGCCTGGCGAGGACCTTGCCGAGCTCCACTCCCCACTGGTCGAAGGAGTCGATGTTCCAGACGGCTCCCTGGACGAACACCTTGTGCTCGTACAGCGCCACGAGCTGCCCGAGCACCGACGGCGTCAGCTCGCGCGCGAGGATCGTCGTGGTCGGGTGGTTGCCCTGGAACGTCTTGTGCGCCACCAGCTCCTCGGCCACCCCCTCGGCCCGTACCTCGTCCGGTGTCTTGCCGAACGCGAGGGCCTGCGTCTGCGCGAAGAAGTTCGCCATCAACAGGTCGTGCTGGGCCTTGAGCCGGTCGCCGAGCTCGGCGACGGGCTCGGCGAAGCCGATGAAGTCCGCCGGGATCAGCTTCGTGCCCTGGTGGATCAACTGGTAGTACGCGTGCTGCCCGTTCGTCCCCGGAGTCCCCCACACCACGGGCCCCGTCTGCCACTCCACCGGAGCACCGTCCCGGCCCACGTACTTGCCGTTGGACTCCATGTCCAGCTGCTGGAGGTACGCCGTGAACCTGGACAGGTAGTGGCTGTAGGGCAGCACCGCGTGCGACTGGGCGTCATGGAAGTTGCCGTACCAGATCCCCAACAGGCCAAGGAGCAGCGGCACGTTGGACTCGGCGGGCGCGGTCCTGAAGTGCTCGTCGACGAGCCGGAACCCGTCGAGCATCTCCCGGAAGCGGTCCGGGCCGATGGCGATCATCAGGGACAGCCCGATCGCCGAGTCGTACGAGTACCGTCCGCCGACCCAGTCCCAGAACTCGAACATGTTGGCCGTGTCGATACCGAAGTCGCCGACCTTCTCGGCGTTCGTCGACAGCGCCACGAAGTGCTTGGCGACGGCGGCCTCGTCACCGAGCGCGTCCAGCAGCCACTGGCGTGCCGAGGTCGCGTTGGTGATCGTCTCGATGGTGGTGAAGGTCTTGGAGGCGATGATGAACAGTGTCTCGGCCGGGTCCAGGTCGCGGGTCGCCTCGTGCAGGTCGGCGCCGTCCACGTTGGACACGAAGCGGACCGTGAGATCACGGTCGGTGAAGCTGCGCAGCACCTCGTACGCCATCGCCGGGCCGAGGTCGGAGCCGCCGATGCCGACGTTGACGACGTTCTTGATGCGCCTGCCGGTGTGTCCCTTCCACTCCCCCGAGCGGACGCGCTCGGCGAAGCCGGCCATCTTGTCGAGGACCGCGTGCACGCCCGGGACGACGTTCTCCCCGTCGACCTCGACCACCGTGTCCCGGGCGGCCCGCAGCGCGGTGTGCAGGACGGCCCGGTCCTCGGTGGTGTTGATCTTCTCGCCGCGGAACATGGCGTCCCGGAGGCCGAAGACATCGGTGGCGGCGGCCAGCTCGCGCAGCAGCCGCAGCGTCTCCTCGGTGACGAGGTGCTTGGAGTAGTCGACGTGCAGGTCCCCGACCTGGAGCGTGTACCCGGCGCCGCGGCCCGGGTCGGCGGCGAACAGCTCGCGCAGCCCCACCTCGCCGAGCCCCTCGCGGTGCTTGGCCAGAGCGGTCCACTCGGGTGTCTGGTTGAGCCTCGTACGGCCGTCTGCGTTCATGTCCGACTTCAGCCTTCTTTCGTGCCTGTCCCAGCTGGTCCAACCTAATTGATCAGCGCGTGACATGAACTGTCGCGGCGCCGTCCTGCGGTGCAACAACAGGTACGTCCGGCTTGAGCGCAGGTGTCAACGAGGCGACGGAGAGAACGAAGAAGCCGGCCGCGAGCAACGCCGGGGTGTTGAGCCCCCAGACCGTGGCGACGACACCGCCGAGGAGCGCGCCCAGGGGTGCCCCCGCGACCGCCAGGGTCCGGAAGGCCGAGCTGACCCGGCCCAGCATCTCGGCGGGGCTGCGCTGCTGCATGAGGGTCGTGGTGTTGACGTTCCACACCATGCCCATCAGCCCGAAGACGGCCATCGCGGCGATCATCGCGGCCAGGCTCCGCACCGTCCCCATCACGACGAGCGCGCCGATCTGCACGGTCCCGGCGAGCAGTACCGCCCGCACCCGCCCTATGCGGGAGACCAGCCGGCGGTTGAGGGCTCCCCCGGCCAGGGAGCCGACGGTGTAGCCGGTCGTCGCCGCCGCGAACCCGGCATGCCCCGCGCCGATCCAGTCGGTCACCAGAAGCACCATGGTGGCGATGAGAGCGCCCACGCCGACATTGCACAGGGCCGTCGCCGCGCACAGGCCGCGCAGGGCCCGGTCCCCGGCCAGGGTGCGCAGCCCCTCCGCGATCTCCCGGCGCAGGGTGCTGCCCGCCGGTCTCGGCTTCCGCGCGGGCCCACCGGTCCGCAGGGAGGCCACCAGCGCCGCCGCCACCAGGAAGGTCGCCGCGTCGGCCACGAAGGGCATGGGGGCGCCGACCACCAGCAGCAGGGGCACGACGGGGGCGCCGAGCAGACCGCCGGCGATCTTCTGCCCGGTCATCAGACGGGCGTTCGCACTGCCGAGTGCCTCGTCGTCCACCAGAGCGGGCAGCAGCGCGGTGGAGGCGTTGTCGAAGAGTGTCTGCAGGGTGGTCAGGGCGAAGGCCAGCGCGATCAGCAGACCGATGGAGGCCTGTCCGAGCGCCACGGCCACCGCGAAACAGGCGACCAGCAGCCCTCGTAGCGCATCCACCGTCCACATCGCGCGCCGCTGATCCACCCGGTCGGCGACCGCTCCGCCGAGCAGCCCGAAGACGATCCAGGGCAGATAGCCGCAGGCGGTGACCGCCGCTATGGCCAGGGGCTCGTCGGTCAGGGTGGCGGCCAGCAGGGGCAGCGCCGCCGTACGCAGCGCGTCACCGAAACTGGAGAGCACGGCGGCACTCCACAGCCGCCCGAACCCTCCACGCCACGCGGGCACCCGCACACCCGCAGCCTCGACCGTCACCACAGCTTCCCCCTCACGATTGGCCCGCCTTGCGGCGATGCACAAACCGTAGAGGTCACCACTGACAGCGCGGTGGGCCTGTGGATAACGTGAGAACAGCTCCGGCCAGGCACCTCTCGGTGCCCGGCCGGCTGTCAATTCCTAGATCTCGCCCCGCAGTTTGGCGAGCGCCTCGGCGAGGATCGCCTCGCCGTCCGCGTCGCTGCGCCGCTCCCGTACGTACGCGAGGTGCGTCTTGTACGGTTCGGTGCGCGGCGGGTCCGGCGGGTTGTCCCGGTCCTGTCCGGCGGGGAAGCCGCAGCGCGGGCAGTCCCAGGTTTCGGGAACCTGCGCGTCGCTGGCGAAGCTGGGCTGCGTCTCGTGCCCGTTGGAGCACCAGAAGGAGATGCGCAGCCGGGGCGCGGACTCGCCACGCTCGGCCTCGCCCATCGGCCCCGCCCCGACCCGGCTTCCTCGGATCGCGTTGCCACTTGCCACGGTCGTAACTCCCTGCGTGATGGTGCCGCGAAGCGAGTCGGCGTTTTCGCTTCGTTGCGAGCGCCTCAGTCTACGTAAGGCCCAACGCGCGTCCAGTGATTGGAGTTACAGCCCTCACACCTAGACGCAAGCCCCATGATAGGCCGCGCTCAGGGGCGCGTACCGAACATGGGGCCTTACGTACGGATTGTGCGTGCCGGTCAGTTGTTCACCTTCATCAGAAGGCCGAGCACGATGATGCACGCGAACCACAGCAGACCGACCACGATCGTGATCCGGTCGAGGTTGCGCTCGGCGACCGAGGAGCCGCCGACGGAGGACTGCATACCGCCACCGAACATGTCGGAGAGACCGCCGCCCTTGCCCTTGTGCATCAGCACCAGCAGCATCATCAGGCCGCTGAAGACGATCAGGGCGATCGAGAACCCCATAACCACGGCTGGACCAACTTCCTCGGATCTGGATGGACGACAGGGGCACAGCCACTGGGCTGTGCCCCCGCAAGGGTACGACGTTCCGCGCTTAGCGCATACTCACTGGTCGCGGAAGCGCACGATCTTGACGAACTCGTCGGCATCGAGCGCCGCACCGCCCACGAGCGCACCGTCGATGTCGGCCTGCGCCATGATCTCGGCGACGTTGCCGGACTTCACGGAGCCGCCGTACTGGATGCGGACCTGGTCGGCCAGCTCCTGGGTGTAGAGCTCGGCGACCTTGCCGCGGATGGCGGCGCAGACCTCCTGGGCGTCCTCGGCGCCGCAGACCTTGCCGGTGCCGATGGCCCACACGGGCTCGTAGGCGATCACGACGGACTCGGCCTGCTCGGCGGGGAGGTCCTTCAGACCGCCCTCGACCTGGGCGAGGGTGTGGGAGACGTGGTTGCCCGCCTCGCGGACGTCCAGCTCCTCGCCGACGCACAGGATCGGGGTCAGGCCGTGCTTGTAGGCGGCCTTGACCTTGGCGTTGACGATCTCGTCGGTCTCGGCGTGGTACTGGCGGCGCTCGGAGTGGCCGATCGCCACGTACGTGCACTTCAGCTTGGCGAGCATGGCGCCGGAGATCTCGCCGGTGTAGGCGCCGGAGTCCTGCGCGGAGATGTCCTGGGCGCCGTACTTGATCTTGAGCTTGTCGCCGTCGACCAGGGTCTGCACGGAGCGCAGATCGGTGAAGGGCGGCAGGACGGCGACCTCGACGGCCTCGTAGTCCTTGTCGGCCAGGGCGAAAGCGAGCTTCTGGACGTGCGCGATGGCCTCGAGGTGGTTGAGGTTCATCTTCCAGTTACCCGCCATGATCGGCGTGCGAGTGGTCATGCGGGGTCAGTCCTCCAGTGCGGCGAGGCCGGGGAGCGTCTTGCCCTCGAGGTATTCGAGGGAGGCGCCGCCGCCGGTCGAGATGTGGCCGAACGCGTTCTCGTCGAAGCCCAGGATGCGGACGGCCGCGGCGGAGTCGCCACCGCCGACGACCGTGAAGGCCTGGGAGTCGAGGAGGGCCTGGGCGACCGCCTTGGTGCCCTCGGCGAATTCGGGGTGCTCGAAGACGCCCATCGGGCCGTTCCAGAAGACGGTGGCGGCGTCGGTGATCTTCGAGGCGTACAGCTTGTTGGACTCCGGACCGATGTCCAGGCCCATCCGGTCGGCCGGGATGGCGTCCGCGGCGACGGTGGTGGCGCCCGCCGGGGCCTTGGTCTTCAGGTCCGGGAACCCGGGAGCGACCACCGCGTCGACAGGCAGCACCAGCTCGACGCCGGTCTTCTCCGCGCGCTCGATGTACTCGAGGACGGCCGGGATCTGGTCCTCCTGGAGGAGCGACGCGCCGACCTCGTAGCCCTTGGCCTTGAGGAAGGTGTACGCCATGCCGCCGCCGATGAGGATGCGGTCGGCCTTGCCGAGCAGCTGGTCGATGACGGCGAGCTTGTCGGAGACCTTGGCACCGCCCAGGGCGACCACGTAGGGGCGCTGCACCTCGTCCGTGAGCTTCTTCAGGACACCGACCTCGGTGGCGATGAGGTGGCCGGCGTAGTGCGGCAGGCGGGCCGGAAGGTCGAAGACCGAGGCGTGCTTGCGGTGCACCGCGCCGAAACCGTCGCCCACGTACACGTCGGCGAGGGCGGCGAGCTGGTCGGCGAAGGCGCCGCGCTCGGCGTCGTCCTTGGACGTCTCGCCGGCGTTGAAGCGCAGGTTCTCCACGACCGCGACCCGGCCGTCGGCGAGGCCGGCGACGGTGGACGTGGCGGACTCGCCGACGGTGTCGGTCGCGAAGGCCACGTCGGCGCCGAGGAGTTCACCGAGGCGCGCGGCGGCGGGAGCGAGGGAGAAGGCCGGGTCCGGGGCGCCCTTGGGGCGGCCCAGGTGGGAGGCGACGACCACGCGGGCGCCCGCCTCGGCCAGCGCCTTGACGGTGGGCAGCACGGCGCGGATACGGCCGTCGTCGGTGATCGTGGTGCCGTCCAGCGGCACGTTCAGGTCGGCGCGGACGAAGACCCGCTTGCCTGCGACGCCTTCGGCGAGAAGTTCGTCGATCGTCTTCATTGAGAGGGCTCCCGAGGGGACTGGTGGTGCTCGTGATCCTAAGAGGGCTGGTCTGTACGTGAGTCAGGGCCCGAGCGGCGCGTCGTTGCGCCGCCCGAGCCCTGCTGTCACATCAACGTGCCTGCTCTGTCGGTCAGAGCTGGTTGCCGACGAAGACCGTGAGGTCGACGAGTCGGTTGGAGTAGCCCCACTCGTTGTCGTACCAGCCGAGGATCTTCACCGACTTGCCCTCCTGGACCATGGTCAGGGAGGAGTCGAAGGTGCAGGAGGCCGGGTCGCTCACGATGTCCGAGGACACGATCGGGTCCTCGGTGTAGACGAGGATGCCCTTGAGGTCGCCGTCGTCGGCGGCCTTCTTGAACGCGGCGTTGACCTCGTCCTTGGTGACCTCGCGCTGGAGCTCCACGACCAGGTCGGTGGCCGAGCCGGTCGGGACCGGGACGCGCATCGCAATGCCGTCGAGCTTGCCCTTGAGCTGCGGGAGGACCAGGGCGGTGGCCTTGGCGGCACCCGTCGTGGTCGGGATGATGTTCTCGGCGGCGGCGCGGGCGCGGCGCAGGTCCGAGTGCGGGAAGTCCAGGATGCGCTGGTCGTTGGTGTACGCGTGGACCGTCGTCATCAGGCCCTTGACGATGCCGAAGTTCTCGTCCAGAACCTTGGCCATCGGCGCCACACAGTTGGTGGTGCAGGAGGCGTTGGAGATGACGTGGTGGTTGGCCGCGTCGTACTTCTCCTGGTTGACGCCCATCACGATGGTGATGTCCTCGTCCTTGGCCGGAGCCGAGATGAGGACCTTCTTGGCACCACCGGCGATGTGCTTCTCGGCATCGGCCTTCTTGGTGAAGATGCCGGTCGACTCGATGACGATGTCGACACCGAGCTCGCCCCACGGGATGTCGGCGGGGTTGCGCTCGGAGAGCACCTTGATGGTGTGGCCGTCGACGGTGATGGTGTCGGCGGTGTGCGTCACCTCGGCCTTGAGGCGGCCCAGGATGGTGTCGTACTTCAGCAGGTGGGCGGTGGTCGCAGTGTCACCCAGGTCGTTGACAGCCACGATCTCGATGTCAGCACCCTGCTCCAGCAGTGCGCGGAAGTAGTTGCGACCGATACGACCGAAGCCGTTGATGCCTACGCGGATCGTCACGAACCGATCTCCTCGTTGGTACGCCGGCTATGCAGTGCCGGCGAGCTCTGTTTGGGATGTCCCCGACCGCCTACGACCCTACCTCCCTGAGGCTCTCCCGGTGACATCGAGATGCCGCATACACGGGCAGGCGGTCCGTACCCGCCAGTAGGGGTACGGACCGCCCGGGTCGAAAGGCCGTGTCGCTCGAATTGGTTACGGAGGGTCAGTCACCGTTGACCGGTGCGTTCACCCTCCGAGAGCCGCGAGCGCCTTGCGGAGCAAGGTCGTGCGGTCGGCCGCCGCGGTGACGTGCTCCAGGCCGAAGCCCAGCAGCACGGTGTCGTCCGTGGTGACCGCGCCGTACGTCTTGAACAGCTCTCCGGAGAGCCCCCAGTCCTTGACGACCGCCGGGCTGCCCGCGGGCGGTCCGGGGACGCTCCAGGCACCGAGCGAGGTCTCGAAGCCCTCGGTCTCGACGGCGTTGCCGCCGATCACCACGGACGCGTTGTCGGCGAGGACGCCGCGGCCGCCGGATCCGGGGTCGGTGATGTAGCTGAGGGAGACCTCGACCCTCTTGCCCGCGTACGCGGAGAGGTCGAAGGAGACCTCCTGCCAGCCGGCCGACGCCCCGGTGAAGCTGTTCCACTGGCCGCTGGTCCCGGAGGCCGTGCAGCCGCCGTCGCCGAGGGTCAGATACCGCTTGAGTGCGGGATGGGCCGCGATGAAGTACCCGGCGTCGCACTCCGCGGGCACGGCGGTGGTGGTCCTGCCGTTCTTCTCCGGGAGCGTGGTCCAGTCGTCGGCCCCGGCCGTGTGGGCCTCGAGGACCGCGTGGTCGTAGCCCTCCTCGGTGCTCCACAGCAGCCGGGTGCTGAGTGTGGGTGCCTGGGCGGCGGTCACCGAGGTGAGGTCGATGGTGCGGGTGAGGCGGTTCCACGCGTAGTCGCTGTGCGTGACGGCCGCCATGGAGGCGCCTTCGTAGGGGCCGTACGGGTTGACCGTGCCGGGGTAGGTGCCGCCGCCCGCGCTCGCGAACTGCGGGAACGTGGCGACCGGCAGGGTGTCCGAGGTGACGCTGAACGACCCGGCCGTGTCGAGCGGGTTGCCCGGGGCCGCGCCGAGCGCTCCGCCGGCGCCGGAGAGTTTGCCGACGCCCTGGAAGGCGGTGGTTCCCGGCAGGGACGTACGGGTGTAGGCGCCCAGGTAGTACTGGCTGAAGTCGTTCGACAGGGTGCCGCCGCCGAGGTCGACGTTGCCGCCGGCCCGCTCACCCGCCTCGATCAGCTTGCCGCCCTCGTTGAGGAAGGCCCGCAGCCGGAGCTGGGTGGCGTTGCCCGGGACGCTCGCGCCCGTGTAGTGGACGACCGTCTTGAAGTGGTCCAGGACGCCGAGCGCGTCGGGCGCGCCCTGGGTGGCGACGTCCCAGACGATCGCCTTGCGGCCGTTGGCCTTCAGGGCGTCGACGTAGGTCTGCGCCTGTGTGGCGGCCGCGCCCTCCTCGGCGACCACGAGCACGTCCGCGCGTGGCCGCGCGGCCACGGTGTACGTGAAGTGCTCGCTGGAGGTGCGCTTTCCGCTGCGCGTCTCGCCGGTGAACCACACCTCGACCTTGTCGCCCGGGTCGCCGTCGGCGACCTTGGCGCGGTACTCGTCGAAGTAGAGGTTGTCCTCACCGCCGAACGTCTCGCCGCCCTTCCATGCCTTGAGCGCCATGTCCTCGACACGGCCGCCGTTGACGCGGTACTTGAGCTCCTTGTCGCGCACGGACTTGCGTGCGACGACGGAGACTTCCTGGTCCGCGCCGCGCGAGTACGACGTGGTGAACGTCTTCGGGGTGAAGTCTGCGGCCTTCAGGCCGAGCGAGGACTTCGGCTGGTCGGGTTGGCCCGCGGACTCGGCGACGGAGAGCGCGAACGGGATGTTCTTCTCGAACTCCTGCTGGATCAGCTTCTCGTCGTCCGGGAAGTTGAAGACCGACTGGCAGTCGGCCGCGTTCCACTGGTCGTCGGGGTAGAGGTCCGACACGGTCTGGCAGGTCGACATCTCGGGGGTGTACATCGCCAGGCCGTTGACGTTCGACGCGTGGCCGTCCGCCTCGCCGTTGGTGGTGTACAGCTCCGAGGAGACCTGGGGCCGGTAGCCGGGGATCGCGGAGTTGTCCGGGGTGCCGGCGAGCGACTTGTAGAGGACGTCGTCCGGCGTGTCGGTGGCCACCTGCCAGCCGACGCCGTAGAGGAGGAGTTCGGCGGCGGAGTGGTAGTTGATGCCGTACGTGAAGCCGATCCGCTTCTGGAAGGCGTCGATGGCCTTCGTCTCGGGCTCGGAGCCCGGGCTCGTGCCGCGGTAGGTCTCGCTGGTGGGGGTGGGTGACGAACCCTCGTTGTCGTAGCCCCACTTGTAGGAGAAGTTGCGGTTGAGGTCGACGCCGTCGCCGATGGCGATGGTGCCGTCGGCGTTGTTGTCGCGCAGGTTCTTGCGCCACAGGCGGGAGTCGTCGCCCTTGAAGGTGTGGTCGTAGCCGTCGGGGTTGGCCGAGATGACGAACCACAGCTCGGTCGAGTCGACGATCTTCTTGATGCGCTTGTCGGACTTGTAGTTGTCGACGTAGTGGTGGAGCAGCCGTCTGGTCATCTCCGGCGTGATCCACTCGCGCGCGTGCTGGTTGGACATGTACAGCACGGAGGGCTTGGCGCCGTCCTTGGTCTTCTTCGCGTTCTTGGTGAGCTTGAGCGCGAGGATGTCCTGGCCGTTGACCGTCTTGCCGATGGAGACGACCTTGGTGAGGCCGGGGTTCTCCTGGCCGGTGCGGAGGATCTCCTCCTTGATGTTCCCGGCCCCGCTGTACGGGCGGAACACACCGTCGGCGGCCGCCTCGACGCGCTTCTCGGCCTTGGCGGAGAGGGTGTGCTCGGTGAGGTCGACGCCCTGCTTCTCGAGCTTGTCCGCCTGTTGGTCACTCAGGTAGACCTCGACGGTCGCGGTGCCCTTGGCGGGTACCTGCTCGCTCAGTTCGTGACCGTCCTGCCCGGCCGCCAGCAGCAGGGGTACCTGCTGGCTGGTGACCTCGGCCCGGAAGACCTTGATCTCGTCGGGATCGGGAGAACCTGCGCTCTCCGCGGCCTGGGCGATGGGTGCGATGCCCGCACCACCCAGAAGGAGTGCGCCAACAGCGAGGATCGGTCTCGCTCTTCGTCTCATGTGCCCCCCTTGCGTGTGTCCGCCACAGCAGCGAACAGATGCCAGGCTCATGACAGTTCATGATCCAGTCAAGGGGGCCTCAAGGACGGACAAACGCCGGTGCCGACACTCCAATGGAGTATCGGCACCGGCGTGGTGACGGTGAGTCAGCCTGCGAAGTTGTCGGCCATCTCCTCGGTGATGCTGGACTCCGTGCCCGGGATACCGAGGTCCTGGGCCCGCTTGTCGGCCATCGCCAGCAGTCGGCGGATCCGGCCGGCGACGGCGTCCTTGGTCAGCGGCGGGTCGGCGAGCGCGCCCAGCTCCTCCAGGGAGGCCTGCTTGTGGTCCATACGCAGACGCCCGGCGGCGGCGAGATGCTCGGGCACCTCGTCGGCGAGGATTTCCAGGGCCCGCTGGACGCGGGCACCGGCGGCGACGGCCGCGCGCGCGGAGCGGCGGAGGTTGGCGTCGTCGAAGTTGGCGAGACGGTTCGCCGTGGCCCGCACCTCGCGGCGCATCCGGCGCTCCTCCCAGGCCAGCACCGACTCATGGGCGCCGAGCCGGGTGAGCAGCGCGCCGATCGCGTCGCCGTCACGGACGACCACCCGGTCCACCCCGCGCACCTCACGGGCCTTCGCTGCGATGGAGAGCCGGCGGGCGGCGCCGACCAGGGCGAGCGCGGCCTCCGGACCCGGGCAGGTCACCTCCAGCGAGGAGGAACGGCCGGGCTCGGTCAGCGAGCCGTGCGCCAGGAAGGCCCCGCGCCAGGCGGCCTCGGCGTCGCAGGTGGCCCCGGAGACGACCTGCGGGGGCAGACCGCGGATCGGGCGCCCCCGGCCGTCGACCAGGCCGGTCTGCCGGGCCAGCTGGTCACCACCGGCGACCACACGCACCACGTAACGCGAACCGCGGCGCAGTCCGCCCGGAGCCATCACGATCAGCTCGGAGCTGTGGCCGAAGATCTCCAGGATGTCCCGCTTGAGCCGACGGGCCGCCATCGCGGTGTCCAGCTCCGCCTCGATCACGATGCGCCCGCTCACCAGGTGGAGGCCGCCGGCGAACCGCAGAATGGCGGAGACCTCCGCCTTTCTGCAGCAGGTCCGGGTGACGGGAAGCCGGGAGATCTCATCCTTCACCGCTGCCGTCATCGCCATGGGCCGATCCTTCCATGCATCCGAAAAATACGGTCGTACGCGGCGGCCAACAGCTCCGGGTCGTGCCTCGGGGTCCCATCGGGCCGGGCCACCGGCGCCAGCTCGACCGCGGCGCCGAACCGCTTGGCGGCATCGGTCAGGGAATCGCGGTCGGGCACGGCGGCCTGGTCGGCCAGCACCACGTCCAGGGCGAGTTTAGGGGCGTGTCGTCCCAAAACCTCCAAATGACGCTGCGGGGAGAAGCCATCGGTTTCTCCGGGCTGCGGGGCAAGGTTCAGCGAGAGCACCCGGCGTGCCTTCGTCTGGGTGAGGGCGTCCAGGAGTTCGGGCACCAGCAGATGCGGGATGACCGAGGAGAACCAGGAGCCGGGGCCGAGCACCACCCAGTCCGCGTCGAGGACGGCGGCGACGGCCTCGGGGACGGCGGGCGGGTCGTGCGGTACGACGTGCACGGACTGCACCTCGCCGGGGGTCAGGGCGACGGTCGCCTGTCCCCGGACGGTGTCCACGTCCTCGGGCCGCTCCGGGTCATGCCCCTTGACCAGGGCCTGGAGCTCCAGGGGTACGGCGGACATGGGCAGCACGCGGCCGTGCGCACCCAGCAGCCTGCCGACCAGGTCGAGAGCCTGGACGGGGTCGCCGAGCTGCTCCCACAGGGCGACGATCAGCACATTGCCGACCGCGTGGTCGTGCAGGTCGCCCTTGGACTGGAAGCGGTGCTGGATGACTCGGGCCCAGGTCTGGCCCCAGTCGTCGTCGCCGCACAGCGCGGCCAGCGCCTTGCGCAGATCGCCGGGCGGCAGTACGCCCAGCTCGTCGCGGAGCCGCCCGCTGGAGCCGCCGTCGTCGGCCACGGTGACGACGGCGGTGAGGTCACCGGTGATCCGGCGCAGTGCGGCGAGCGAGGCGGACAGGCCCATGCCGCCGCCGAGGGCGACGACCTTGGGCTGGGCGCCTCGGCGGCGCGGCTTGGCGCCGCGGGCCTCCACGGGCCGGGTCGCGCGTCCCTCGGGCACGACCCGGCGCAGCCTGCTCAGCCGCGGAGAACGTCCTGTCATTCCCGTCCCATGTCCCGGTGTACGACCACCGTCTCCACGCCCTGGGAGGCGAGGCGGGCGGCGAGCTTCTCGGAGGTGGCGACGGAGCGGTGCTTGCCGCCGGTGCAGCCGACCGCGATCGTCACGTACCGCTTGCCCTCACGGCGGTAGCCGGCGGCGATGAGCTGGAGCAGCTCGGAATAGCGGTCGATGAACTCCTTCGCGCCGGGCTGGTTGAAGACGTACGCCGACACCTCCTCGTTGAGGCCGGTGAAGGGGCGCAGCTCCGGGACCCAGTGCGGGTTGGGCAGGAAGCGCATGTCCACGACCAGGTCGGCGTCGACCGGAAGGCCGTACTTGAAGCCGAAGGACATGACGGTGGCCCGCAGCTCGGGCTCCTCCTCGCCGGCGAACTGGGCGTCCATCTTGGCGCGCAGCTCGTGGACGTTGAGGCTGGAGGTGTCGATGACCAGGTCGGCGTCGCCGCGCAGCTCGCGCAGCAGCTCGCGCTCGGCGTCGATGCCGTCGACGATGCGGCCGTCGCCCTGGAGGGGGTGCGGGCGGCGCACCGACTCGAAGCGGCGGACCAGGGCCTCGTCGGAGGACTCCAGGAAGACGATCCGCCGGGTGACGTGCTTGGCCTCGAGGTCGGCGAGGGACTCGCGCAGGTTGTCGAAGAAGCGGCGGCCGCGGACGTCGACGACGACCGCGATCCGGGCGACGTTGCCCTGGGAGCGGGCGCCGAGCTCCACCATGGTGGGGATCAGCGCGGGCGGCAGGTTGTCGACGACGAACCAGCCGAGGTCCTCCAGACACTTGGCGGCGGTCGACCGGCCGGCTCCGGACATGCCGGAGATGATCACCAGCTCGGGGATGGCCGCCTCGGGAAGTCCGGCGGGCTCGCCGGTCGTGCCCGTACTCACTTGTGCTCCGTCTCCGTCTTGGCTCTGTTGGCCTTCGTTCTCGTTCACATTCATGTCTCCTGCCCCCGTCGTTCGTCCGGGGTGCCCGCCGTCACGGGCTCCCCACCGGAACCCATGGTGTCGGGTTCCTCTTCCATGATCTCTCCAGTAGCTGTGTTCACCGCAGGCGCGGCCGGTGCCGCCTGAGCGAGGGCCACGGCGATGGTCTCTGCCGTTTTGCGCCCTATGCCGGGAACCTCGCAGATCTGGTCGATGGTGGCAGATCGAAGTTTCCTCAACGAGCCGAAATGTTTGAGAAGCGCCTGCTTGCGTGTCTCACCGAGGCCCGGGACGTCGTCCAGGGGGCTCGACCGGAACCGCTTGGCCCGCTTGGCGCGCTGGTAGGTGATCGCGAAGCGGTGGGCCTCGTCGCGGACGCGCTGGAGCAGATAGAGGCCCTCGCTGGTGCGGGGCAGGACCACCGGGTCGTCCTCGTCGGGCAGCCAGACCTCCTCCAGGCGCTTGGCGAGGCCGCAGACGGCGATGTCGTCGATGCCGAGCTCGTCCAGGGCCTTCTTGGCCGCGGCGACCTGGGGCTGTCCGCCGTCGACGACGAGGAGCTGGGGCGGGTAGGCGAACTTCTTGGGGCGGCCGTCGTCGTCCTTGAGACCGTTGACGGGCTCACCGGCGAGCCCGTCCTCGTGGCCGTCCTCCACCCACTCGCCGGTCTTCTCCTTCTCGGCGAGGTAGCGCCGGAAGCGGCGGGTGATCACCTCGTGCATCGAGCGGACGTCGTCCTGGCCCTCGAAGCCCTTGATCTGGAAGCGGCGGTACTCGCTCTTGCGCTGCAGACCGTCCTCGAAGACGACCATGGAGGCCACGACGTCGTCGCCCTGGAGGTGCGAGATGTCGAAGCACTCGATCCGCAGGGGCGCGCTGTCCAGGTCGAGGGCCTCGGAGATCTCCTCCAGGGCGCGCGAGCGCGTGGTCAGGTCGGAGGCGCGCTTGGTCTTGTGCAGCGCGAGGGTCTGCAGGGCGTTGCGCTGCACGGTCTCCATCAGCGCCTTCTTGTCACCGCGTTGCGGGATGCGCAGCGAGACGTTCGAACCGCGGCGCCCGGTGAGCCACTCCTGGACCGGCCCGACGGGGTCGGGCAGGGCCGGGACGAGGACCTCCTTGGGGACGGAGTCCCCGGTCTCCTCGCCGTAGAGCTGCTGGAGGGCGTGCTCGACGAGGGCGCCGGTGGTGATCTCCTCGACCTTGTCGGTGACCCAGCCGCGCTGGCCGCGCACGCGTCCGCCGCGGACGTGGAAGATCTGCACGGCCGCTTCGAGTTCGTCCTCGGCGACCGCGATGAGGTCGGCGTCGGTCGCGTCGGCGAGCACGACGGCGCTCTTCTCCATGGCCTTCTTCAGGGCCTCGATGTCGTCGCGCAGGCGGGCCGCCCGCTCGTACTCCATCTCCTCGGCCGCCTCCGTCATCTGTTTCTCCAGGCGGCGCAGGTACGTCCCGGTCCGGCCTGCCATGAAGTCGCTGAAATCCTCGGCGAGTTCGCGGTGTTCGTCGGCGGAGACGCGGCCGACACAGGGCGCGGAGCACTTGCCGATGTAGCCGAGGAGGCAGGGGCGGCCGGTGCGGGCGGCGTTCTTGAAGACGCCGGCGGAGCAGGTGCGGACGGGGAAGACGCGCAGCAGGAGGTCGACGGTGTCGCGGATCGCCCACGCGTGCCCGTAGGGCCCGAAGTACCTGACGCCCTTCTTCTTGTGACCGCGCATCACCTGCACGCGCGGGAACTCCTCGTTCATCGTCACCGCGAGGTACGGGTAGCTCTTGTCGTCGCGGTACTTGACGTTGAACCGGGGGTCGTACTCCTTGATCCAGGAGTACTCCAGCTGCAGGGCCTCGACCTCCGTGGACACCACCGTCCACTCCACGGACGCGGCCGTGGTCACCATCGTGCGGGTGCGGGGGTGCAGGCTCGCCAGGTCCTGGAAGTAGTTCGCCAGGCGCTGGCGCAGGCTCTTCGCCTTTCCGACGTAGATCACCCGGCGGTGCTCGTCGCGGAATCTGTAGACCCCGGGAGAGTCCGGGATCTGTCCCGGCCTGGGGCGGTAGCTGGAGGGGTCGGCCATGTCTCCCACCCTACTGGCGGGGGCTGACAGTCCGACGGGGCCGGGGACGACGGCCGCGCGACCTCTACCTGGACTCCAGGAACGTCAGGACGGCCAGGACCCGGCGATGGTCGTCCGTGTCCTCCGTCAGGCCGAGCTTGCCGAGGATGCTGCGGACATGTTTCTCGACCGTGCCCTCGGTGACCCACAGACGGCGGCCGATGCCGGCGTTGGAGCGGCCCTCCGCCATGAGGGCCAGGACCTCCCTCTCGCGGGCGCTGAGGTGGGACAGGGGGTCGTCGCGGCGCTGGGCCGTGAAGAGTTCGTGGACCAGGGAGGGGTCGACCACCGCTCCGCCCTTGCCGACGCGGTCCAGTGCCTCGATGAACTCGTCGACGACCGTGACCCGGCTCTTCAGCAGGTAGCCGACCCCACGCCCGCCGGCCAGCAGTTCCAGGGCGTCCTCGACCTCGACGAACGCCGACAGGACGAGGATGCCGGTGCCGGGGTGGCGCTCCCGGATGGTGCGGGCCGCCTTGAGTCCCTCCGTGGAGTGGTCGGGCGGCATCCGTATGTCGACGATGGCGATGTCGGGGCGCTCCTCATGGACCAGTTCCAGGAGCCGCTCCGCGTCACCCGCCTGGCCGACCACCTCGTACCCGACTCTCTCGCAGAGACTCGCCAGTCCCTCCCGGAGCAGGATGTCGTCGTCGGCGAGGACCACCCGTCCCCGCACCTGCCGCTGCGATGCGTCGTCCATGGCCCCGGCTCCCCTTGCCCGACCGATCTGCTGCGCGCCCAACAGCCTGCCCCACCGGCCGGATTACGGCTAGCCGGAAGCGGGATTGGGGGCTTGCCGTGACGACACACGGACGTATGCGAGCGATTCTCGTACCAGTGCGATGCAGAGGGACCGGTCGCTTCGGGCGAAAGGCGACGGGTCGCGGGACCGAAGGGTTGCGGGACATGCGGCGGACGCGGATCGAGAAGGCAAGGCGGTCGACCCGTGTCCGCCCAGGCACCGAGGACACGTACGGCTTCGGCGACATCCTCGACCCCCGGGATCCCGACATAGTGCGCGCCAAGCGCCTGCTGTCGGCACACCACGGCGGTACCCACCGCCCCTAGAACCGGACGGCAGCCTCTCCGTCCGACATGACCGCCCGGTGCGTACGCGACGTCACCAAGTCCGAGGTCCCCCGCCTGGACAACTCCCCCGCGTGCGCGTCGGGCGGTCACACGTTCGTCGACGGCGGTCTCAGCGGCAGCCGTACCCCCATGGTGGTGCCCTCGCCCGGCGGACTGCTGACGTCCAGCTTGCCGCCGATCGCCTCGACGCGGTCGATGAGCCCGATCAGCCCGGATCCCCGGCCGGGCTCGGCTCCCCCGACGCCGTCGTCGCGGATGACCATCTCCAGCCAGTCGTCCCGGATCTCGGCCCCGACCTCCACCACGCGCGCGTGGGCGTGTTTCACGGCGTTGGTGAGGCACTCCGAGGTGACGTAGTACGCGGCCACCTCCAGCTGCTCCGGGAGTCGCGTCGCGGGCAGCTCCAGGTCGAGTTCCACGGGGACGGCGGAGCGGCGGGCCAGGGAACGCAGGGCGGGGCCCAGGCCGCCCTTGGAGAGGATGGCCGGATGGATGCCTCGGGCCACCTGGAGCAGGTCCTGGAAGGCGTCGTCGAGGCCCTTGCTCACATGGGCGAGCTGCTCGGCGAGTTCGGAGGAGGGGTCCGTCAGCAGGGACTCGGCCAGCCTCAGGTCCAGTTGGAGGGCGACGAGCCGCTGCTGGACCCCGTCGTGCAGATCGCGCTCGATCCTGCGCCGGGAGGCGTCCGAGGCGGCCACCACGCGCGCGCGTGACGCGGTCAGCTGGGCGCGGTTGTCGGCGTTGGCGATGGCGGTGGCGATGAGCTCGGTGAAGTCGGCCAGCCGCGACTCGGTGCCGCCGGGCAGTGCGTCCAGCGGGGAGGCCGCGAGGACGAAGCCCCACAGCCGGTCGTCGACGACGATGGGCGCGCCCACGACCTGTCCGACATGAGCCGCGCGCCGGGTCCCGGACACCTCGTGTATCGCCTTGAGGCCCGCCTGCCGACGCTCCTCGCGGCTCGCTCGCTCGAGCTCCTCCGGGATCCCGTACGCGGTACCGAGGACCGTGTGGCTGCCGTCGGGCTCCTGCCGCAGCACGGCCGCGGTCGTGTTCAGCAGGGCCCCGACCTCCTCCGCCACCCGCGTGAACACCTCGGACGGCGGGGCTCCGCGGGCCACCAGGGTGGCGACCCGGCGCAGCGCGGCCTGCTCCAGTGCGGCCCGGCGGCTCTCCGTGACGTCGCGCGCGGTGGCGTAGATGAGGCCCTCCTCGGGGACCGGCCGGGCGCTCCACTGGAGCCAGCACTCGGTGCCGTCCGCGCGCAGGTAGCGGTTCTCGAACTCGGCCACGTCGACACCGCTCGCGAGACGGTCTAGGGCGACGCGGGTGCTGTCCCGGTCGTCCTCGTGCACGAACTCGATGTAGGGCTTGGACAGCAGTTCCTCGCCCGAATGGCCGAGGGTCCTCTCGAAGGCCGGGTTGACCCGCTTGAAGTAGCCGTCGAGGCCGCTGATGCAGAGCAGGTCGAGGGAGAGGTTGAAGATGCTCTCCACTTCCTGTTCGGCCTTCTCGCGCCGCCCGTGGGCCGCCGCGAAGGACGCCATGGTGCCGTTCATGCCGCCGAGCAGCTGGGCCCAGGTGCCGCCGAAGGAGGCGACGTCGGCGCGGTGTCCGAGCCGGTTGTCGTCGATCGCCGAGTTCATGGCCCGGATCTCGCCGGCCAGCCGCTCGGTGGTGACGCGCAGTTCGCGGAAGGTGTCGGCCACATCGCCGAGTTCGTCACGGCCGGCGTACCGGATGTCGTACGAGAGATCGCCGTACGACAGGGCCCGCGCGCCCTGCGAGACCTCGCTGAGGGGGCGGGTGATGGAGCGGCGCAGGGCCAGCGCGAGGAGGGTGACACCGCCGAGGACTGCCAGGGAGGCTGCGAGGTCGCGCCGTACGCGGGTCTCCGCGCTGTGGCGGGCGCGCGCGGCGGTGACCTCGAGGGTGCGCGCGGCCTGGTCCTGGATGCCGCGCAGGGAGTCGATGCGGGCCGTGGAGTCGGTCAGCCAGCTCTCGTACGACGGCCGGTGGACGGTCTCGGGGACGGGTGCGGCGAGCGTCTCGCGGGCCTTGCGGACGGCCCGGCCGGGCGCCTCGAACTGGGTTCTGTACAGCTCATCCCGCAGTTCGTCCGAGGTGTTCTGCTTGAACGTGTCCAGTTCGGCCGCCTCGAGCTCGGGCCAGCGTCCGGCGGCGGTGGGGCGTTGCTCGGCGGGTGCGTCCAGCAGGATCGCCAGCTCCACGCGCTCGCGTTCGGCGGCCTCGATGGCCCGTACGAGGGCGATGTGGGCGTCCGCCGCGCGGCCCGAGGTCCGGGTGGGGCTCCCCGCCTCGAACACGGCGACGTTGTCGAGCAGGGCGTCCTCGATGCCCGCGTAGTCCTGGGCCACCGTGCGGGCGGTGAGCGAGGCGGTGCCCGTCTGGACACGCAGCGCGTGCAGCCGGCGGCCGGCGGCGTCGAGGTCTCCGGCGGCGTCGGCCCCGGCCCAGCCGGCGGTTCGGTCGACGGCCCGCTCCAGGGCCTGGTCCGTGGCCCGTTCGACCGCGGCACGGGCCGCCGGGGTGACCGTGCTCGGGCGCAGCCGGGCCCGTACGGCGGCGATCCGCTCCCGGGCGACGGCGTCGGAGACCTCGGTGAGCGCGAACGACACCTCGGCCGTGGTGTGGAAGGCCCGCAGGTCGCTCGCCTCCTGCCACTGGGCGACGCCGCTGAAGGCGGTGAAGGCCAGCAGCCCGGTCACCGGCAGCAGTACGAGAAGCATCAGCTTGCGTCCGACACGCAGACGGGCCAGGAGCGCGGGACGCTCCGTCCGTGTCGGTCTCACGCCGCGCACGTTCGTTCCTCAGCGCCCGGCGGACGGGTAGTACTGGTGGTCCGCCAGGTCCTTGTCGATGGCCTCCACCGCCCCGTCGAGTGCTGCCTTCACCTGTGCCTCGTCGAACATGATCCTGGCGAAGGCCCGGGAGAAGGCGTCGGTGATCGCCGGGTAGGCGGGCGTCTGCGGCCGGGGGCGGGCGACGCCGCCCGTCAGTTGCTCGATGAACAGGCGCTCGGCGCCGTCGGTGCCGTAGGCGGACGAGAGCTTCACCGCACTGTGTGTGGCCGGGATACCGCCGTTGGCCTCGCTCATCCGGTGGACCTGGTCCGGCTTCAGCAGATAGGCGAGGAAGCGCCAGACGGCGTCCCCTTCGGCGGCGCCCGAGGTGACGCCCCACTGCCAGGAGCCCATCCCGGTCACCGTGCCCCGGCCGAAGTCGGGCAGCGGCACGATCGTCACGTCGCCGGGGTGCGCCTTGCTGTAGTCCGGGTACCACCAGTGGCCGGTCCAGGAGATGACGCTACGGCCCTCGGTGAACGCCTGGTCGTCGGTCCTGCCGGGCTCGACGAGCCCCTCCTCGGCCCAGGTCTGCATGGTGGTGAGCGCCTTGACCGCCTCCGGGCTGTTGAGGAAGCCGTCGGCCGTGCGGAACGTCCTGGGCTCGATGAGATCACCGCCCGCCGACCACACCGCGGGCGCGAAGCCGTAGGTGTTCCACTCCTCGCCGGGCTTCGCGTGGACGAGCCCGATGTCGAGGGGGGTCTTGTGGCCCGCCTTGCGCAGGGTGCGCAGAACGTCCGTGAATTCGTCGGAGGTCCAGGCGTCGTCGACGCCCTGGGGGATACGGATGCCGGCCTTCTCCAGCACCGAGGGGCGCACATACAGCCCCAGCCCGGAGTCGAAGGTGCCGATGCCGTACAGCTTCCCCGCGTACGTGCCCTGTTGGCGGATCGAGGCCAGCAGATCGCTCCGCACGCTCTCGGGGACGCAGGAGTCGATCGGCTTGAGCCTGCCGGACCAGGCGTAGCTGTAGAGATAGGGGCCGTCGAAGTCGAGCAGGTCCGGAAGGTCGCCGCTGGCCGCGGCGGAGTTCACCAGGTCGGTGTACGGGCGGTGCTCGGGCAGGGTGACGAGCTCCACCCGCACCTGTTTCTGTGCCTTGTTGAACTCCGCGACCTGCTTCTGCAGGGTGCTGAGCTCCCCGCTCGGCCCGGCGTGGAACCACATCGTCAGATGCTCGGTGCCCTCGATCCTGCCGTCGCAGGTCGTGTCGCTGCGTGCCTTGCCGTTGGTTGTGTCGTCGTCATCGCCTCCCCCACCGCACGCGGCCAGCAGCAGGACGACCCCCAACAGCCCTGCGGCCAGGGCGCGATGATGGCGATCCGTTCCGACGTTCCTGATCCACGCCTGCATCGCGCACCCCCACTCGACCGGCCTTCAGCGGCCTCCCCAGGGCAGCCCACATGCTACCCCCGGTGACGTGCCGCTGCGCTGTGTAAGCGGGAACCGGTGGATTCGGCAAGGGACTTCAGCACATTCCAGCTGCCCGGAAGCAACGCGCGCCGACTCTTTCCGGGTAGCTGGAAAGCGCAATCATCCGCCTGTTGGGACCCTGTGGGGCATGTCCATGCGCTGTCTTCTCGTCGATGACAGCATCCGATTCCTGGAAGCCGCGCGCACTCTGCTGGAGCGCGACGGGATACCCGTCGTCGGCGTCGCCATGTCAGGTTCGGAAGCTCTGGCTCGGGCCACCGAACTGGCCCCGGACATCGTCCTGGTGGATCTCGACCTCAACGGGGAGAACGGCTTCGACCTCGCGGTGGAGCTCGCCGGCAATGTCACATCCGTGATCATCCTGATCTCCACACACTCCCTGGACGACTTCGAGGAACTGGTCGCCGCCAGCCCGGCACATGGCTTCCTTCACAAGTCCGCCCTCTCCGCACGGGCGATCAGAGACGTACTGGGCAACGACAGCCCGGGCGCGCCGACTTGACTTCTCCAGGCCGCATCCCGGCCAGGAGTGCGTGACTGTTGGGCATGAGGTGTTGTCGGGACTTGGTCAACACGCTTCAATGCGGGGGAACTCGGGACCGTGAAGAACGGCGTACGGATGTGAAGACGCCCCGGCCCCGGTGCGAATCCGCACGAACGGTCTGACCAGCCGTCGTGACCACACAGAAAGGCCCCTGCATGCCGCACGCCACACAGCACGGGGACGTTTCCGCCGTCGCCGACGCGGAACTGGACACGGCCCTGCGAGGCGGCCCCTTCCATGTCGCCCTGCGGGCGGCGATCGCCGCCCGCGGACTGCCGCTCCAGCGCGTGCAGCACCATCTGTCGCGCTACGGGGTGAAGGTCGGCGTCACCAGCCTGAGTTACTGGCAGCAGGGTGCGCGCCGCCCTCAGCGCCCCGAGTCACTGCGCGCGGTGCGGGCCCTGGAGGAGATCCTCCAACTGCCGGAGGAGTCGTTGATCCGGCTGCTCGCCGAGGCCGACGCACACGCGGCCGGCCAGCGCCCCGCCGTCCGCTCCTACCGTTCCCTCGTCGAGGCCTCCGGCGTCCTGGAGCGTCTGCTGGCCGAGCTGGACTCACCGCCGGACGGCGGGCTGCACACCCTCGGGCACCACGAGCGGGTACGGATAGGGGGACGCCGGGAGCTTCTCGGGCGCGAGTCGCACCACATCGTGCGCGCCCACCAGGACGGCGTCGACCGGTTCGTGGCCGTGCACCACGGCGACCCGGGGTGCGCGCCGGAGCGCATGCAGGTGCACGCCCTGGAGAACTGCCGCACGGGACGCGTCCGCTCCCACCACGAGACCGGCGTGCTCGTGGCCGAGCTGCTCTTCGACACTCGGCTGCGGGCCGGCGAGACCTTCCTGCTCCGTTACGGCGTCGAGGACGGCACGGCGGGTGTCTCCCGCGAGTACATCCGCGGGTTCGGCCCGTCCGGCGGGCAGTACGCGCTCCAGGTGCGCTTCGACGAGAACGTGCTGCCGGCCCGCTGCCACCGGTTCACCCAGCACTCGGCGGCGGCCCCGCGCAGTGGGCGCCAGGAGCTGGCGCTCACCGGGACGCACCGGTCGGTGCACATCGTCGAGCCGCGGGTGCGGACGGGGATCGTGGGGATCGGCTGGGACTGGGAGTGAGCTGTCCGGGGCCTGCCTGACGTAAACGCTTGCGCAAGCGTTTACGTCAGGCGTCGGATGGGATACGTTCCCGGCCTGAGGGGTGTCCCGCCGAAGGGTGTCGCCCAAGGGCTGTCCAGGAGGGAACGTCATGCCGACCATGGCCGATGTCGCGCGCTGTGCGGGCGTGTCCGTGGCGACCGTCTCGCATGTGCTCAACGACACCCGGCCGGTGCTCCCGCACACCCGTCAGGCCGTCCTGGACGCCATCGACGAGCTCGGCTACACACCCAACACCCTGGCCCGCTCCCTGGTGACCTCTCGCACCCGGTCCATCGGGCTCGCGGTGTCGGCGATCAGCAATCCGTACTTCACGGAGATCCTCCAGGGCGTCGAGGCCGAGGTCCTGGAACGCGGCTACAGCCTGCTGATCGCCGATCCCCACGACGACCCCGCCCATGAGCGCAAGGTCGTCCAGCTGCTGCACGAGCGGCGGGTGGACGGCATGATCGTCGCGCCCTCCGCGGACCCCGGGGAGCTGCTGGCCTATCTCGGCCGCCATGCCGTACCCACGGTGCTCCTCGACCGTGTCGTCGACGCCGCGCCGCCCTTCGACCAGGTCTGCGCCGAGAACACCGCGCCGATGAGCGAGCTGGTCGCCCATCTCGCCGTGCTCGGCCACCGGCGGATCGGGCTGGTGGCGGGCCTGCCCGGGCTCAGCACCAGCGGTGAGCGGGTCGCCGGGTACCGTGGCGGGCTCGCCGCCGCCGGGCTGCCGTACGACGAACGGCTCGTGGTCCACGGCGACTCCGCGTCGGCCGGTGCCGAACGGGCCACCGCGGCCCTGCTGGCCCTCGCCGAACCGCCGACGGCGCTCGTCACCGCCAACAACGCGATGACCATCGGCGCACTGCGCACCCTGCGCGACCGTGGTCTCGCCGTACCCGGCGACATCGCCCTGTGCTGCTTCGACGACTTCGCCTGGGCCGACCTCTTCTCACCCCGGCTCACCGCGATCGCCCAGCCCAGCAAGGAGATCGGCGCCCTGGCGGTGCGGGTGCTCCTGGACCGCCTGGCCGATCCGGACCGGCCGGCCCGGACGGTCCGCCTGCCCTGTGACCTCGTGCATCGCACGTCGTGCGGGTGCCCCGAGGAGACGGCGGTGTCCGAATGACGGCTGCCCGAGGGGGCCGAGGTGTCCCGGCAGCGACTGACCGAAGACGGCATCAGCCGATGAGCGGCCTGCACCACGACGGCCCTCTTAGTCGCCGGGGTGTCACGACAGCGGCTTCCCGGAGAGGCCAGGGTGCCCCAACGGCAGCTACCCGAGGGGCAGTTGCCATCGCCTCCGCCTGTCCCCGTACCGCAGACAGCCCCGCAAGCCCGAGAAGGGAACACGTTCGTGATCGTCGTCGCCGGTGAGGCCCTCATCGACCTGGTACCGCAGGGCACGGGAGCCCTGGCGGGACTGACGCCCGCGCTCGGTGGCGGCCCGTACAACACGGCCGTCGCCCTCGGCCGCCTCGGCTCCCCCGCCGCCTTCTGCTCCCGTACGTCGTCCGACGCGTTCGGCGAGGCTCTGCTCGACGGGCTGCGGCGGGCGTCGGTGGACGTGTCGGCGGTGCAGCGCGGGCCGGAGTCGACCACCCTGGCAGTCGCCACGATCGACGCGAGTGGCTCGGCCGCCTACTCCTTCTATGTCGAGGGCACCGCCGACCGTCTGTTCGAGGCCCCCGCCGAGCTCCCCGCCGGTACGCGCGCGGTGTCCTTCGGCACCTGCTCGCTCGTCCTGGAGCCAGGGGCGAGCGCCTATGAGGAGCTGATGCGGACCGCGGCCGCGCAGGGCGTGTTCACCACGCTCGACCCGAACATCCGGGCCGGGCTGATCCCCGATCCGGACGGCTACCGGGCCCGGTTCAAGAGCTGGCTGCCGTCGGTGTCACTGCTCAAGCTCTCCGAGGAGGACGCGCTGTGGCTCGGCGGCACCCCGCGCGAGTGGCTGGCCGCGGGACCCTCGGCCGTGGTGATCACTCACGGCGGTGAGGGTCTGACCGCGTTCACCCGGGACGGCTCGGTGCACTCCGTGCCGGGCGAGAAGGTCGACGTCGTCGACACGATCGGGGCCGGTGACACGGTGAACGCGGCGCTTCTGCACGGTCTGTCCGTCCGGGACGCCCTGTCCGCCGAGGCGCTCCTGGGACTGGGCGCCGACGGCTGGACAAGGCTGCTGCGATTCGCGGCGCGGGCAGCCGCGATCACCTGCTCCCGGGCGGGGGCGGAACCGCCGTACGCCTCCGAACTCGGCGACCTGTAGGGGGCGTTCGGCCTTCCGCCGGTTCCGCTGTTCAGGAGTCAAGGTGCGTCCCGGCCGCAGGGTTCGGGCGGCTGATCCTGCAACGATCGGCGCCCCGCGGGGAGTTCCCGCGGGGCGCCGAACATTTCCGTATTTCTCAGGACCTGTCGCCCATGGGGCTCAGGCCTTGCGGGCCCGTGTCGTCTTCTTCGCGGGTGCCGCCTTCTTGGTGGCGCCGGCCGCCTTCTCGGTCGCCGTGGTGTCGGCGGCCTTGGTCGCGGTCGTCCTCGCCGTGGCCGTCTTCTTCGCGGCCGTCTTGGCGGCGACGGTCTTCCTGACCGCCGTCTTGCGCGGGGCCTTCACCGAGGACGCGTCGCTGATCCGGTCGGCGCCGAGGATCTCCCGCAGGAACTTGCCGGTGTGGCTGGCGGGGACTCCGGCGACCTCCTCGGGGGTGCCCTCGGCGACGACGAGGCCGCCGCCCGCGCCGCCCTCGGGGCCCATGTCGACGACCCAGTCGGCGGTCTTGATCACGTCGAGGTTGTGCTCGATGACGATGACCGTGTTGCCCTTGTCGACCAGGCCGGAGAGGACCTTCAGCAGCTTGCTGATGTCCTCGAAGTGCAGACCGGTGGTCGGCTCGTCCAGGACGTAGACCGTGCGTCCGGTGGAGCGCTTCTGGAGCTCACTGGCGAGCTTCACGCGCTGGGCCTCGCCGCCGGACAGGGTGGTCGCGGACTGGCCGAGGCGGACATAGCCGAGACCGACGTCGTTGAGCGTCTTGAGGTGGCGGTTGATCGCCGGGACGGCCTCGAAGAAGTGCATGGCTTCCTCGATGGGCATGTTCAGGACCTCGGCGATGGACCTGCCCTTGTAGTGGACCTCCAGGGTCTCCCGGTTGTACCGGGCGCCGTGGCAGACCTCGCACGGGACGTAGACGTCCGGGAGGAAGTTCATCTCGATCTTGATCGTGCCGTCACCGGAGCAGTTCTCGCAGCGGCCGCCCTTGACGTTGAAGGAGAAGCGGCCCGGCAGATAGCCGCGGACCTTCGCCTCGGTGGTCTCGGCGAACAGCTTGCGGACGTGGTCGAAGACGCCGGTGTACGTCGCCGGGTTGGACCGCGGGGTGCGGCCGATGGGCGACTGGTCGACGTGCACGACCTTGTCGACGAGGTCGTCGCCGTCCACGCGCGTGTGGCGTCCAGGGACGCTCCGGGCGCCGTTCAGCTCACGGGCCAGATGGGTGTACAGAATGTCGTTGACCAGCGTGGACTTACCGGAGCCGGAGACGCCGGTGACGGCGGTGAACACACCGAGCGGGAACGAGACGTCGATGTCCTGGAGGTT
Organism: Streptomyces sp. NPDC002817; assembly: GCF_053592055.1. Lineage (NCBI taxonomy): Bacteria > Bacillati > Actinomycetota > Actinomycetes > Kitasatosporales > Streptomycetaceae > Streptomyces > Streptomyces sp. NPDC002817. The sequence goes on from NZ_JBSFUY010000008.1 coordinate 241,818, forward strand.
GTTCTCCCGGGCGCCGTGCACCGTGAGCCGGCGGGACGGGTCCTGCGGGCGGCGGATGTCGGGGAGCGGGATCGCCTTCCTGCCGGACAGGTACTGGCCGGTCATGGACTCGTCGTTGGCGAGCAGCTCCTTCAGGGAGCCGCTGTGCACGACCTCGCCGCCGTGCTCGCCGGCGCCGGGGCCGATGTCGACGATCCAGTCGGCGACCTTGATGGTGTCCTCGTCGTGCTCGACGACGATGAGCGTGTTGCCCATGTCGCGCAGCCGGACCAGGGTCTCGATCAGCCGGTGGTTGTCACGCTGGTGCAGACCGATGGACGGCTCGTCCAGGACGTACAGCACGCCGACGAGTCCGGAGCCGATCTGGGTGGCCAGGCGGATGCGCTGTGCCTCACCGCCGGACAGGGTGCCGGCCGCGCGGTTGAGCGAGAGGTAGTCGAGGCCGACGTCGACCAGGAACTTGAGCCGCTCGTTGACCTCCTTCAGCACCCGCTCGGCGATCTTCTTGTCGCGGGCGTTGAGCTTCAGCTCGCCCAGGAAGTCCGCGCAGTCGCTGATGGACATCCCGGAGACCTCGGCGATGGACTTCCCCATCACCGTGACCGCGAGGACGATCGGCTTGAGTCGGGTGCCCTCACAGGTGGGGCAGGGCACCTCGCGCATATAGCCCTCGAAGCGCTCACGGCTGGCGTCGCTCTCGGACTCGCTGTGCCGGCGCTTGACGAAGGGGACGGCACCTTCGAAGGGCGTCGTGTAGACCCGCTCGCGGCCGTACCGGTTCCGGTAGCGGACCTCGATCTGCGTCTTGTGGCCGTACAGCAGGGCCTTCTTGGCGCGCTGGGGCAGGCCCGCGAAGGGGATGTCGGTCCGGAAGCCGAGCGCGTCCGCGAGGGCCCCGATCAGGCGGCCGAAGTAGTCCTTGGTGTGACCGTGCGACCAGGGGTGGATGGCGCCCTCGTCGAGGGACTTGTCCTCGTCGGGGACGATCAGCTCGGGGTCGACCTCCATGCGGGTACCGATGCCGCTGCACTCGGGGCAGGCGCCGAAGGGCGAGTTGAAGGAGAAGGAGCGGGGCTCCAGCTCCTCGAAGGACAGGTCGTCGTACGCGCAGTACAGGTGCTCCGAGTACAGGCGCTCGCGCTCGGGGTCGTCCGCGGGCAGGTCGACGAAGTCGAGGACGACCATGCCGCCGGCGAGGCCGAGTGCGGTCTCCACGGAGTCGGTGAGACGGCGCTTGGCGGACTCCTTCACCGTGAGGCGGTCGATGACCACCTCGATGGTGTGCTTCTCCTGCTTCTTCAGTGTGGGCGGCTCGGAGAGCTGGATGGTCTCGCCGTCCACGCGCGCGCGGCTGTAGCCCTTGGTCTGGAGGTCGGCGAAGAGGTCGACGAACTCGCCCTTGCGCTCGCGCACCAGCGGCGACAGCACCTGGAAGCGGCTCCCCTCCGGCAGCTCCAGGACCTTGTCGACGATGGCCTGCGGCGACTGGCGCGCGATCGGGCGGCCGCACTCGGGGCAGTGCGGCTTGCCGATCCGCGCGAAGAGCAGCCGGAGGTAGTCGTAGACCTCGGTGATGGTGCCGACCGTCGAGCGCGGGTTGCGAGAGGTCGACTTCTGGTCGATGGAGACCGCGGGCGAGAGGCCCTCGATGAAGTCGACGTCCGGCTTGTCCATCTGGCCGAGGAACTGGCGGGCGTACGAGGAGAGCGACTCCACGTACCGACGCTGACCTTCGGCGAAGATCGTGTCGAAGGCCAGGGAGGACTTGCCCGACCCGGACAGGCCCGTGAAGACGATGAGCGAGTCACGCGGCAGGTCGAGCGAGACGTTCTTGAGGTTGTGCTCGCGCGCGCCACGGACGATGAGACGGTCGGCCACGCCGGTCCGCACCTTTCTTGAGAAGAAGTGACAGGGGCGAGGCCCCCGTGCTTTTTCAGACTAGGGGGAGCCACTGACAACGCCGGTCGGATTCCCGGATGCATAACAATCCCCGGCTTTCCAGCATGCCCGACGCCGCTGTCGACCATATAGCACGTGCATTCGATTTACGGCACTGCTTCACCACCTTCACCCAAAGGTGTGGCGGGGTTAGTGTCAGCAGCATGATTGATCACGCGCATGACCTGGCGTCTGTACGTGACGCGACGGAGCGGCTGCTCACCGCAGCCGCCAAACTGGACAACGCGTCTGTGACCGAGCCGTCACGGCTCCCCGGGTGGACTCGCGGCCACATCCTCGCCCACCTCGCCCGCAACGCGGACGCCCTCGTGAACGTTCTGGAGGGCCGCCCCATGTACGCCTCCGGTGAGGCCCGGGACGCCGACATCGACCGGGACGCCCCGCGCCCCCTCGACATCCAGCTCACGGACGTCCGTGACAGCGCCGCCCGCTTCCAGGAGGTGGGAGCCGTCCCGGCCGACTGGTCGCGCATCGTGCAGCTGCGCAACGGGGTCACCGACTCGGCGGCCCGGGTGCCGTTCCGGCGGTGGGTGGAGGTGGAGCTGCACCATGTGGACCTCGGGATCGGGTACGAGCTGGAGGAGGTGCCCGCGGAGTTCGCGGACCGGGAGATCGCCTTCCTCGCCGAGCGGTTCACCGGGCACCCCGACGTACAGCCGACCCGCCTGACGGACGACACGCGCGCGTGGACCACGGGCCGGGTGGCGGAGGCGCTCGTGGTCACGGTGACGGGCTCCCCCGCCGACCTGCTCGGCTGGCTCGCCGGACGCCGTGACGGATCGGCGCTGAGGGTGGAGGGCGGAAGGCTGCCGGAGCTTCCTCCGCTGTAGGGGCGCCCTAGACTTACCGCCATGACGTACAGCGGACAGGTCACGGTCGGCGGCCCGGCGGACGTGCACGAACTCAAGGACCTGATGATCACCAAGATCGCGGTCGGTCCCATGAACAACAACACCTATCTGCTGCGCTGCCGGGCCACGGACGAACAGCTGCTGATCGACGCGGCCAACGACGCGGAGACACTGATCGGCATGATCGGTGACGACGGCATCGCGTCCGTCGTCACCACGCACCAGCACGGCGACCACTGGCAGGCCCTGGCCCGGGTCGTCGACGCCACCGGCGCCCGTACGTACGCGGGCCGGGAGGACGCCGCCGGCATCCCCGTTCCGACCGACGTCCTCGTCGACGACGGCGCCACCATCCGGGTGGGGCGTGTGGAGCTGACCGCACGCCATCTGGTCGGACACACACCGGGGTCGATCGCCCTCGTCTACGACGACCCGCACGGCCACCCCCATGTGTTCACCGGCGACTGTCTCTTCCCCGGCGGCGTGGGCAACACCCGCAAGGATCCCGAGGCGTTCGCGAGCCTGATCCACGACGTGGAGACGAAGATCTTCGACGTCCTGCCGGACGAGACGTGGGTCTACCCGGGCCACGGCGACGACACATCGCTCGGCGCCGAGCGTCCGCAGTTGCCGGAGTGGCACGCGCGCGGATGGTGAACGACGGGGCGCGCGACGCATCCCTGTACACCGGCGCGTAGCCAACTCGCGCCCGCCCAGGGCATATCGACCCTCGCGCGCCCCGCGCACAACACACCTTTACGCGCCGCATCTTCGCGCCCCCGGCGCGCATGCCTTCGCACGCGCCCCGTGTGAACCGTTCACACACGCCGGTGTCCTGCGCACGCTCCCCGCGCACATGGTTGCGCGGTCAACTGGTAGCAGCCCCGCACAGGATGACGGCTCCTGCGCGGCAAGGGCCGCCGGTCTTCCGATCCCCGCCCTCGGCCGGCGGCCCCGGCGACGTACACAGGAGGCGTTCACAAGAACGCAACACCCGTTCCCAGTATGCGGACAAAAACCGTCGTGACCTCGACAAACGGGGCGACCTGCTGTCAATCTCCCGCCATGCACCTCGCCCCCCGCACCCTGCGCCGCGCTGTCGCCGCCGCGACCATAGCCCTGCTCGCCACCGCCGTCGGCTGCGCACCGCAGCCGGAGGAGGACTCGGCCGCCAAGCCTTCGGGGTCGTCGACCGGCACCACGTGCGCCAAGGGGAAGCTGGCCACCGAGACGTCCGGCAAGCTGACGATCGCCACCGACGAGCCCGCGTACGAGCCGTGGTTCAAGGACGACAAGCCCGCCAACGGCAAGGGGTTCGAGTCCGCGGTCGCCTACGCCGTGGCCGAGCAGCTCGGCTACGACAAGAGTGCCGTCGTCTGGCAGAGCGTTCCCTTCAACAAGGCGTTCGCGCCCGGTGAGAAGACCTTCGACTTCGACATCAACCAGGTGTCGATCAGCGACGAGCGCAAGAAGGCCGTGGACTTCTCGTCCGGCTACTACGACGTGCGTCAGGCCGTCATCGCCCTCAAGGGCACCAAGGCGGCGAAGGCGACGAGCATCGCGGACCTGAAGGGCCTCAAGCTGGGCGCCCAGGTCGGCACGACCAGCCTCAACTACATCGAGGACGTGGTGAAGCCGACCCGGCAGGTCGCCGCCTACGCCAAGAACGACCAGGCCAAGTCCGCCCTGAAGAACGGCCAGGTGGACGCCATCGTCGTCGACCTGCCGACCGCCTTCTACATCACCGCGGCCGAGGTGACCGACGCCGAGATCGTCGGCCAGTTCGAGAACCAGGGCGGCACGCCGGAGCAGTTCGGCCTCGTCCTCGACAAGGGCAGCGCGCTCACGTCCTGCGTGACCGCCGCGGTCGACGCCCTGCGCGAGAACGGCACGCTGGCGAAGATCGAGCAGCAGTGGCTGTCCGACGCCGTCGACGCCCCGGTGCTCAAGTGACGCTCACGAAGGAAGAGTCCGGCGCGGAGTCGCCGGACTCGGGCGACGCGTACACGCCCTCCGAGCGGCGGCTCGAGCGGGAACGCCACAAGCGGACCCGCTCCCGCCGAGCCACGGCGATCGCCGCGCTCTCCACGCTCGTCACGGCCGTCGTCCTCTACCTGGTCGTCGTCAACGCGCCGGGCTGGCCGCGCACCAAGGAGACCTTCTTCAACGGGGAGTACGCGCGCGAGGCGTTCCCCAAGGTCCTCGAAGGGCTGTGGCTCAACCTCCGGCTGCTGCTGATCTGCGGCGTGGCGGTGCTCGTCCTCGGCATGCTCATCGCCATCGCCCGCACCCTGCGCGGCCCGGTGTTCTTCCCGCTGCGGGTACTGGCCGCCGCCTATACGGACTTCTTCCGGGGCCTCCCGCTCATCATCAACCTGATGATCGTGGTCCTGGGCGTCCCGGCGCTGCGGCTCCAGGGCGTGACCGTCGACCCGGTGCTGCTGGGCGGCACGGCGCTGACGCTGACGTACTCCGCGTACGTGGCCGAGGTGTTCCGCGCCGGCATCGAGTCCATCCACCCCTCGCAGCGCGCCGCGGCCCGCTCGCTCGGCCTCTCCAACCGGCAGGCACTGCGGCACGTGGTGCTGCCACAGGCCGTACGACGCCAGGTGCCGCCCCTGCTCAACGACCTGGTGTCGCTGCAGAAGGACACCGGGCTCGTGTCGATCGGCGGTGCGGTGGACGCCGTACGGGCCGCCGACATCATCGTGGGCCGCAGCCTCAACTACACGCCGTACATCGTCGCGGGACTGGTCTTCGTCGCGCTGACCATTCCGATGACCCGGTTCACGGACTGGGTGACGGCCCGGATGGACCGTCAGCGGGCCCAGGGAGGGACCACATGAGCGACGCACCGGTGCTGCGGATGGAGTCCGTCCGCAAGACGTTCGGCGGCTCGGTCGTGCTGCGGGACGTGGACCTCGAGGTCGCCTCGCACACGGTGACCGCGCTGATCGGCGCCTCCGGTTCCGGCAAGTCCACGCTGCTGCGCTGCGCGAACCTCCTGGAGGAGATCGACGACGGCGCGATCTGGCTGGACGGCGAGGAGATCACCGACCCGCGGGTCGACCAGGACGCGGTACGCCGCCGTATCGGCGTGGTCTTCCAGGCGTACAACCTCTTCCCGCACATGACCGTCCTGGAGAACATCACGCTCGCCCCGCGCCGGGTGCACGGGGTGTCCCGCGCGGAGGCCGAGGAGCGCGGCAGGGAGCTGCTGGAGCGGCTCGGGCTCGGTGGCAAGGCGGGCGAGTACCCGGACCGGCTGAGCGGCGGTCAGCAGCAGCGGGTCGCGATCGTGCGCGCGCTGGCCGTACGTCCTCGGCTGTTGCTCCTCGACGAGATCACCGCGGCCCTCGACCCGGAGCTCGTGGGCGAGGTGCTCAGCGTCGTCCGTGATCTGAAGGACGAGGGCATGACCATGGTGCTGGCCACGCACGAGATGGGCTTCGCCCGCGATGTCGCCGACCAGGTTTGTTTTCTGGACGGAGGCGTGGTCCTGGAGAGCGGGACGGCCGAGCAGATCTTCGGTGACCCGCAGCAGGAGCGCACACAGCGCTTCCTGCGGCGGATCGTGGAGGCCGGGCGCCTGTAACAGGCGCCCGCCAGGAGCACGGGACTTACGCCTCGGTCTGTCCCGTCCCCGCCAGTGCCGCGACCCGCTCCACGCCGAACGCGTATCCCTGCACGCCACAGCCCGCGATGACGCCGTCGGCACGCAGGGAGACGTAGGAGTGGTGGCGGAAGGACTCGCGCTTGTGGATGTTGGAGATGTGGACCTCGAGGACCGGCAGCCCGTCGCAGGTGTTGAGTGCGTCCAGAATCGCGACCGACGTGTGCGAGTAGGCGCCGGGGTTGATGACGATCCCGCAGTGGTTCAGCCGCGCCTCGTGGATCCAGTCGACGAGCTCGCCCTCGTGGTTGGACTGCCGGAGGTCCACGGTGCCGCCGTGCGCGGCCGCGGTCTTGGCGCACAGGGCCTCGACATCGGCGAGGGTGTCGGAACCGTAGATCTCCGGCTGGCGCTGGCCGAGCAGGTTCAGGTTGGGGCCGTTGAGGATCATGATCGGGGCGTTGGCCAGGGTGCGGGGCACGGTTCCTCCGGTCCGGTGGCGGGTGCGCGATCCGTTGAAGACCGCTGCTCAGACCCCGGTTTATCACGGTGCCCCCGGAGCGCGGACAGCCGTACCCTCCACGGATGACGACGATCTCGTACCCGTCCAAGCCCTCCCCCGGCGACCGTACAGCCGTCATCTCGCCCGGCGCCGGCCTGCCCGAGCTCTTCCCGCGCCCCTTCGAACTGGGCCTGGAGCGACTGCGCGAGGACTACGGCCTCATCCCGGTCGAGTACCCGACGACCCGCAGGATGGGCGCGACGCCGCAGGAGCGCGCCACCGACATCCACGCCGCCTTCGCCGATCCGGACATCAAGGCGGTCATCGCGTCGATCGGCGGCGACGACCAGATCACCGTGCTGCCGTACCTGGACCGGGAGTTGATTCGGGCGAACCCGAAGCCGTTCTTCGGGACGAGCGACAACACGAACCTGCTCGTGTATCTGCGCAACACGGGGATCGTCGGCTTTCACGGCGCGACCGTGATGTGCGAGCTGGGCCGCCCCGGCGCCATGAACCCGCGGACCGCGGACTCCCTGCGGGCCGCGCTGTTCACCTCGGGCGAGTACGAGCTGAGGCCCGCCGGCCGCTGGAACGACGTCAACCGTGACTGGGCGGACCCGGCGACCTTCGAAGCGGAGCCGGAGACCAGGCCCGGCAACGGCTGGACCTGGGTGAATCCCGACCGCGTGGTCGAGGGCCGGACTTGGGGCGGCTGTCTGGAGATCCTGGCCTGGCTGCTGATGGCCGACCGCGAGATCGCACACGACCTGAGCGATTACGACGGCGGCGTTCTGCTCCTGGAGACCTCCGAGGAGATGCCGAGCGGCGAGGAGGTCTTCCGGATCCTGCGCAACATGGGCGAGCGCGGCCTGCTCCGGCGCTTCTCCGCACTGCTGATGGCGCGCGCCAAGACCTGGTCCTTCGAGCAGCCCAACAGCCCGGCGCAGGCCGAGCGTTACGCGGCCGAGCAGCGTGCGGCAGTACTGCGCGCGATGCGGACGTACGCCCCCGACACCATGATCGTCTTCGACGTCGACTTCGGGCACACCGACCCCCAACTGGTCATCCCCTACGGCGGTCTCGTCCGCGTCGACGGTCCCGCCCGGCGCATCACGGTCACCTACTGACGCACTCGCACGCCCCCGTAACCCGTCGTCACCGTGGGTAGTTGACGCGGCATGCACGACGTACGCACCGTAAGGGCGCCCTCCATGCTGCGGCTCGCGGCCGCCTCGCTCGCCGGGACGGCCATCGAGTTCTACGACTTCTTCGTCTACGGGACCGCGGCGGCGCTGGTCCTGGGGCCGCTGTTCTTCCCGACGTTCTCGCCGCTGGCGGGGACGCTGGCCGCCTTCGCCACGTTCGGCGTGGGGTTCGTGGCGCGGCCGCTGGGTTCGGTGCTGTTCGGGCACATCGGGGACCGGCGCGGGCGGCGGCCGGTCCTCGTCGCCTCACTGCTGCTGACCGGCGGCGCCACGGTCGCGGTCGGTTGTGTCCCGACGTACGACTCGATCGGGGTGACCGCTCCCCTGCTGCTGCTCGTACTGCGGTTCCTGCAGGGCCTGGGGCTCGGCGGGGAATGGGGCGGAGCAGTGCTGCTGACGGCCGAGCACGCGCCGCCCGAGCGGCGGGCCCTGTGGTCGAGCTTCCCCCAGATCGGGCCCGCGGTGGGATTTTTGCTCGCCAACGGCGTGATGCTCGTCCTGTCGGCGTCGCTGACCGAGGCGCAGTTCGCCGCGTGGGGGTGGCGGGTGCCGTTCTGGGCGGCGGGGGTGCTGGCCGTGGCGGGGCTGTGGCTGCGGTCGTCGCTCACCGAGAGTCCCAGCTTCCTCGAGATCGACGACCACGCGCGTGTGCCGCTCGTCGAGGTCGTGCGCGACCACTGGCGGCTCGTCCTGCTGACGGCCGGGGCGCTCGCGGTCGGGTACGCGATCTTCTACGCCGTCACGACCTGGTCCCTCGCGTATGCGACGGAGCGGCTGGGTGTGGGCCGTACGGTCATGCTGGCCTGCATCATGGCCGCGGTCGTGGTGAAGGGATCGCTCACGCCGGTGGCGGCGTTGCTCGGCGACCGCTACGGGCGGCGGCCGCTGTGTCTGACGGGGTGCGCGGCGGCCGCCGTGTGGATGTTCCCGATGGTCGCGCTGCTCTCGACCGGCGAACCGCTGCTGATGTTCCTGGGGTTCCTGGGCGCGCTGCTCGCGTTCATCACGATGTTCGCCGTGATCGCGGCGTATCTGCCGGAGCTGTACGAGCCGAGGGTGCGCTGCACGGGCGCCGCGGTCGGCTACAACCTCGGTGGGGTGCTCGGAGGCGCGCTCACGCCGATCGTGGCGACGGCGCTCGCCGAGCGGGGCGGCCGGGTGCCGTGGGGCGTGGGGGCGTATCTGACGGGGATCGCGCTGCTGAGCCTGGGGTGCTTCGCGCTGCTGCCGGAGACGCGTCCGGTGCCGGTGGCCGCCGCGGCGGAGCCGGCCATGGATTGATCCGGGGAATCGGTCCATGGGCCGACAGGTCGGTCTACGGATTGATCGCCAGCTCCAGGTAGGCCGCGAACAGCACCAGGTGTACGCCGCCCTGGAGCGGGGTGGCCCGGCCCGGCACCACCGTCAGGGAGCTGACCACCACGGTCAGGGCGAGCAGCACCATGTGGGTGGCGCCGAGGCCCAGGACGAGCGGGCCGTCGAGCCAGATGGAGGCCAGGGCGACCGCGGGGATGGTCAGGCCGATGCTGGCCATCGCCGAGCCGAGCGCGAGGTTGAGGCTGGTCTGCACGCGGTCGCGGCGCGCGGAGCGCAGCGCGGCGATGGTCTCGGGGAGCAGCACCAGCAGAGCGATGATCACGCCGACGACGGCATGCGGCAGTCCGGCCGCGGACACCCCGGACTCGATGGTGGGCGACACTCCCTTGGCCAGGCCGACGACGCCGATCAGAGCCAGTCCCAGCAGCCCGAGGCTGGTCCGGGCGGTGCGGGAGGACGGCGCGTCGGCGTGGTCGTCGACGGTGACGACCACGCCCTGGCGGGTGATCGGGAGGAAGTAGTCGCGGTGCCGCACGGTCTGGGTCGCCACGAACAGGCCGTACAGGACCAGCGAGGAGAGCGCGGCGAAGGTCAGCTGGACGCCGGAGAACTCCGGGCCCGGCTTGCTCGTCGTGAACGTCGGCAGGACCAGGCTGAGGGTGGCCAGGGTGGCGACGGTCGCGAGGGCGGCGCCGGTGCCCTCGGGGTTGAAGACGGCGATGCCGTGGCGCAGCGAGGCGACCAGGAGGCAGATGCCGACGATGCCGTTGCAGGTGATCATCACGGCCGCGAAGACCGTGTCCCGGGCGAGAGTCGAACTTTTGCCACCGCCGTCGGCCATCAGGGTGACGATGAGGGCGACTTCGATGATGGTGACGGCGACGGCGAGGACGAGGGAGCCGAAGGGTTCGCCGACCCGGTGCGCGACCACTTCGGCGTGGTGCACGGCTGCCAGAACGGCGCCCGCGAGGACCAGGGTCACCAGGGCGACGATCACGCCCGGCAGATCGCGCCCCCAGGTGAGGGCCAGGAGGACGACGGCGAGCACCGGCACGAGGATCGTCCACTGGGTGGTGAGCGACCTGAGCCGAGTGATCATGCAGCGATCGTCGCAGAGGGGGTGGGGCCCCGCACCCTGGCGGGACGGGGCCCCGCGGGCCTCACTTGAGGTCGGTGACGTCCACCAGATCGCAGTCCGTGAAGGTCGGCGCCTTGGTGCACAACGCGGCCATCTGCTCCGCGAACTTGCCCGTCTCCGGGTCGCCGCTGTTGCGCATGGCCTCCTCGTAGGAGTCGAACTCGATCACGGCGAGGTAGCGGTTGGGATTGTTGCGGTCCCTCAGCACCATGCGGTGGGTGGGACCGTCGGTGCGGCCGGCGAACTGTTCCTCCGCCTGCCGCCCCAATGCCTGCATCTCTTCGATGCGGTCGGTCTCGTAGTCGATGATCTGCACGAACTTCATGGGTGCGTCCATGGTGCCTCCACCCGGCCGTGGCGTCTCCGGGCGGGAGACGCTCCGCACACAACGGAAGCACCGGGAGCGGTGGGCGGCAATTGGCCGCGCGGCGCTCCCGGTGCTGGTTGTTCTACGACCGACGTGGTCAGACGTCGATGCTGTCCTTCGGAGCGCCATCGCTCTGCGCCTGCGCCGCCTCGGCCGCCGCCTGCTTCTTGGAGGCGCGGAGGCTGGTGATCGTGGTGATGATCAGGACCGCGCAGATCACGCCGAGGGAGACCGGGATGGAGATCTCCGGGACGTGGACACCGGACTCGTGCAGCGCGTGCAGCACGAGCTTGACGCCGATGAAGCCGAGGATGATCGACAGGCCGTAGCTGAGGTGGACCAGCTTCTTCAGCAGGCCGCCGATGAGGAAGTACAGCTGGCGCAGACCCATCAGGGCGAACGCGTTGGCCGTGAACACGATGTACGGGTCCTGGGTCAGGCCGAAGATCGCGGGGATCGAGTCCAGGGCGAAGAGCACATCGGTGGTGCCGATCGCCAGCATGACGACCAGCATCGGGGTCATGACCCGCTTGCCGTTCTCCTCGATCCACAGCTTGGTGCCGTGGTATCGGTCGGCGACGCCGAAGCGGCGCTCGACGGCCTTGAGCAGCTTGTTCTCCTCGAACTCCTCTTCGTCCTCGTCGGCCCGGGCCTCCTGGATGAGCTTCCAGGCGGTCCAGATGAGGAAGGCGCCGAAGATGTAGAACACCCACGCGAAGCTGGCGAGGATCGCGGCACCCGCGGCGATGAAGATGGCCCTGAGCACCAGGGCTATGAGGACACCGACGAGCAGGACCCGCTGCTGGTACTGCGACGGGACCGCGAACTTCGCCATGATCAGGACGAAGACGAAGAGGTTGTCGACGCTCAGGGACTTCTCGGTGATGAAGCCCGCGAAGAACTCTCCGCCGGCCTGTCCACCGCCGAAGATGAGCAGGCCGAGCCCGAAGAGGCCGGCCAGGGCGATCCAGACGACCGTCCAGATTCCGGCTTCCTTGATGGACACGTCGTGCGGCTTGCGGCCGATGAAGAAGTCGACCGCGATGAGGGCTGCGAGGCCCACGATCGTCAGGACCCACAGGGTCACGGAAACATCCATTGCTGCGCCTCCGGCATTACGTAACGGCAAATAACCAGCGTCGTCGCGCTGCCGGAGGTCTCTTCCACCCAAGGTGGGCCGACGCCCCGGGATCGGATCCGATCCGTATTGACGGGTACGCCGCATCGACAGGGAGTACTCCCCTCCGTGAGGAAGACGGTACCCCAATCACCAAGGAAAGGTAAAGCGATTGGCAAAAGAAAGGTCAAAGCACCTGGTCAGATGACTTTACGTGTACTTGGTGCGGGCCGCCGCCACCTGCTGAAGCACCTGCTGGAGCACCTGGCTGCCCGCCGGCACGAGCGAGGGCTCGTACGTCCAGGCATGCCCCACCCACGGGTCGGCGAGATGGTCGTCGGGAACCGGCGTGAGTCGCATCAGCGAACGCCACAGCGGGTCGAGCAACGGACCGTACCCGGAGGCCTCCTCGCGGTCCGCGACCATCATCAGGTGGACGCCGACCGCCGGGCCCTCGTCGGCGAGGTAGCGCAGCTGGGTCACGGCACGGTCGTCGAAGCCGTGCGGGAAGTCGTTGACGATCAGGAGCTGCTCGGAGGTGTCGAAGCCGGGCGGGAGCGCGTCGGGCGCACCGCCCCGCACCGCCATCTGCACCAGGTCGACCCGTTGGGTGAGCCGGGCCAGGACGTCCGTCACACCCGCCGCGCCGACCGCGGGCGGAGCCGCGAGCACGCCGCTCTGCACCAGCGGCACCAGCGCCTGTCCGCCCGAGCCCGCCGGGTCGATCACGTGCACGGTGAACTCGCGCGCGGGATAGACGGCGAGCAGCCGGGCCGCGACCGCCACCGCGGTGTCCATGGCCAGGCGCTTCACTTCGTGGGAGTCGGTGTACGAGCCGTCGATCGTGCCGGCCCGCCCGCTGTCGATCCACAGTCCGCGCTCCAGCGGGAGCCTGACCAGCATCGGGATGCTCACCTGCGGGGCCTCGGGAAGGTGGAGGTCGCCCAGGCGCAGGGCCATGGGGATCTCCATCGGCACCCGGTAGCCGTGCCAGACGGGGTTGTCCCAGCGGGCGTACGCCGGCGGCAGCGCGGGTTCCACGACATCGGCCTCGGCGGCGAGCTGCGCGAGGTCCCGGTCGAGGGCCGCCTGGGCCTGGTCGACGAGCTGGGCGTGCTTGGCGCGGGCCGCCTCGCGCGCGGCGTCGCCCTGGCCCCCGATCCGGCTGCGCGGGTCGGACAGGACCTGGTCGAGCTCCTTCTCCATGCGCGACTCGGCGAAGTCGACGGCGCTGCGGTACGCGGCCATGGAGCGGGCCAGGTCCTCGAACATGCCCCACACCTGGTTGTAGAGCCGCTCGTCCATGGACCAGCCGGTCGCGTCCCCCGCGACGGGCTGCTGCGGCTGCCCGGGCTGGGCCGGGGGCGCGGTCGGCGGGGGCGGCGGCGGTGCCGTGGTCTGCCGGTGCGGGTGGCTGTAGTCGACCGGACCGCCCGCGGTGGGCGCGGACGGCTGGGTGGCCGCGGAGGGGTCCGTGGAGCCCTGCTGGGCGCCCTGCGCGCCGTAGGGAGAGGTGGGCTGGCCGGACGTCTGGGCGCCGTAGGGCGACGTCGGCGGCTGCGGTGGTACGGCGCCCTGTGGTGCCGTACCCCCCTGGTCCGGGCCGAGTGCCGGTGCGGCCGTCTGCCGGGTGCGATCGCCGTCGGCGGTGCGCGGCGGGGCCGGGACGGAGCGGGCCAGGCCCTGGGCCACGGCCTCGTTGATGCTGCCGGCGAGCGTGTGGGCCTCCGGCATGCCCTGGTCCGCCAGGAGTTCGGCGAGGCCGCCGGCGTACCCCTGGCCGACGGCGCGCACCTTCCAGGCGCCCTGACGGCGGTAGAGCTCCAGGGCGACGACGGCGGACTCGGCCTCCAGGCCGGTGATGGTGTAGCTGGCGACCTCGGCGCCGTCGAGGCCGGTGACCGCGACGAAGGGGGCGGCCAGGCCACCGAAGCGGACCGGCCCCGCCACGCCCGTCGGCAGCGCGAGCAGCACACTGATCCGGTGCACCGCCTCCGGCATGGCGCCGAGGTCCACCGCGAGGCGGTGGTCGGCGGCCGCCTGCCGGGAGACCTCCAGGCCCGGCAGGGTGGGTGCGCCCGGGTGGGCCACCCACTCCACGCCGTGGACCTTGCCGTGCTCGTCGCTCAACGCGGCTCCGGCCACGATCGGCTTGCCGGCCGAGACCCGGATCTCGAGACGGGCCTGGGAGAGCGGGTGGTTCTGCCCCCGCACCAGCTCGGCCGTCATGCCTTCGTCCCCCTGTGTCGCTGTTCGGTGTCGGGTACCGCTCGCGCGGCTTACAGGTGCGGCAGGATCGCCGGCATCAGGTCCTGGAAGGTACGGCCGTTGGCCGGAGTACCCAGGGCCGTCATCGTCCAGCCAGGGCCCGTGCGGTGCACCTTCGCCATGATCTGGGCCGTGTAGGCGCCACCGCCCGCGAGCGTGTAGCGGGCCAGCTCCTGGCCGTTGGTCTCGTCGACCAGGCGGCAGAACGCGTTCTGCACCTCCTGGAAGGTCTGGCCCGTGAAGGAGTTCACGGTGAAGACGATCTGGTCGATGTGGACCGGGATGCGCGCCAGGTCGACGAGGATCGCCTCGTCGTCGCCACCCTGGCCGACACCGCCGACGAGGTTGTCGCCGGTGTGGCGCACCGAGCCGTCGTCGCTCACCAGGTGACGGAAGAAGACGACGTCGACCGGCTGCTTGTCCGCGAACAGGACAGCGGAGGCGTCGAGGTCGATCTCCCGGGTGCGCGAGCCGAACAGGCCGCGACGGGGAGCCGCCTGCCAGCCGAGACCCATGCGCACCGAAGTCAGGCTGCCGCCATCGTTCTTCTGCAGACTGATGGCCTGACCCTTGGTCATGTTGACGGTCACGCGCTGATTCCCCTCTCGAACTGTCCCCTGTTACCGCGGGCTCCGCGGTTGACCAGAACCCTACGCAGTGGCACTGACAGTGCCGCTACCCAGGTCCGCACTTTGTGTCGGTCTTGCAACACAGCGCGTTCGCGGCGAGGGCGGGGCGCCCGTCAGGCCAGGCCGGCCTCCCTCATCTGACGCAGTTCCTTCTTCATCTCGGAGACCTCGTCGCGCAGCCGGGCCGCGATCTCGAACTGGAGGTCGGCGGCGGCGGCGCGCATGCGCTCGGTCATCTCCTCGATCTGCCCCGCGAGCTCGGCCGCGGGCCGGTCGGTGGGCACGGTCTCCTTGGCCTTGCCCTTGGCGCCCTTGGCCGCCTTGCCACCGAGAGAGGGCACGGGGGCCTTGGCGGCCTTGCCGTCCTTCTGCTTGCGGTACCCGGAGCCGAGCAGCTGCTCGGTGTCGATGTCCTCGCGGGCGATCTGCGCCACGATGTCGTTGATCTTCTTGCGGAGCGGCTGGGGGTCGATGCCGTGCGCCGTGTTGTACGCGACCTGCTTCTCCCGGCGCCGGTTGGTCTCGTCGATGGCCTTCGCCATCGCCGGGGTGATCTTGTCGGCGTACATGTGGACCTGACCGGAGACGTTGCGCGCCGCGCGGCCGATGGTCTGGATCAGGGAGGTGCCGGAGCGCAGGAAGCCCTCCTTGTCGGCGTCGAGGATGGCCACCAGGGACACCTCGGGCAGGTCGAGGCCCTCGCGCAGGAGGTTGATGCCGACCAGGACGTCGTACTCGCCGGAGCGCAGCTCCCGCAGCAGTTCGACGCGGCGCAGGGTGTCGACGTCGCTGTGCAGATAGCGGACCTGGATGCCGAGCTCCAGGAAGTAGTCGGTGAGGTCCTCGGACATCTTCTTGGTGAGTGTGGTGACCAGGACACGCTCGTCCTTCTCGGTGCGCTTGCGAATCTCGTGCACCAGGTCGTCGATCTGGCCCTCGGTGGGCTTGACCACGACCTCCGGGTCGATGAGGCCCGTCGGGCGGATGATCTGCTCGACGACGCCGTCCCCACGGGAGAGCTCGTAGTTGCCCGGTGTCGCGGACAGGTAGACGGTCTGTCCGATCCGCTCCTGGAACTCCTCCCACTTCAGGGGGCGGTTGTCGAGGGCGGAGGGCAGCCGGAAGCCGTGGTCGACAAGGGTGCGCTTGCGGGAGGCGTCGCCCTCGTACATGGCGCCGATCTGCGGGACCGTGACATGCGACTCGTCGATGACGAGCAGGAAGTCGTCCGGGAAGTAGTCCAGCAAGGTGTTCGGCGGGGAGCCGGGCTCTCGGCCGTCGAAGTGCATCGAGTAGTTCTCGACGCCCGAGCAGGAGCCGATCTGGCGGAGCATCTCGAGGTCGTACGTCGTTCGCATGCGCAGACGCTGGGCCTCCAGGAGCTTGCCCTGCTTCTCCAGCTCGGAGAGGCGCTCGCCCAGTTCCTTCTCGATGTCGTTGGCCGCCCGTTCCAGGCGCTCGGGGCCGGCGACGTAGTGGGAGGCCGGGAAGACGTACAGCTGCTGGTCGTCGCTGATGATCTCGCCGGTGAGCGGGTGGAGGGTGGACAGGGCCTCGATCTCGTCGCCGAACATCTCGATGCGGACGGCGAGTTCCTCGTAGACCGGGAAGATCTCGATGGTGTCGCCGCGGACGCGGAAGGTGCCGCGGCTGAAGGCCAGGTCGTTGCGCGTGTACTGGATGTCCACGAAGCGGCGCAGCAGCTGGTCGCGGTCGATCTCGTCGCCGACCCTGAGGGGGACCATGCGGTCCACGTACTCCTGCGGGGTGCCGAGGCCGTAGATGCAGGAGACCGAGGCGACCACGATGACGTCACGGCGGGTGAGCAGCGAGTTGGTCGCGGAGTGGCGCAGGCGCTCGACCTCCTCGTTGATCGAGGAGTCCTTCTCGATGTAGGTGTCCGACTGCGGGACGTAGGCCTCGGGCTGGTAGTAGTCGTAGTACGAGACGAAGTACTCGACCGCGTTGTTCGGCAACAGCTCCCGGAACTCGTTCGCCAGCTGGGCGGCCAGGGTCTTGTTCGGGGCCATCACCAGGGTGGGCCGCTGGAGCTTCTCGATCATCCACGCGGTGGTGGCGGACTTGCCGGTGCCGGTCGCACCGAGGAGGACGACGTCCTTCTCACCGGCCTCGATGCGCTTGGCCAGGTCGGCGATGGCCGCCGGCTGGTCGCCGCTGGGCTGGTAGGGACTGACGACCTCGAAGGGCGCCACCGTGCGTTCGATCTGGGAAACGGGCCGCATGGAGTCCACCGTACGACCCCCCACTGACAACGCGGTCCGATCACCGGTTCTGCGGGGTGCGGGAGCTGCGGTGGCCGACGCCTCGGCGGGGGCGGATCGAGGTGCGGCGCGGGGTGTGCGGGGCGTCGGCGTGGGCCGGGATGCCGGGCTTGTTCTCGGCGGGGGTCCACTCGGGCTTGCCCATGACCATCAACGGGTCGAACATCACGACCACACCGGCGATCAGCAGAAAGGCCAGGGGGCCGACCATCATGGGCGCGAGCAGCTCGGCAGGCGAGTCGCCCGAGGAGGGGGCGCCGCTGGCGCCGTGCAGGTGGACGCTGAGGGCTGCCATGCCGGTGTAGTGCATACCGCTGACGGCGAGCCCCATGACGAGACTGGCGCCGACGCTCCACAGGAAGCCTCTGACCTGGCCGGCCGCCCACAGGGCCGCGGTGGCGGCGCACATGGCTATGACGACGGAGGCGGCCACGGTGAGCGTGTTGTACTCCAGCTTTCCGTTGAACCGCATTCCGGCCATGCCGAGATAGTGCATGGAGGCGACGCCGAGGCCGGTGATGGTGCCGCCGGTGAACAGGGCCGTTCCGCTCGCGCCCTTGTAGCCGACTATGAAGATCCCGACGCCCACCATGACTATGGCGACGCCCAGGCTCGCAAAGGTCGTCGGCTTGTCGTAGTGGATCGGCGCGCCCTTGACCGTGAAGCCCATCATGGCGACGAAGTGCATGGTCCAGATGCCGGAACCGATGGCCGCGGATCCGAGGGCGAGCCAGCCGGGTCTCCAGGAGTTCGAGACCAGCATGGACCGGGTGGTGCAGCGCAGGCCGAGGGCACCTCCCAGGCAAGCCATGAGGTAGGCCACCAGCGGTGTGACGAGTCCGTAGCTGAATCCGTCGACCGTGCCTTGCATGCGCGGCTGTCCTTCCCGCCCTCTTGCGTCCAGGAATGTGCTGAAATACGCCCCCTCCCGGGACCGCCCGAGCGGTCAGGGTTGAGGCAGAGAGTATGACTCCCACCGGAATGGTCGAACGATTTTCCGGCAAAGAAACACGCCCTTGCCGCAGTTGTGCGGCACCAGTGAGCGGAGTTGGGCAACCCCATTCAATCTGTGGTCATTCTGTACCCCCCTGCTGTTGACCCACTGCTGTCACAGTTGAGCTGTCCGTGATCGCTCGACGCAAGGAGTCAGCATGCACGCGCGCGCAGTTGCCGCCACGACCTCCGCGCTCCTGGGGGCTGCCACGCTCCTGCTCCCCGCCTCCGACGTCCGCGCCGTCGAGGTCGGCGAACCGCCGACGGTCATCGCCCACCGGGGCGCGTCCGCCTACGCCCCCGAGAACACCCTGGCCGCCGTCGACAAGGCGGCCGAGCTGGGCATCCGCTGGGTCGAGAACGACGTCCAGCGCACCCGGGACGGCGAGCTCGTCGTCCTCCACGACGACAACCTGCGGCGCACCACCGACGTCGAGGAGGTCTTCCCCGACCGGGCGCCCTGGAAGGTGAAGGACTTCACGGCGGCCGAGATCGCGCGTCTCGACGCGGGAAGCTGGTTCGGCCCCGCGTACGCGGGCGCGCGCGTGCCGACCCTGGAGCAGTACGTGCGCCGCGTCGACCGCAACGACCAGAAGCTGCTGCTGGAGATCAAGAACCCCGAGCTGTACCCGGGCATCGAGCAGCAGACCCTCAAGGTCCTCGCCAACGAGAGCTGGCTCGACCGGCAGCACCGGTCCAGGCTGATCGTGCAGAGCTTCAGCGCGGACGCCGTGCGGACCGTCCACACGCTGAAGCCCGACGTCAAGACCGGCCTGCTGGGCACGCCGAACGTGGCGGACCTGACCGTCTACGCGCAGTTCACCGACCAGATCAACCCGTCGCACAGCACCATCTCCACCGGGTACGTCTCCGCCGTACAGGCGTTCACCGGGGCGCACGGCAAGCCGCTGGAGGTCTTCGCCTGGACCGTCAACGACGCCGCGACCGCGAGGCGGGTCGCGAGGTACGGCGTCGACGGCATCATCACCAACACGCCGGACGTGGTGCGGGACGCGGTGGGGGCGCCCTGAGAGCCGCCCCGCCCGGGGAGCCGCCGTGCTCCGGCCGCACCCCGGGCGTTGTCAGTGGCGGGTCGTACGGTGGGTCGCATGAACAGCCATGGGCAGTACGAGCAGCAGGTCGTGTGGGCTGTGGTGGGCACCGACATCGGGCCGCTGCTGCTGGCCGCGAGCCGTGAGGGTCTGGTCAACGTCGTGTTCCACGCCACCGAGGCGGTGCGCGACCACGCGCTCGGCCGGCTGGCGTCCCGGCTGGGCACCGAGCCCGTGGAAGCGCCCGGCTCCCCGCTGCTGGCCGAGGCGATACGCCAGGTGGAGGCGTACTTCGCGGGCGCGCGGCACGACTTCGAGCTACCGCTGGACTGGTCGCTGATCTCCGGCTTCAACCGTGAGGTGCTGCGCGAGCTGGCGTCCGGGGTGCCGTTCGGCAGCGTCGTGGGATACGGCGACCTGGCCGGACGGGTCGGCCAGCCGGGGGCGGCCCAGGCCGTGGGGGCGGCGATGGGCGCCAACCCGCTGCCGGTGGTCGTGCCCTGTCACCGGGTCGTCGCGAGCGACGGCGGCATCGGCGGGTTCGGGGGCGGTGTGGAGACCAAGCGGAAGCTGCTCGCCCTGGAGGGGGTGCTTCCGGAACCGTTGTTCTGAGGGTCTGAAAGCGGGCCGGATCCGTCCCCGCGCGAAGGCTGGCCGGAAAGCTGCGGCGGTAGCAGACTCCGCCATGCGCACAGCCACTGGCATCCGAAGACTTCGGAGCCGAAGGGACGGCGATCACGCATGAGCGCAACCGGAAACAGGGCAGTCGCGTATCTCAAGCCGGGCGCGGTGGAGGTCAGGACCATCGACTACCCGACGCTCGAGCTCCAGGACGGGCCGGGGGTCGCAGTCGCCAATGTCGGCCGCAAGTGCCGGCACGGTGTGATCCTCAAGGTGCTCGCCAGCAACATCTGCGGCAGCGACCAGCACATGGTGCGCGGGCGAACGACCGCGCCCGAGGGGCTGGTCCTCGGACACGAGATCACCGGAGAGGTCGTCGAACGGGGACCGGACGTCGAGACCCTCGACGTGGGCGACATCGTCTCCGTACCGTTCAACATCGCCTGCGGGCGATGCCGCAACTGCAAGGAACGCAAGACCGGCATCTGTCTGAACGTCAACCCGGCACGGCCCGGGGCGGCCTACGGATATGTCGACATGGGCGGATGGGTCGGCGGTCAGGCCGAGTACGCCATGGTGCCGTACGCGGACTTCAACCTGCTGAAGTTCCCGGACCGGGACCAGGCCCGCGAGAAGCTGCTCGACCTGACCATGCTGTCGGACATCTTCCCGACCGGCTTCCACGGCGTGGTGAGCTCGGGAGCCGGTGTCGGTTCGACGGTGTACGTCGCGGGAGCGGGGCCGGTGGGCCTGGCGGCGGCCGCGTCCGCGCAGCTGCTGGGCGCCGCGGTCGTCATCGTCGGCGACCTCAACGCCGAGCGGCTCGCCCAGGCGCGGAGCTTCGGCTGCGAGACCGTCGACGTCTCGCGGGGCAGCGTGGGCGAGCAGATCGCGCAGATCCTCGGGGAACCCGAGGTGGACGCCGCGGTCGACGCGGTCGGCTTCGAGGCACGGGCCCACGGCCCGCAGGCCCCGGAGGCGCCCGCGACGGTCCTCAACTCGCTCATGGGCATCACGCGCGCGGGCGGCGCTCTGGGCATTCCCGGTCTCTATGTCACGGACGACCCGGGCGGGGTCGACGCGGACGCGAAGTCCGGGACGCTGAAGGTGCGGCTCGGGCTCGGCTGGGCCAAGAGTCACCGCTTCACCACCGGTCAGTGCCCGGTGATGCAGTACCACCGGAACCTGATGCGGGCGATCCTGCACGAGCGCGTGCACATCGCCAAGGCGGTCAACGCGACCGTGATCGGCATCGAGGACGCACCACGCGGCTACGCCGAGTTCGACCAGGGCGCAAGCCGCAAATACGTGCTCGACCCGCATGGGGCGCTGGACGGCGTACGGCCGGTCTGACACCTCTGGAGGGGGCCACAACCCGTGTGGCCCCCTCGCCGCGCCCCGCTACTCGTAGTGGCGGGCCTCGAAGACGTTCCCGTCGGGGTCGCGGAAGTAGAAGCTGCGGCGGGCCGTGCCACGGGCTCCGAAGGAGTCGTAGGAGAAGTCCGAGACGGGGACCGCCTGCTCCTCCAGGCGGACGCGGAGTGCCTGGAAGTCGTCGCCGGGCAGGGCCAGGCAGACATGGTTGACGGGATGTCCCGAGCTCTCGGTGGCGCCGGGGAGCATCGTCATGCGGTGCGTCATGGTGAGCGGCATCAGGTCGAAGATGGTCTCGTCATTGAGTCGTACGGAGGGGAAGGACACCGCTCCCGCGGCGTAGTCGGTGATCCTCAGGGGCGCCATGCCGACTGCCTTCTCGTAGAAGTCGGCCGATGCCACCGGGTCGCGCACCCAGAGGACGACATGGTCGAGACGTGTGGCGTTGTCCGTCATGTCCCCAGGCTGATGTCGTCCCCCACAGCCCGCAAGGGTTTGGCCGGGTGTGCTGCCCGCCAGAGATCAGGGAGGACCCATCGACAGGAGGCAGGCGCGTGGTGCTGGTGTTGTCGGAGGAAGTGCGCGAGGCGGTCGACGCGCGTCGACCCGTGGTGGCCCTGGAGTCCACGATCATCGCCCACGGGTTGCCGCGGCCGCGGAACCTGCAGGTGGCGCTGGAGCTGGAGGACGTCGTACGGCAGGAGGGTGCCGTTCCCGCGACGATCGCGGTGCTGGACGGGCGACCCCATGTCGGCCTGGACAAGCAGCAGTTGGAGCGGGTCGCCAACGAGGACGGGATCCGCAAGCTGGGCCATCGTGACCTGCCGCTCGCGGTGGCCGCCGGGGCGAGCGGGGCGACCACGGTGTCGGCGACGGCACAGCTGGCGGCGCTGGCGGGTGTGCGGGTGTTCGCGACCGGTGGGCTCGGTGGGGTGCACCGGGAGTGGACGGTGACGCAGGACGAGTCGGCGGACCTGGGGCTGCTGGCGCGCACCCGGATCACGGTCGTCTGCGCGGGCGTGAAGTCGATCCTCGACGTGCCGGCGACCCTGCAGCGGCTGGAGACACTGGGCGTCGCGGTGGCCGGGTACGGCACGGACCGCTTCCCCGGCTTCTACCTGTCCGATTCGGGGCATCCGGTGGACTGGACGCTGGACTCCCCGCAGCAGGTCGCGGACGTGATGCGGGCCCAGGACACCCTGGACGGACCCGGGTCGGCGCTGATCGTCGCCAACCCGGTCCCCGAGGCCGAGCAGTTGGACCCGGAGCTCCACGCGCGCGTGCTCGCGGACGCGTTGCGGGCCGCCGAGGAGGCGGGGGCCACCGGTCAGGGGGTCACGCCGTTCCTCCTCTCCTACCTCGTACGGCACACCGACGGCGCCTCCCTGAGCGCCAATCTGGCGGCGGTGCGGGGCAACGTCCGACTGGCGGGGCGGATCGCGGCGGCCTGGGCCGGGGCGTGACGGCCGCAGCCGACGGTTCCGGGGCCGAACCGGCTCCGGGTGGTGCGCTGTTGGTCGTCGGTGACGTCGTCACCGACATCGTGGCCCGGCACCGGGGGCCACTCGCGCCGAGCACCGACACGGCTGCGGCGATCCGGACGCTGCCGGGCGGGGCGGGGGCCAACGTGGCCTGCTGGGCGGCCGGTCGGGGCGGCGTCGAGGTACGGCTGCTCGGGCGGGTGGGGGCGGACGCGGCCGCGTGGCACGAGCGGGAGCTGGTGGCCTGCGGGGTACGGCCCCGTCTTGTCGTCGACGCGCAGGCGCCGACGGGGACGGTGATCTGCCTCGTCGACACGGGCGCCGCGGCCGAGCGGACGTTCCTCACGGACAGTGGCGCGGCCCTGCGGTTCGATCCGGACGACTGGTCGGACGCGCTGCTCGACGGGGTGGCCCGCCTGCATCTGTCGGGCTATCTGCTGTTCTCGGAGCCGAGCCGCGCGCTGGTGGAAGTGGCCCTGTCCGCCGCACGCGCGCGTGGTGTGCCGGTGAGCCTGGATCCGGCGTCGACGGGGTTCCTCGTGGAACTCGGTGTCGACCGTTTCCTGACGCTGGTGGAGGGGATCGACGTCCTGCTGCCCAGCCGTGACGAGGCGTGTCTGCTGACGGGGCTGCCCGACCCGGCGGACGCGGCGGCCAAGCTGAGCCACCACGTCCCGCTGGTGGTCGCCAAACAGGGGGCGGACGGTGCGCTGCTGGCCCGCTCGGGCACGGTGCTCGCCCAGGTCCCGGCCGTACCGGCGACGCCCAGGGACACCACGGGCGCGGGCGACGCGTTCACGGGCGCGTTCCTCGCCGCTCTCCTCACGGGTGCCGAGCCCGAGGAGGCGGCGCGGGAGGGATGCCGGGCGGGGGCGATGGCGGTCGAGCGGGTGGGCGGCAGACCGCCGGCCGTGACCGGCTGACGTTCGGCCACCGGGGCGGCGGTTCGTGGGGAGCGGACCGCCGATCCCCTCGGGGTGCCGGGCGGTGCCCCGTGGTGGACGGGCGCCGTGGACAGCTCCGCACCGGCTCCCGGACCCGAGCGGCGCCGCCCCACTGCCCGTCACCCGCCCCTGTCGGCGCCCGGCCCGCCACCTGCCTGTCGCCGGCCGTTCCCGACCTCCGTCGGCCAAAGGCACCCCGGCTCCCGGCCCTTCCCGCACGCCGATGCCCGCCCTACGCCTTGCGCCCCCACGCCGAGATCATCGGCGCCGTGGCCAGGTCCATGCCGCCCGCCGCGACGTTCGCCAGGTGCTGGTCGATGTCGTCGTCCGTGGCGAGGCCCGCGGTGACGAGTTGGCCGCGGATCTGGCGGATCGTGGCGGACTCCAGGGCCGCGCAGGCGGGTGAGCTGAGCGGGAAGTACGCGTCGGCCTCCACGCGGTGCAGGCCCGCCTCGCGGAGCAGGCGCGGCAGGCGGCGGCCGTAGGAGAGGTCGGCGCCGCGGTCGGCGAGCAGCCGGCGGAAGCCCTGGCGCAGACGGTTCGCCAACTGCTCGGCGGGGCCGTGGTCGTCGGGGCAGGTCAGGGGCTGGAGGGCGGGGTCGGCGTCCTCGATCAGGAGGCGGCCGCCGGGGCGCAGGGACCCGGCCATGGACCGCAACGCCCGTTCCCGGTCGGGCACATGGACGAGGACGAGGCGGGCGTGGACGAGGTCGAAGCCCTCCCCCGGCGCCTCCTCCGCGCCCACGTCGTGGACCCGGACCTCGACCGGCGGGCGGGCGGCCGGGGCGAGCCGCGAGGTGTCGATGTCGGTCGCGACGACCCGTCCGGTCGGGCCGACCTTCTTGGCCAGCCAGGACACCACGGACGTGCCGCCGGCGCCGACCTCCCAGCAGCGCCAGCCGGGTCCGATGCCGAACGACTCGAGGTGCCGGAACGTCGTGGGGTCGAAGAGGGCGGCGAAGGCGTCGAAGCGCTCTGCGGCCTCCGTCTGTTGGTTGTCGAGGAGATACCCGTCGGTTCGCGTCATGTCGCGATCATCCCATTTGCCTGTCTTGTCCATACGGGTCGACGCTCCGGCGCCCCGACGCCACCGTACGACGGCGCCCGCCGGAACCAACGGCAGTCACCCCGCCGTCACAGCGGCCGAAGCCCGTCGTCCACAGGCGGGAACAAAGCGGAACATCCTGTTCCCACAGGCTTGCACGCCTTTTACCCCGAACTGGCAGACTGGCCGGCCAGGGCGCAGAGATGCGGTGAGCGGGGATCCACCCAAGGAGATCCAGATGTCCATGGCAGGGAATCTGCGGAAGGTCACGAGCCTCAGCAGGGTCGGCGGCCTCCGCAAGGTGGCGCGGTTGGCGCGGCGGCGCCGGCGCGTCGACCTGAGCCACCCGGCCCGATCCCCCCTGGGTTCCTCCGTGGTGAACTGCGTGACGTACCGGGACGGCGGACGCGTCCTGGGCGGCAGCGATCTGGTCGACGCCGTGGAGCGGGTGCGCAAGCACGGCGACGGTTTCGTCTGGCTCGGTCTCCATGAACCGACGGACCAGGAGTTCGCGGGCATCGCGGAACTCTTCGAGCTCCATCCGCTGGCGGTGGAGGACGCGATCGAGGCACATCAGCGGCCGAAGCTGGAGCGGTACGACGACGTGCTGTTCGCGGTGTTCAAGACGGTCTGCTACGTCGAGCACGAGGAGCTCACGGCGACGAGCGAGGTGGTGAACACCGGCGAGATCATGGTGTTCGTCGGCGAGGACTTCGTGATCACGGTCCGGCACGGCATGCACGGCTCACTGGGTCCGCTGCGCGAGGAGCTGGAGACCGACCCGCAGCAGCTCGCCAAGGGCCCCGCCGCGGTGCTGCACGCGGTCGCGGACCATGTGGTCGACGACTATCTGCACGTCACCGACCTGGTGCAGGCCGACCTCGACCAGGTCGAGTCGGACGTCTTCTCCGAGAACGGCGCACGGCTGGACCCGGGGCGTATCTACCAGCTCAAGCGCGAACTCCTGGAGCTGAAGCGGGCCGTGGTCCCGCTGACCCGGCCCATCGAGGAGCTCTCCACCCGGCCGATACGGGCGATCGCCCCGGAGATACAGGCCTACTTCCGCGACGTGTCCGACCATCTGCTGCGCGCCAAGGAGCAGATCGCCGCCTTCGACGAACTGCTCAACTCGATCCTGCAGGCACACCTCGCGCAGGTCTCGGTCGCACAGAACGAGGACATGCGGAAGATCACGGCCTGGGCCGCGATCGTCGCCGTGCCGACGATGGTCTGCGGGGTGTACGGCATGAACTTCGAGCACATGCCGGAACTGCGCTGGATGTTCGGCTACCCCCTGGTCCTCAGCGTGATAGCCGTCGCGTGTCTGACGCTGTACCGCGGCTTCCGACGCAGCGGCTGGCTCTGAACCCCGAGGAGGAACCGGGGGTGGACGGGGTGGACTCCACCCGTCGGAGGCGGGCGGACTCACCCACCCCCGACCGCGCCCACCCCCGACCGCGCCTCGCGGATCAGCGCATCGAGCTCTTCGCGTAGACGCTCTCCGCCCAGGTGTGGATCTGGTCCTCCGTCAGGTGCTGGGCCAGGTCGGCCTCGCTGATCATGCCGACCAGGCGCTTGTTCTCGATGACGGGGAGCCGGCGGATCTGGTGGTCCTGCATCTCGCGGAGCACATCGCCGACGTCGGCGCCCGCCTCGATCCAGCGCGGGGTGCCCTGGGCCATCTCACCGGCCGTGACCTTGGCGGGGTCGTGTCCCATGGCCACACAGCCGATGACGATGTCGCGATCGGTGAGGATGCCGCAGAGCCGTTCGTTCTCGTCACTGATGGGCAGGGCTCCGACATTGAGCTCGCGCATCAGCTGGGCGGCGCGGTCCAGGGTCTCGTGGGCGGGGATCCACTGGGCGCCGCGGTGCATGATGTCTCCGGCGGTGGTCATGAAGTACCTCCCGGTGCCGGACGGCCGGCGCGGCGCGGGGCGCGCCGCTGGTCCCGGCGCCCTACATTCTCGCCGCGCCGCCGGGCCCCCGCACCCGGAACCGGGGAGCCGCTCAGGCCGAGAATCCGACGATCTTCCGCGGCACGATGCGGATGATCACGCGGGCCTCGTCCTCCTTCTCGGCGGGCGGGTCGATGCCGAGGTACTTGTGCGAGAGGTCGTGCGGGAGTTGCTTGTCCGGGTCCGGGAGGATCTCGGCGGTGCCGCGGATCTCGACCGAGGTGTACGGGTTGGCGAGGTCGTAGACAGAGACGCTGATCCGGGGGTCGCGGCGGAGGTTGCGGACCTTCTGACGGTGATCGGTGGAGGAGAAGAGGACGGTGTCGCCCTCGCGTTTGATCCAGACCACCGAGTTCTGCGGGGAGCCGTCAGGGCCGAGGGTGGCGACGCTGGCGAAGTTCTTGCCGTCGAGGAGGGCGCGGACGGAGTCGTCGAAAGAGAGGTGATCGCTCAAGGAAGTCGTCATGGCACCCACCCTAGTTAGATGCACGCGCATATAAAAGCGCTTTGGTGGATCTTCTCTGAAGAACGGCCGGAAGTATCGGATCAACCGCCCCATGCCGGGTGCCGGGGGTCGTCGGCTCTCACCAGGACGTCGGCGGTGCCGGCGGGGTCGGTCTCGTCCGCGTAGCGCTCGAAGGCCTCCAGCGTCCACTGGTCGGCCTCGGGGGTACGGCGGCGCAGAGCGCCCGGGGAGAGGAGGACGTGGACGGACAGATCGAAGGGGAACCAGTGCCGCAGCAGGAGGGGGCCGTGCAGCAACAGGACGCCACCGGGCGGGAGTTCGACATAGGGACTGCGGGTGGCGCGGTCGGTGTCGGGATCCCACAGGTCGGGCAGGACACGGCCGTCGCCGCCCGGTTCGAGGGGGCCGAAGACCTCGCGCCACAGGGCGCCGGTGTCGAACCAGCCGTCGTAGTACGCCTCCACGTCCTGGCGGCCGTACTCCAGACGGAGCGAGGCGGGGCGCAGAAAGCCCTGGGTGCCGACGACGAGCGAGGGGCTGCCGCGTGTCCGCAGGGCCTCGGAGACGCGCTCGGCGAGATCCTGCGGGCGGGCCGCGGGGGCACCGTCGAAGGCGACGCGCGTCCAGGGGCTGTCGTCGGCCGGCTTCAGGTCGAGCAGACGGTCGGCCAGCACATCGCCGAGCCGCTCCCAGGTGATCGCTTCGAGTCGCACACGGCCCATGATGCGTCAACCGACGGTCAGGACACGTCCCGCTCATGGACCCGACGGGCGGCGAGCAGGTGCGGGAGGTGGGTCTCGCTCCAGGCACGGGCGGCGTCGAGCAGGGGGATCAGGGTGCGGCCGAGAGGGGTGAGGGCGTATTCGACGCGGGGCGGGTTCTCGTCGTACGCGGTGCGGGTGAGAAGGCCGTCGCGCTCCATCGCGCGCAGGGTCTCGGCGAGGACCTTGGGGGTGACGGCCCTGAGCGGGACCCGGAGTTCGGTGAAGCGGCGCGGGCCCCCTTCGAGGCAGCGGATGACCATGCCGGTCCATTTGTCCCCCACTCGGAAGGGCATCACCGAGGAAGGGCAGACGGGGTCGAACATGTCGGGGTCCAGCGGAGCCCGTCGGGAGCCGTCCGAGGAGTCGGTCATCGGTCGAGGTTAGCGCCGATACCGTTGAAGTAACCGGCCCTTGTGTCTCCAACGTCCAGGTCAGACACCGAACCGCGGTGTGTGACAAGGAGGTTGGGCATGGGTGGGATCGTCGTCCTCGGAGCGGGCGGACGTGCGGGGCGGGCCGTCACGGCGGAGGCCCGGCGGCGTGGGTACGAGGTGACGGCCGTGGTGCGGGATCCGGCGCGGTATGCGGAGCTCGGGGCGGACGGGGTGGCCGTGGTCCGGGGCGATGTGACGGATCCCGGTTCGGTCGGTTCCGTGGCGGTCGGGCACCTGGCCGCCGTGCACGCGGTGTCGCCGTTCAGCGGGCCGGAGCAGGGCTTCGGCGCGCTCGACCCGGACTTCTTCGTGAAGGCCGCGGACGCGCTGCTCGGCGGGCTCACGGCGGCGGGCGTACGGCGGCTGGTCGCCGTGGGGCTGTTCGCGGATCTGCTCGGGGCGGACGGACGGCCGGTGATGGACGACCCCGCGGCGTTCCCGCCGGAGATCCGGCCGTTCGCGCTGGCGCACACGGCGGGGCTGAGCCGGCTGCGGGCGGAGGGTGACGGCGGCCGCGTCGACTGGGTGATGCTCACCCCGGGGGGGGAGGACTGGAGGAGGGCGCTCCGCGCACCGGGCGCTATGTGCTCGGCGGGGAGCGGGTGCCCGACGGGACGCGTGTCCTGTCGTACGCGGACCTCGCCGTGGCGGTGGTCGACGAGATCGAGCGGCCCACGGCGCATCGGACGCGGGTGTCGGTGGTCGACTCCGGAGAGGACGCCGAGTAGGGCAAGGCCGTGGTTCATGGCCCGCTCGCGGGAATGAACCCGGTATGTCTCGCCTCGCGACTCCCCCGCGCCGCACCGGGCTTCTCGTCGTCCAGCCCCTCAGGCGGAAGCAGTGCGCCGAGTGCCGGGGCGGGCCGTTGTCGCTGCTGGTGCTGGAGGAGGGGGCACCGCGGTGTCTGGACTGCGCCGACCTCGGGCATCTGGTGTTCCTGCCGCGCGGCGACACCGCGCTGACACGCAGGGCGCGGGAGGAGAGCGCGCTGTCGGCGGTGGTCGTCCGGTTCAACCGGCGCAGGTCGAGATACGAGCGGCAGGGCGTGCTCGTCGAGGAGGAGGCGCTCACGCGGGCCGAGGTGCGGTGCCTCGCGGACGCCGAGGCGCGGCGGCGGCGCCGGTCGCGGGACGCGCGGCGGCGGGCGGCGGAGGACGTGCGGTTCACGGACGCGTTCGCGGCGGAGATACGGCGGCTGTTTCCCGGCTGCCCGGCGGAGCGGGCGCGGGGGATCGCGGCGCATGCCTCGGTGCGGGGCAGTGGACGGGTGGGGCGGAGTGCGGCGGGGCGGGCGTTGTCCGAGGGGGCGGTGGTCTCGGCGGTCGTGGCGTCCGTACGGCATCTGGACACGCCGTACGACCAGTTGCTGATGAGCGGGGTGCCGCGGCACGAGGCGCGCAGGCGGATCGCGGCGGCCGTGGAGACGGCGCTGGGCGGATGGCGGGCGACGGAGGCCGAGGCCGGTTGAGGGGGCGAGGCCGCGGTCCCACGGCATCGCCGGGCTGTGCCGCCGTCCCGCCGCGCCCGGGAGTGGACCGGTGATTCGGAGGGCTGCGGCGGGGGGAGGTTCTCCTCTTTGGACGCTCGCGTATGCCCGCGCGGCCTTCGGCCATGGTGACCCTTCCCGTACGGGAATTCACTTGTGGTGACGGTTGGTGCCGGGCAGGATCTCGGCTCGATGCGGGAGTTGACGACATGATCGAGGGACCGTACTTCGTACTGACGGTGCTGGGTGTGCTCGGGACCGGTCTGGTGGCCGGGGTCTTCTGCGCCTTCTCCACCTTCGTGATGAAGGGGCTCGCCGCGCTGCCGCCGGCGCAGGGCGTCGCCGCCATGAAGGCGATCAACGTGACCGCGCTGCGGCCCGCGTTCATGCTCGTGTTCGCCGGGTCGGCGGTGCTGTGCGCGGTGATCGCGGTGGTGACGTTCGTGCTGTGGCCGGACGAGGGGACGGTGGAGCTGCTGCTG
Source organism: Streptomyces sp. NPDC002817 (assembly GCF_053592055.1). NCBI lineage: Bacteria > Bacillati > Actinomycetota > Actinomycetes > Kitasatosporales > Streptomycetaceae > Streptomyces > Streptomyces sp. NPDC002817. The sequence continues at coordinate 272,169 of NZ_JBSFUY010000008.1, forward strand.
GGCAGCGCGCTGTATCTGTTCGGCTCGTTCGGGGTGACGATGGTCGCGAACGTGCCGCGCAACGACACGTTGATGAGGCTGGACGCGGGGACGGCAGAAGCGGCCGCGTACTGGCCGGAGTATGTGCGCGAGTGGACGGTCTGGAACCACGTCCGTATGGTCGCCTCGGGCGCCGCGGCGGTGTCCTACGTGCTGGCCCTCACGTAGCCGCGCGAGTACGGGGACAGCCCGGAGGAGCCACCGGAAAGCGCTGTCCCCTCGCCCTGTCTTCTCCCCTGCGCGAGTGGCCGACGGGACGTATCGTGGCCGAAAGGGTGCCGCCCGATGACGCACGGCCCGTCGACGCCCACGCAAGGAAGACGGCCATGGCCGATCCCAAGGGATTCATGACCACTCCTCGCCAGGAGTGGCCTCGCCGGCCCGTCGAGGAACGGGTCGGGGACTGGGACGAGGTGTATGTCCCCGGGGCGTTGCTGCCCATCATCAACAAGCAGGCCGACCGCTGCATGGACTGCGGCATCCCCTTCTGCCACGACGCGTGTCCACTGGGCAATCTGATCCCCGAGTGGAACGACCTGGTGAGCCGGGACGACTGGCGCCAGGCCGCCGACCGGCTGCACGCCACGAACAACTTCCCGGAGTTCACGGGTCGGTTGTGCCCGGCGCCCTGCGAGGCAGGGTGCGTGCTCGCCATCAACCAGCCCGCGGTCACCATCAAGAACGTCGAGGTGGCCATCGCCGACCGGGCCTGGGAGCTGGGGTTCGCACCACCGCGGCCACCGGACCGGCTCTCCGGGCGCACGGTCGCGGTGATCGGGTCGGGGCCGACCGGACTCGCGGCGGCACAGCAGCTGACCCGGGCGGGGCACACGGTCGCGGTGTACGAGAAGGACGACCGCCTCGGCGGGCTGATGCGGTACGGCATCCCCGAGTTCAAGATGGAGAAGCGCCATCTTCAGCGGCGGATCGAGCAGATGCGGGCCGAGGGCACGAAGTTCCGTACGTCGACGGTGGTCGGACGGGACATCGGGGCGGCGGAGCTGCGGGCCCGCTACGACGCGGTGGTGATCGCGACCGGGGCCACGGCATGGCGTGAACTGTCCGTGCCCGGGCGGGAGTTGGCGGGAGTCCACCAGGCGATGGAGTATCTCCCGCTGGCCAACCGGGTGTGCGAGGGGGACTTGGAGAGCTCCCCGATGTCCGCCGCCGGGAAGCATGTCGTCATCGTCGGCGGTGGTGACACGGGGGCCGACTGTCTGGGGACGGCGGTGCGCGAAGGGGCCGCGTCCGTCAGCCAGTTGGACATCTACGCCCAGCCCGGCGCCGAGCGCGACGAGGACGCCGAGCCCTGGCCGACCTATCCGAAGATCTACCGGCTCTCGGCCGCGCACGAGGAGGCCGGCGACCTCCGGACCGCACCGGCGGCCCACGCGGACGCGCGGCTGTTCGCGGCGTCCACGCTCCGCTTCACCGGCGACGCGGACGGGCAGGTGCGGTCGCTGCATCTGGTCGAGGTCGACGCCGAGCGGCGGCCGGTGTCGGGCACCGGGCGGACGCTCCCCGCCGATCTCGTCCTGCTCGCCCTCGGCTTCTCCGGGCCGGACCGGGAGGACGGGCTCGTCGATCAGCTGGGGCTGGCGATGGAGCCGCGCGGCACGATCACCCGGGACGCCGACTTCGCGACGAGCGCTCCCGGGGTGTTCGCCGCGGGGGATGCCGCCCGGGGGCAGTCGCTCATCGTGTGGGCGATCGCAGAGGGACGGGCGGTGGCGGCTGCGGTCGACCGCCATCTGACGGGGAGTTCGCGACTGCCGGCGCCGATCGGGCCGTACGACCGGCCTATGACGGTGTAGCCGAGCCGCAGACGGCGACGGCGGGCGCCACGGCCCGTCGGCCCCTCCCTCGTTCGGATCCGCTCGTCCACGTCGCTTCCGTGACGAGTCGAAGATCGTCCGGTTCTCCCAAACCACGCTCAGACCCGCTCGTCCGTCCCCGCCACCTTCTTCGTCGCCAGGGCCAGCCTGTTCCAGGTGTTGATGGCGAAGATCAGCCCGAGCACCTGCGCCAGCTCCTCCTCCCCGAACCGGGCCGCGGCCTGCGCGTACACCTCGTCCGGGACGCCCCCGTCGGCCACCAGCGTCACCGCCTCGGTCAGGGCCAGGGCCGCCTGCTCCCTCTCCGTGAAAAAGTGCCGGGCCTCGCGCCAGACGGCGACCATGTGGAGCCGGTCCTCGCTCTCGCCGGCCTTGCGGGCGTCGTTGGTGTGCATGTGGAGGCAGTAGGCGCAGTGGTTGAGGTGCGAGGCGCGGATCTGGATCAGTTCCACCAGGGCCGGGTCCAGGCCCGCGCGGGCGGCGGCGTCGAAGCCGATGAGGGCGCGGAAGACCTTCGGGGCGGACTTGGCGAAGTCGAGGCGGGGAGCGGCGGCGGTGTTCGTGTTCGTCGTCATGTCCCTCAACCTATGGGGCCGATAGACCCGCTGTAGGGTGCATTTCCATGGCTAGATCGTGGGTCAATTCCGCGGAGCGGATCGGCTCCGACCTGCACCTGGAGCTTTCCGGGCCGGGCAGCAGACGGGCCGCTCTCATCGATGCCCTGAGGGAGGCCGTACGCAGCGGCCGGCTCACCCCCGGGACCCGGCTGCCGCCGTACCGTTCGCTCGCCGCCGACCTGGGCGTGGCCCGCAACACGGTGGCCGACGCCTACGCCGAGCTCGTCGCGGAGGGCTGGCTCACCGCCCGGCAGGGGTCGGGGACGCGGGTCGCCGAACGGACCGAGCCGTTGCGTCCGAACCCGAAGCACGCGCGCGTACCCGTGAAGACTCCGCCACGCGCGCGTGGACCCCGGCACGACCTGCGCCAGGGCACCCCGGACGCGTCGACGTTCCCGCGCGCCGCCTGGCTGGCCTCCTACCGGCGGGCCCTTCAGCAGGCGCCCAACGAGGTGTTCGGCCCCGGCGATCCCGCCGGCCGCGTCGAGCTGCGGGAGGCGCTCACGGAGTACCTGGCACGCGCGCGTGGCGTACGCACCGAGCCGGGCCGGATCGTGATCTGCTCCGGCTTCGCGCACGCGCTGCGGCTGCTGTCCGGGACGCCGGTCCTGCGCGGCACCCTGGCCGTCGAGGCGTACGGTCTGCCCTTCCACCGCGAACTCCTCGCCGACGCGGGCGTCCGGACCGTACCGCTCCCCCTGGACGAACACGGCGCCGATGTGGGCCGGTTGGCGCGGGAGCGGGCCGTACTGCTCACGCCCGCCCACCAGTTCCCGACCGGCGGGCCGCTGCACGCCGAGCGGCGGGCGGCCGTCGTCGACTGGGCACGCGCGCGTGGCGGGGTGGTGCTGGAGGACGACTACGACGGGGAGTTCCGCTACGACCGCAAACCCGTCGGTGCGGTCCAGGGCCTCGACCCGGAGCGGGTGATCTTCGTCGGCTCGGTCAGCAAGAGCCTGTCGCCCGCGCTGCGGCTGGGGTGGATGGTGCTGCCGGAGCGCCATGTCGCCAGCGTGCTCGCGGCCAAGGGCGAGCGGGAGGCCTGGGTGAGCGTCCTCGACCAGCTGAGCCTCGCCGACTTCCTGTCGTCGGGGTCGTACGACCGTCATGTGCGGCGCATGCGGCAGCACTACCGGAGCCGCCGTGACCGCCTGGTCGCGGCGCTGGCCGAGCACGCGCCGCACATCGAGGTGACCGGGGTCGCGGCCGGGCTGCACGCGGTGCTGAGGCTGCCGCCCGGCACCGAGCGGTCCGCGCTGAAGGCGGCCGCCTGGGCGGGCATCGCGCTGGACGGCCTCGCCGAGTTCCGGCACCCGCAAGCACCGAAGACACCACAGGCACCGAAGGCATCGAAGGCGCCGGAGCCGTCCGAGGCCGCCGTACCGGCCTACGACGGGCTCGTCGTCGGATACGCGACGCCCTCGGAGCACGCGTACGGCGCGGCGCTGGACGCCCTGTGCCGGGTGCTGCCCCCCGAGGCCGGCTGAGGGGTCTCCTTCCCCCGGAGGAGGCGCGGCGTACTGCCTGCGAAGGAGCGCGCCCCGGGCGCTCTCCTCCGGTGCTCCTGATTCCTCTCCGTACGTCCGAAAAGTGGCTTCCGACCGGCATGGAAACCAACAGCGGTGGGATCATTGCAGCAGGAGGTGTGCTGCCGTCGGACCCCCGGTGGGATCGGCAGCGGCTCGCCCCATCCTTCGTTCCGCCGTCAGGCGCAGGGCCACCCCCGCGCGTCCCCCCTGTTGGCGGCCGGTCCTGGAGGGTGAGCGATGACGACGCTCGACGAACGTCACGGAGAAGGCGCACGCGACGGGGACAGGCCTCGCGGCGAGGTGGCCCTCGGTCTGGTCGACGCCCATGCCCCGGTCACCGTCCCGCTCGACCGTCCCGGCGCCGCGGTACCCACCGACGCGGGGTCCAAGGCCGCGAACCTCGCGCGCGCGGCCGGTGCGGGGCTGCCGGTGCTCCCCGGCTTCGTGATCCCGTACCAAGGGGGCGACGACCCGGTCGCCCTGCGGCGGGCCTGGCAGGAGCTCTCCGACGGCGGCGCCCGCCCGCTCGTCGTCCGGTCCTCCTCGCCCCAGGAGGACACGGAGGAGTCGTCCCTGGCGGGCCAGTTCGCCTCCGTCCTGGACGTGCGGGGATGGCAGGACTTCCGTACGGCGGTGCGGACCGTGCTCGATTCTGCGGTACGGCCCGACGGGGCAACGGCGCCGATGGCGGTCCTCGTGCAGCCGATGCTCGCGGCGCGGGTCGGCGGGGTCATGTTCGGTGCCGATCCCGTGGAGGGGCGGACCGACCGGATGCTGGTGAGCGCGGTGCGGGGCGGTCCGGACACGCTGGTCAGCGGGGAACAGGCGGGCACCAACTACTGGCTGAGCGGGCGGGGACGGCTGCTGCGGACGGAGCCTTCCGAGGCCGGTGCGCTGCTCACCCGCTCCGAGCTGGCCCGCCTCGCGCGGCTCGCGCGGCGGGCCCGGCAGATCTTCGGCGGGCCTCAGGACATCGAGTTCGGGTTCGACGGGGACGGGCGGCTGTGGCTGTTCCAGAGCCGTCCGATCACGGCGATGGCGGCGCGACCGCCGCACGGGGCACGGCTGCTCGGGCCCGGTCCGGTGGCGGAGACGCTGCCCGAGCAGCTGACGCCGCTGGAGGAGGACCTGTGGGTGGCGCCGATGGCCCGCGGGCTCGCCGCCGCTCTCGACATCGGCGGGAGCGCGCCGCGGCGGCTGCTGCGGACGGTGCCGGTGGTCACGACGGTCGGCGGTCGGGCCGCCGCCGACCTGCGGCTGCTCGGCACCACGGGTCCGCGGCACCGGTGGCTGGCGCTGCTCAACCCGGCGCCGGGGGCCCGCCGACTGGGCGCCGCCTGGCGGGTGGGCCGCCTCTCCGCGGCGCTGCCGGGTCTGGCGACGGATCTCGTGGCGGACGTCGACCGCCGCCTCGCCGAGCTACCGCGGCTGTCCGCGCTCCCCGCGTCCGCCCTGGTCGCGGAGGTCCGCTGGACCCGCAGGACCCTGGTCTCCCTGCACGCCCAGGAGGCCCTCGCGGGAACGCTCCTCAAGGAGCCCCCCAAGAGCCGTACTGCGGCGGGCACCGCACTGGCCGCCCTGGAGACGGCACGCGCGCGTGGCGTGCCCGACGAGCGGGTGATCGCCGAGAACCCGGTGGTCCTGGCGCTCACCTCACCGAGCCTGCGCAAGCGGGGGCGGCTCCCGTCGCCGGCGGACGTGGCCGGCGACGAGGAGCAGGCCGTGCCGAGGTCCCGCGTACCGGACACTGCCGAGAACGTTCCGCCGGAACCCCGGCACGGCACGCACCACTCCCCCACCACCGGCCTCCCGCCCCGCGAGTCCCTCCGCCTCCGCATCCGCTGGGTGCAGGAGCTCCAGGTGCGGCTCGTGCAGGAGGCGGCGCGGCGGCTCGGGCTCGACGCGGAGCGGGTCGGGCTGCTGCGGTGGCGGGAGCTGGCCGCGGGGCTGCACGGCGCGCCGCTGCCCGCCGATCTCGGGGCACGGGTGCCCCTGGACGAGTCGGCGCCGTTGCCGGACGCGTTCCGGCTTACGGAGGCCGGAGGTGTCGTCGCCGAGCGGGGGGGCGGGAACCGCCACGGTATGCGCGGGGTGTCCGGTGGACGGGCCGTCGGGACCGTCTGGGACGGGGCGGGGCCGCAGCCCGAGGACGCCGTGCTCGTCGTACGGACCCTGGATCCCGCGCTCGCCCCGCTGCTGCCCGGTCTCACCGGGCTGGTCGCGCAGACCGGCAGCCCCTTGTCCCATCTCGCGGTGCTGGCAAGGGAGTTCGAGCTCCCCGCCGTCGTGGGGGTGACGGACGCCGTGCACCGCTTCCCTGTCGGTTCCCGCCTCACCGTCGACGGGACCGCCGGGGACGTACGGCCGGGAGACACGCCATGAGGAGGATCGCGTACGTCTTCGCGGGCCTGGCCGCGGCCGGCGCCGGGACGTACCTCGTCGTCTATCTGTACCGGTGGCAATGGCAGCGGGCCATGCTGATGGGTGTTCTGCTGCTGGTCGTCGAGGTGCTGCTGCTCGGCATCGTGATGCTGGGGCGGCTGACCCGTATCGAGGAGCGGCTGAGCGCGTCCGACCTGCGGCAGCGGGAGCTGGCGGCACGGCAGGAGGACGCGCTGGCCCGGCTGAGGCAGCCGGCCGTGGAACGGGAGGAGACCCGGTTCCGGTGGCTGGAGGACCCGGCGGACCGGGCGTATGTCTTCGTACCGGTCCTCATGGTCACCGGTGTGCTGCTGTCCGGGCTCGCCTGGGTGGTGCAGCGCGTCGCCTCGGCCACGGCCCGTCCCGCCGAGCGGCGGCTCGCCGGGCGGCTGGCCGTCCTCACCGCACCCGACCCGGCCTCGCCCGACGACCTGGAGGACCTGCCGTCGCCCGCCGCCCGCCGCTCGCCGGGCCGTACCGCGCGTCTCGTCACCGTCGGGGTCGTCGGTGCCGCCCTGCTCGGCGCGCTGGTCGTGGGTCTCGCCGACCTCACCCAGACCAGGGAGGAGAAGGCGGACGAGAGCGAGGCCACATCGGTGCTCGTCCAGGTCGACCTGCGCGGGCCGGACACGACGGCCGCACGCCGATCCCTGGCCGCGCAGCAGGTCTGGGAGCGCTGCCGGGACTCCACGTCCGTACCGTTGCGGCACGCCGCCCTCGGTGACCTGGGGGACGGCCTCTTCGCGGGCGTCGTCCACCCCGCTCTGACCGAGCACGACCGTATGCGGCTGCGGGGCTGTCTGGAGGACGCGACCCTGGAGCGCGCCCATCTCACGGTGGTCGGCATCGGCGACGCGGACTCCGACGACGACTGATCGGACACGAAGGACACATTTGCTTGTGTACACGGACAAGACGGCCAAGAGGACCTCGGGTTACGCTGCCAAGGCGCCTACGTCCCCTAGTCCCCCTGGTCGCTCATGGCTGTTCTCACCGCCACTCTCCCCCGCCCTGCCGCCCCTCGGCGTCCGCTCCGGCGACGCACCATGCGGATCCTCCTGACCCTCGTCCTCGGTTACGTCGTCCTGTGGGCGGCCGGAGCCGGGGGCATCCTGGCCCTGTCGTACTGGATGCGCCAGGAGACCCCGGCGCCGGCGGGGACCCGCACCGTGCAGGGCGTCCACAACTTCCAGCCGGTCGACGCGTCGGGCCACCTGTGGCGCGGCGCCGCTCCCTCCCCGGCCGGGTACCGGACGCTGGCGGCCATGGGCTTCACCACGGTCGTCGACCTGCGCGCCGAGGACCTCAGCGCCCACCAGCTCGCCGGTCCGACCGATGCCGGTCTGGACGTCGTACGACTGCAGATCCGTGACGGTCAGACGCCGAAGCCCGAGCAGGTGCGGCGCCTCCTGGACATCGTCGCCAAGTCGTCAGGGCCCGTGTTCGTGCACTGCGGCGCGGGAGTCGGCCGTACGGGCACGATGGCGGCGGCCTATCTCGTGCAGACCGGCGAGGAGTCGTCCGCTTCGGCGGTCCGGCGCAATCTCGCGGTCGGACCGCCGTCGATCGAGCAGATCTACTACGGGCTGAACCTCAGCCGGAACGAGGCGGCACAGCCGCCGCTGCCGGTGGTGGCGGTCAGCCGGCTGGTGGACGCGCCCCGGCGCATCGCGTCCTGGTTCTAGTCACCTCACGGCTTACGAGCCACCGCCCCGTACCCGGGAATCACGCCGTCGTCCTGCCCCGGCACCGGCTCGCCCAGTTCGGGATGCCACAACTGGGGTACTTCGACGCCGGGTTGGACGAGTTCCAGGCCGTCGAAGAAGCGGGCGAACTCCTCGCGGGAGCGCAACGCCAGCGTGACACCGGCGGCCTTGAGTTTGTCGGTGGCCACCCTCGACTCCTCCGGGGTGAAGTCGGCGGTCGCGTGGCTGGCCACCAGGTAGCTGCCGGAGGGCAGTCGGTCGAGCAGCCGCGCGACCAGTTCGTATGCGCCGTCCTCGTCCGGAACGAAGTGCAGCAGGGCCACGAGAGACAGCGCGACGGGGCGGTCGAAGTCCAGGATCTTCCGCGCGCCTTTCACGATGGCGTCCGTGTCACGGAAGTCGGCCTGCAGATACTCCGTCACGCCGTCGTCCGTGCCCCGCAGCAGATCCGCCGCGTGGGCGAGGACGATCGGATCGTTGTCGCAGTAGACGACGTGCGCGTCGGGCGCGATCTTCTGGGCGATCTGATGGAGGTTGGGCTCTGTGGGTATGCCACTGCCGACGTCCAGGAACTGGCGGATGCCCTGGCGGGCCAGCCAGTTCGTGGATCTGTGCATGAAGGCCCGGTTGACCCGGGCCATGACCGGAACTCTGGGATCGAGGGCCAGCATCTGCCGGCCCATCGCCTCGTCTACCGGGTAGTTGTGAGTGCCGCCGAGGTACCAGTCGTACATCCGGGCGGGGTGGGGTTTGCCGGTGTCGATCTCAACCATTGCTTAAGCATGCCTATGTCACAGCAACCACGTCACGACAGCAGGAAGTCCGCCTCCCCCGCCTTGGCGCCCTCGATGAAGGCCGTCATCTCGTCGCTGGTGTAGATCAGCGCCGGCCCGTCCGGGTCCGTGGACTGACGGACGGCGATCCGTCCGTCGGCCAGCTTCATCGCCTCCAGGCAGTTGCCGCCGTTGCCGCCGCTCCACGGCTTGTGCCAGCCCTCGCTGCCCAACTCCCGCGCGGGCATGCCGTTGTAGACCGGTATGCGCGGCTTGATGCGATCCATTCACAGCTCCTTGCGGAGATCCCGGAGGATCTCCTTCGTGCGATGTGCCGTAGCGGCCTGCGCCGCCATGCGGTCCATGACCTCGAGATGGGTCGCCACCTCGGGGCGCGCGTCGAGATAGACGGCGCCGGTCAGGTACTCGCTGTAGACCATGTCCGGAAGCTCCGGCACGGCGAATCGGAACAGCACGAAGGGCCCGTACGTGCCGGGGTGCGGCCCGTTGGCGAACGGGGCGACCTGCAGGGTCACGTTGGGCAGCTTCGTGGCCTCGAGCAGCTTGTCGATCTGGGCCCGCATCACCTCCGGGCCGCCGACGGGGCGGCGCAGCGCGGTCTCGTCCACCACGGCCCAGAACCGCGGTGCGTCGGGACGGGTGAGCAGTTCCTGGCGTTGTACTCGCAGTGCGACGTGCCGTTCGATGTCGTCCGGGCTGGTCTGGCCGATGGCCCCCGACTTCAGGACGCCGCGGGCGTACTCCTCGGTCTGCAGCAGTCCGGGCAGGAAGTGGGGGTCGTAGGACCGGATGAGGCCGGCGGCGCCCTCGAGGCTGACGTACATCGAGAACCAGCCGGGCAGGATGTCGTGGAACCGCTGCCACCAGCCGGGTTTGTTGGCCTCCTCTGCCAGCTCCACGAAGGCGTCGGCCTCCTCCTCGGAGACGCCGTAGGACTTCAGGAGCAGCTGGAGATACGGGATCTTGAGGCCGACCTCGGCCATCTCCATCCGGCGGACCGTGGCGGGGGCGACGCGCAGGACGCGGGCGGCCTCCTCACGCTTGAGACCGGCGCGTTCGCGCAGGTCCAGCAGGCGCCGACCGAGGACGACCTGGCCGACCGTCGGCGCGGACCGCGGCTCGCTCACCCTCCACCTCCTGGACGTCCCTGAGGTCCGAAGACCGTAAAAACCTGTGCAAAAGAATCCTGGCAGCCGGACGGCGCCATTCGAAGACCTATTCGAAGACCTGGTCGGATCTCCGGTGATCTCAACTGGCGCCGCTCGACATGCTGTTGCGAGCAGTGTGCCACGGCCTTCCAGACCGTCACACAGCACTCTGCAATTTTCAGAGTGACACTTGCCAAGTGTTCACGGCGGGGCGATAGTGGCAAGCGTGATTCCGTCCGCGCCCTTAGGAACAGACGCCGCCGCAGGCCCCCACAGCCTCGGCGCTGCTCCGGGAGTAACCCCTGGTGGGGCCGCTGCCGAGCGCCGGTTCCGGTTTGAGCTGGCCGCCCATCCGGGTTCTCCCGCCCAGGCCAGACGGCTGACGCGGGCCCGGCTGAACGGCTGGTCGGTCTGCGAGGACATCTGCGATTCGGCGGCCCTGGTCGTCACCGAGCTGGTCACCAACGCGATCGTGCACACGGCGAGCAGCCACATCGTGTGCGAGCTGCACGACGGCGACGAACTGGTGCGAATAGCCGTGCGTGACGAGGGCTGCGCGCCGGGTGAGGTCCATCCGTCCGTGGCGCAGCGGGGCGAGGAGGAGCACGGGAGGGGATTGCTTCTCGTCGACGCCCTCTGTCACGCCTGGGGAGCCCATGAACACGGCCCCGGCCTGCTGGTCTGGGCGGAGCTGCCCCGCAAGGCCGACGCCCCCCGTCACGACTGCGGCCCCTGCAACGACCTGGGCTGGGGAGCCCGCCCCAAGCCCGGCCCCGCCGACGGCTCGGGCGGCGAGCACGACGACGCGGACGCGCGACACGACGGAACGCGGCACGACGGAACGGCAAGGCACGACGGAACAGCGCGGCATCACGGGACGGGGGGTCCATGGCTGTGAGGCCCGCGACCGGCGGCAAGGTACTGACCCTGGACACGCTGGTCCGCCTCCGGCGCGGCCTGCACACCCCGGCCGCACCCCGCCGCCTCCCTGTCCCCGACGGGATGACCACCCCCCTGGGCTGCGACGCGGTGGCGATACCCGCCCGCTTCGGCCCGCTGCTGATGCCCCGGCTGCCCCGTGCGGGGTGCGTCTACGCCGATGAGACGCACTGGTGGTGGCTCGTCCCGTCGGACTCCGACTACGCCCTGGAGTGGCCCGCTCCCGCCCAGTACGCCACCGGCGCGATCGTTCCGGACGCGCCGGTGGCCCCCGACCTGATCCACCGCCCCGAGGGCAAGCTTCCGTACACCCCGCCGATCCCGCTGTATCTGGCGCTGTGCCGGGTCACGGGGACCACGCCGACCTGGTCGCGACCGATCAGCGCGTAGGTCCCTGACGGTGGGCCGAAGGCGGCTGAGGGGCCGTGTCCTGGGACGCGGGCCTCGGGAGTCCGTGAGTCAGGCGGGGCCGGGGATCTCCGTATGCCTCCGGCTGGTCCGCCGCGAGGCACGACCGCGCATCGAGGGCGCGGCCCTCGTCGGTAGGAGTCCGAGGCGCAAGCCCCACCTGGGTGGCCGACCCGCGAACCCCGGCTGACCGCCCCCACGGCGTACGCCCGCGCGTCCCCGCACATCCGTCTGCGCCCTGCCCCCGGCATCTCCCTCCCGCGATAGTGGCCCTCCGTCCACGAGCGGGGGAGGTCGACGGTGGCGAGGAAACGGGACGTCAGGGAGCCCGAGCTGTCCGAGTCGGAGCGGCTGCTCTTCGGCGGGCCCCTGCGGTACGACACGGGCTGGAACAGTCACTCCGACGCCCGGCTGCACCTGAGCTTCCGGGCCATGGTGCGCCAGCTGCCCGCGTTGCTCGCGCTCAGCTTCCGGCTGGCCTGGCAGGCGGACCGCAAGGCCGCGCGGATCGTGCTCGGCGCCGAGGCGGGCCGCGGTCTGGCGCAGGCGGTGAGTCTGCTGGCCGTGAACAGCGTGCTGGGCCGGCTGATGGGCGGCGGATCGATCGAGGAGCGGCTGCACGGTGCCGTTCCCGCCCTCGTCGCCATGGCCTGCGTCATGCTGGTCTCCGCGCTGCTGCGGGCCGCGTCCACATACGCCACCGGCCGCCTCGAGCCCAAGGTCGAGCGCGTCGCCACCGAACGCTATCTGGAGCGGGCCGCGGCCGTGGAGCTGGCCGCCATCGAGGACCACGCCTTCCACAAGCTGCTCGACACCGCCCAGTACGGCGCCACCTCCGCCCGCCGCATGATCGCCTACGCCACCCGGGTCATGAACGCGGCGATCTCCCTGATCGCGGCCGCCGGTGTCCTGACCGTGCTGCACCCCGCCCTGCTCCCGCTGCTGGTGACGATGACCCTGCCCAGCGCCTGGAGCGCCCTGACCGTCGCGCGCCGCCGGTACGAGTCCTTCCACACCTGGGTGCAGCACGCCCGGGCCGGCCACCTTCTCAGCGGTCTGCTCACCGAGCCGGAGTCCGCGCCGGAGATCCGTCTGCACGGTGTCGGACCCTTCCTGCTCCACCACTACCGTGCGATGTCGGAGGTCGCGGAGGCGGAACAGGCCCGGCTGGCCCGGCTCGCGGCCCGTACGGGACTCATCGCGGCGTCCTGGACGGGGATCGCGACGGTGGCGACGTACGCGACACTCGGCGGTCTGCTGCTCGCCGGGGCCATGGCACTCTCCGTCGCGGGCACGGCCGTGATCGCGATCCGCTCCGGCTCGTCCAGCCTCGACAGTCTCGTCCTGGAGCTGAACCAGCTCCATCAGGAGGCCCTGTTCGTGGGCGATCTTCAGCGGCTGTACGTCGAGGCGGAGAAGCGGGCGATCCCGGTCGGTGGGCAGGAGCTGCCCGAGGATCCTCAGGAGATCCGCTTCGAGAACGTCACGTTCAGCTATCCGGGTGAGTCCACCCGGCCCGCCCTCGACGACATCACCCTGGCTCTCCCCCTCGGCCGGATCGTCGCGCTCGTCGGCGAGAACGGCTCCGGCAAGACGACCCTGGTGAAGCTGCTCTCCGGTCTCTACACGCCCGACCGGGGCCGGATCCTGTGGGACGGCGTGGACGCGGCCGGTGCGGACCGGCGGCTGCTCGCCGAGCGGATCGCGATGGTGGCGCAGGACTTCAAGCGGTGGCCGTTCACGGCCAAGGTCAATGTGGCGGTGGGCCGCTCGGGCGCGCCCCTGACCGAGGAGCGGCTGGCCGACGCGGTCGCCGAGGCCGGGGCCCAGGAGGTGGTGGCCGATCTGCCGCGCGGCCTGGACACCCTGCTGGCCCGGCACTTCAGCGGCGGGCACGAGCTGTCGGGCGGGCAGTGGCAGCGCCTAGGCATCGCCCGGGCCGCGTACCGGCGCGGCCGCATCCTGATCGTGGACGAGCCGACGGCGGCCCTGGACGCCCGGGCCGAGCTGGAGGTCTTCGAGAAGATCCGCGCCCTGGCGGGCACGGGACAGACGGTGGTCCTGATCACCCACCGGCTGGCGTCCGTGCGCCACGCGGACCTGGTGCACGTCCTGGAGCAGGGCCGGCTCGTGGAGTCCGGCACACCGGAGGAACTGCTGGCCACGGGCGGGGTCTACGCGGAGCTGTACTCGCTCCAGGCGGACCAGTTCACCGCGCCGAGGGCCAGCTGACGCTCACGCCACGGCGGCGGCCTCGCCGCCTCGCACGATCACCAGGAACGCGTCCGTCGCGAGGTCCATCACGACCTCGGCGGGCAGTCCCTCAAGTCGTCGCGCGTGCGCGAACTCCTCCGCCGGCCACGAGCCTCGCGGCCCACCTGCGGGAAAGCGCTCGAGCACGGTCCGCCCGTTCACCATCCTGCACCTCCGATAGAGCGTCGTTCTTTTAGGAGTTAACGCTCTGGAGGGCTGGAACGGCTCGGTGAGTTGCGGGACTGAGACGTAGCTGACACGCGTTTACCGCGCAGCGTGAGAATCCGGTTACCGAACGGTCACTTCCACTACCGTTCGTGTCAGACCTCGTACTCGTCGTGATAGCGAATGCGCTCACTCCCCGCAGGCGCCCCCAGCGCCGACGCGCGCCCCTTCGGCTCCTCCCACTCCTCCTGCCGGCCCAGCGCGGTGAGATCCAGGAGGCTGGTGGTGGAGCCGAGTCCGTCGAGACCCCGTTCGTACGTCGAGTAGGTGTGGAAGACCCGGTCGCGGTCCCGCAGGAAGCAGCTGACGCCCGGCCGCTCGAAGGACTCCCCCTCGTGCTCCAGGGTCACCTCGAAGTCGTGGTTGAAGTCGCCGCCGAACGACGAGTACCAGGGCACGGTCCATCCCATCCGCGCCTTGAACGGCAGGATCCTGGTGTACGGCGCCCGGGACACGGCCGCGAAGGTCGTCCCCCGTGCCTTCAGATGCGCGAGGTGCCCGATCTGGTCCAGGAACGCCGAACAGCTGCGGCAGCCCGCGTCCCATTCGGGCGCGAACATGAAGTGGTAGACGACGAGCTGGTCCCGTCCCTCGAACAGGTCGAGCAGCGTGGCCTTCCCGTCACCGCCCTCGAAGACGTACTCCGCGTCGATCTCCACCATCGGCAGCCCGCGCCGCTCGGCGTTGAGCGCGTCACGCGCGCGCGTGGCCGCCTTCTCCTTGACCAGCAATTCCCTGCGCGCCGCGCGCCACTGCTCACGCGAGACGGTCTCCGGAAGCGACATGGCTCCTCCTGCTGCGACGGTCCGTTCCGAGTGCTGACCGGAGGCGGACGCGGAACTCATCGCCGTATCGGAAGATTTTTATGTGTCGTAGTCCTGGATGCGCTTTCCGTGGCTGCGGTCGAGGAGGGCGGGCATCCGCTCCCCCAACGCCCGGACGACTTCGGCCACGTCGATGGTCAGCAGCTCGCGGTCGCGCATCAGGATCCGGCCGTCCACGATCGTCGTGCGGACGTCGGAGGAGCGGGCGCTGTGCACGAGGGTGGCGGCGAGGTCGTGGACGGGCTGGGTGTGCGGGCCGGTGAGGTCGACGAGGACGATGTCGGCGCGACGGCCGGGGGCGAGGGTGCCGAGGGTGTCACCGAGTCCGACCGCGCGGGCGCTCTGGAGCGTGGCGTGGTGCAGGGCCTGGCGGGAGGTCAGCCACCGCGGGTCGCCGGTCGTGGACTTCTGGATGAGGGCGGTGAGCGCCATCGACTCCCAGACGTCGAGGGAGTTGTTGGAGGCGGCGCCGTCGGTGGCGAGTCCGACGGGGATACCGAGGTCGTGCAGGGCGCGTACGGGTGTGGTGGTGGGCCAGGCGAACTTGAGGTAGCCGCGGGGTGCGGTGGCGACGGCGACGCGGCCGGAGGCGCCGGCGAGCACGGGCAGGTCGCGGTCGAGGATGCCGGTGCCGTGGGCGATCAGGACGTCGGCGTCGAGGATGCCGGTGCGTGCCAGGACCTCGATGGGGGTGACACCGTGGCGTTCGAGGCTGGTCTCCGCCTGATCGCGGTTCTCGGAGGCGTGGAGGTGGACGGGCAGTCCGTGCTCGCGGGCGAGGGCGGCGGTGGCGGCGAGGTCGTCGTCGACGACGGTGTAGGGGGCGTGCGGGGCGAGGGCGGTGGTGATGCGGCCACCGGCGGCGCCTCGGTGCCGTAGCGCGAACGCCAGTGATTTCTCCCGCCCTTGGGGACCCTGGGAGGAGAAGTAGGCCTCGCCGAGATGAGCGCGCATCCCGCACTCCTCTACGACGGAGACGACGGCGTCCATCGAGAAGTAGTGGTCGGCGAAGCAGGTGACACCGGCGCGGATCATCTCGGCGCAGGCGAGCCGCGCACCCAACTCCACGTCCGTCGCGGTGAGGTTGGACTCGATCGGCCAGACGAGGTCGTTGAACCACTCCTCGGTGGGCAGGTCCTCGGCGACGCCGCGCAGGGCGACCATCGGGGCGTGGGTGTGGCAGTTGACGAGTCCGGGGAGGGCGACCTGTCCGCGGGCATCGATGTGTTCGGCGGCGGGCGGGCTTTCGGGGGACGTCGTGACGGACTCGATGACTCCGTCCCGTACGACGATGGTGGCGTTCTCCTCGAACCCGATGCGCTCCTGATCGTCGTGCACGAGAACGGTGCATCCGGTGATGACGAGGTCGGCGGGAGAGTCGGTCATCACGCCAACGTACGACGGCGTCCTCGCGCCGCGTGAGCCGAACCGCGCATCCTGTCCCGACTCTGTCGTGAGGTCGGCCGGACGAGCACCCTGGCCTCACCACAGCGTCTGGAAGGGGGACCGGCATGCTCATCGGCACCTGGAACCTGGAGAACCTGTACCGGCCCGGCGGCCCGTTCGGCCCCAGGGACAAGGCGGCGTACGAGACGAAGCTGGCCGCTCTGGCCGAGGTGATCACGGAGCTCGATCCGACGTTGCTGGGCGTGCAGGAGGTCGGGGAGCCGGAGGCGCTGCGGGATCTGGTCGGCATGCTGGGCGGCAACTGGCACACCGCGCTCTCCCGGCACGCGGACGGCCGGGGGATCCGGGTCGGCTTCCTCAGTCGCCTTCCGTTCGAGGTGCTGCACGACACGAACGGGTTCCCGGCGAAGCTGCGCCCGGTGCAGGCGGACGACAAGGGGCTCGCGGTGGCGGAGGCGGGCCGTGGCTTCCTGGCGGTGGAGGCGGCCGCGGAGGGCGGGCCGCTGCGGGCGGCGGTGTGCCATCTCAAGTCGAAGCTGCTGTCGTATCCGGGCGGCCGGTTCCAGCCGCGCGACGAGGGCGAGCGGGCCCGGTTCGGTGCGTACGCGCTGTACCGGCGGGCGGCGGAGGCGACGTCCCTGCGCGCGCTGGCCGACGAACTGCTGGACGGTGACGGCCGCGAGCGGGACGTGGTCGTGCTGGGCGACCTCAACGACGAGGTCCAGGCGGCCACCACACAGATCCTGCTCGGCCCGCCCGGCTCCGAACTCGGCACCCCCGCCTTCGACCGGCCCGACGGGGGCGATGCGGTACGGCTGTGGAACGTGGCTCCGAAGATCCCGGCCGAGCAACGCTTCTCCCGTGTCAACTCCGGGCGCCGGGAGCTGATCGACCACCTGTTGCTGAGCCGTCGGCTGGTCGGCCGGGTGACGGCGGCGGGGACGGGGTCGTTGAGGCGGGGGGTGGCGGGGTCGGATCACGCTCCGGTGTGGGTAAGGGTGGAGTGAACACAGGTGCGCCTGGCCGTCGTGGGGTGGATTCGACGTTGGCGGGTGCGGGTTGTGTGTGGCTGGTCGCGCAGTTCCCCGCGCCCCTTCAGGGCGCTTCCCAACCCGGCGTTACACGGCCAGGGGCAGTTCGGGCAGGCGTAGTCCCACCCGTTCGCGGTCCTCGGCCAGTTCGGCCAGCAATTCAGTGAGGCGTTCGGTGTGGCGGGGTGTGAGGCGGCCCGAGTCGTCGAGGTGGACCGCGCAGGCGGTGGTCGTGTCGACGAGGCGTTCGAGGGTGGCGACGATGTCGTCCGCGCCTTCCGAGTGCCGGGCGAGCGCGGGGAGTTCGGCGGCGGCGAGGGTGATGGCGGTACGGGCCTGGGCGAGGGTGCGGTAGGCCTCTCGGCGGAGGGCCCAGCGCAGGGCGCGGGGGTCGGAGTCGCCCCGCAGCTCGATGTCGGCCTCGCGCAGCACGTGGTCGAGGTACGCCTGGGCCGCGCGGCTCGCCGCCGTGAGTCGGGCACGTACCGTCCCGCCGCGCTGTCCCGGCATCGGGAGGTGGCCGACGAGGAGGACGATCGCGCAGGCCAGCAGGGTCTCGCCGATCCGTCCTGCGGAGGCCTGCGGTTCGCCGCCGACCATGACGAGGGCCAGGACGAGGACGGTGACGACGGCGGTCTGGGCTGCGAAGTGCCGGGTGGCGACCGGGATGAGGGCCCCGCTGACGGCGACGAGCGCGACGAGCCCCTCCGGCCTGGGCAGCACCGCGGCGAACCCGGCGAAGACGAGCGCACCGAGCACGGTCCCCGCGGCCCTGCACAGCACCCTGGACGCGAGCGGTCCGAGGTCGGGCTTGACGAGGAAGACCGCGGTGGCGGGCAGCCAGTACCAGTGCTCGTGCTGCCCGTACCAGCGGGCGTGGTGCAGGGCCTGCGCGACGGCCGCGCTGGCCCCGAAGCAGAGGGCGACCCGCAGCCCGTACTCGCGTCCACCGGCCCCGAAGACGGCCCGCAGCAGGTCCTTTCCGGTACGCCGGCGGGTGTGCAGCTCGCTCCCCTCGGCCTGGTCGAAGGCCTCGGCGGCGCGCAGGAGGGCGTCGTCGAGGGCCCGCAGGGCGGGCGCGGAACGGGTGGGCGCGGGCAGCGGCCCGGTGTGCGTGTTCTCGCGTACGGCGGTGGCGAGCCGTCGGGGGCCCGCGGACGCCCGCCCGGAACCGGCCTCCCCCGCCCACGCGAGCGCGGTCGCGGCCTCGGCGAGCGGCAGCGCGGCGGCGTACTGCGCGTGCAGCCGCCGCTCGGCGGAGGAACTGGCGTACCGGCGCAGCCGCGGTCCGGCGAAGGCGTCCTGCGCATGGTCGAGAGCGGCGGTGAGCGCGACGCGCCGCGCGGTGGCGTGCGAGGTGCCGACGGCGTCGAGCAGCTCGGCGACGGCGTCGTAGACCGCCGCCACGGCCTCCCGCTCGCCGTCGAACCGGAAGTCCCCGGCGAGGGAACCGGGCGTCGGCAGCGCGAGTCGCAGCCCGAGCAGCCAGCCGGCCCCCACGAGATAGGCGAGGGCGCGCTGCCACCCCTCGTCCGGCAACGGCATCCCGGCGCCGATGGCGCACGCGACGAGCAACTGCGTCCCGGCTCCGGAGGCGACGGGTCCGATGGCGCTCACACCGCCCGCGACGAGTCCGACGCCGGTGAGGAGCAGGCTGAGCGTCACGGCCCCGAGATGATCACCGGCGTACGTCCCGGCGAGCAGCCCGACCGCTCCGGCCAGGGCCGGCATGCCGAGCCGCTTGACGGAGGTCCGTCGGCTGCCGGGGCGGTCGTTGATGCCGGCGAGCATGGCGGCGATGGCGGCGACGACACCGAGCGAGGTGCGGCCGGCGAGCACGGCGGCGAGGAGCAGCGGCCCGGCGGACAGCGCGCCCCGCGTGACGGCACTCCAGGGCACGGGGCCGCGCTGGGCGCGCAGGGTGTGGTCGAGCCAGGGCGGAAGGGGTCGCAGGGTGGCGCGGGGCACAGGGCTCCTGTCGGCTGGTCGAGGGCGGGGGCTGCCTTCGGGCGACGGTGGCCGGGCTGTCGGTGTCCACGGTAGATCGCGTTCTTGGAGAGAATGGGGCCGTCGTATTTCGGGGATGTGACGGTTGGCCGGAGAGGCGAGTTCTTTATGAACGCAACTCGCGGCGGCTCGCTGGGCGCATGGCGGAAAGGGAGCGGGCCCGAGGGCGTAGCCTGCCCCCGGGCCCTGTGAGTGCCGTCCATTTCGCACGCCGGCACACTTGAGAACCCAGATCAGTCGTGATGTCGTCGCGTCCTGCCTTTGGACCACCGCACATCGAGCTGTGCGGACTGGACTTGAACCAGCATTTCGACGCCCTGGGTCTGGGCCCGGTCGATCCGGCGATCGACGGCGAATACTGAATCTGGAGCAAGAGTCTGAGATTGAGCGCGGTCTGCCTCTGCCAGTTGGGCTACCGCGGCGCGTGAAAATGCCGCGGGGAGGACTCGAACCTCCACTGGAACCGCGCAGTCACGACAAGCTTCAGCTTCAGCTTGCGCTCCTCGCGCACCCCGGCCGCAAAGGACCGGGGATTCTCTGAGATTACCCGAAGAGGTAACCGAACACGGCGTCCCCGACCCGCTGATCGACGACATCCACGCCGTTCGCCTCTTCCCTGGCGAACTTCACGGCCTGCTGCAACTTCTCGACCCGGTCGAGGAGTTCATTGACGCGCCGCGCCGGAAGCGCACCGGAGAACTTCACGGTGGTCCAGTATCCGATCGGGATGTCCTCGTAATAGACCTCGACCTGAGCGGGGTGCTTCTCGGTCGCCTCGGCCTTCACATGGTTGCGGGGCACCTTCTTCGTACGGAGGGTCCGCACCGGCTCGGTCTTCCAGGAGTCCGTGGACGGGTCCTGCACCCACCCCTCGGAGGCGTCGAGCACGGGCAACTTCCGTACGAACGTGTTGAGATCGACGAGCTGCTTCTCCAGAAACAGCAGATACGACACCGGCACATCGGCGACGAGCACCCGCCCGTCCACCTTCACATCCGCGCGCGCGGCGCAGTTGGCCCAGTCCTTCGTGGCGGTCACGTCGAACAGCCGCGTCAGCGTCGCCGCGGTCTCCCGCAGCACGTCCTCCGCCTTCACCTGCACCCGGGTCGACTCGGGCGGCAGCTGCTCACCCTCCTCGTCCTTCGGCTGATAGGTACGCGAGATACCGGCCAGCAACGCGGGCTTCTGCAGCCCATGGTGAGCTGCCGTCAGGTCCTGGTGCGCCTTGGACTTGACGCCTTTCTCGACTGCGATGATCTGATTGAGTTTCGCCACGTCAGGGACGTTACCGCGACAACGGCCGCATTTCGAAAGGTTATTCGTCGGCGGTGCGGGCGGGAACGGGCGGCTGGGCGTCCGCGTGCTGTTGCCCACCGGCCTCTTCGAAGAGCGCCTGAGCGTGGTCGGCCGCGTGGTGCAGCACGGCCGGATCCCTTCCCGTGGACAGTGACGCGATGACACCGTCCACTCCCCGCAGCCCCGCCCGCTCCAACAAACGCTTCTCATTGGTCACCCACTCCCCCCGCCCCGCCAACACCCCGTGCGCCGTCTGCGTGGCGGCCGTGGCGATCGCGCCGGCGAGTTCGGTGACGCGGCCGTACGGGGCGTGGGCGGACTTGGCGTAGGCGAGGGTGGCTCGGGCGGTGCCGTGCCAGCGTTCGGAGGCGGAGGCCCTCAGCTTCTCGGGATACGCGGCGGGCTTCGGCAGTTCGCCCCGCAGCACCTGGTTGACGGCGAGCTCCGCCACCACCAGATAGCTGGGAATCCCCGCGAGATGGAACATCAGCGGCTCCACCCGGAAGCGCCCGGCCTCCGCCTCCGCCAACTCGTGCTCCACGACGTCGAGATCGCGGTAGTGCACATCGACCCGCCGCCCGTCGATGGTCAGCCACGCGCCCCCGTTGAAGACGCCACCACCCCATCCGCCGACGTCCGACACCTCGCCCTCCCAGCCGAGCGCGCGGAGGTCGGCGGGGTCGAAGGGGCCGCGGTAGTAGACGGCGAGGTCCCAGTCGCTGTCCGGCCGGTTCGTGCCCTGGGCTCGCGAGCCGCCGAGGGCTACGGCGTGGACGGTGGGGAGGCCGGCGAGGCGGTCGCCGGTGGTGTCGAGGAAGACGGGGTCGGGGAGAGTGGGCATGTGCTGCAGCGTAGGTGGGCGGGTGACGTGGCTCCACGCAATTGCGCACCCTCACATCGGCGGCCGAAGCAGTCGTCCCCGACTGCGAGTTGCCCTAGTGTGGTTGCGGGGAGAGTGATCATGGGAATCAGGCAGCGCAGGCGGCGTCGACCGAGCGGACCGACACAGATCACGGCCAGGCTGGCGATCCCGTTCGTCGGCGACATCACCGGCACATGGGAACCGGCCGACGCGGAGCGCGGTGCGGCCTGGGAGTTGTACCTGGAGCTCGTCACACGCGTGTCGGTCGAGGAGCTCGACCCCGAGCAGGGCTTCCTGCGGGAGGCGCTGTCGTCCCTCTACACGTTCTTCGACACCACCCGCGAGATCCTGCGCCGCTACGGCCCCGAGGTCGCCCCTCCGCTGGCCCCCGGGCACGTCAGCTTCGGCGTTCTCGCCGTCACGGTCCTCAACCGCGTGCTGCGGCCCCTGCTCTCGTCGTGGCATCCACGACTGGCGGCGTACGAGTCCCAGCGCCCGGAGGGAGTGGATCCGGTGGTGTGGGAACGCCAGTGGGAACACGCGGACGTGCTGCGCGCACGGATCGCCGAGGTACGCGTGACCCTCGCCTCGCTGGCGGAGAACCTGCGGGAGGTGGCGGACGTCAGCGACCTGATCAACCTGCCGACACCACGCTCGCCGGGAAGCGGGGCTCCCGCGGGCCGGGTGAGCCCGGAGGGCGCCCGGAGCTGAAGCGGGCCTGCCCGTTCGGCAAGGTCGGCTGTCCCTCGCCCTCGCCCCGTTGTCAGTGGCACGCGTTATCAATGAACTCGTCACTCAGCGTTACGACGGGGGAGTTTGTGATGACGCACGACGAGGCATGGCGACAGGACGACCAGACACCCGCTCAGCACAACCCGCAGGGCGGCACCGCCGGCCCACCGCGTCACAACCACCTCTCCACGGCCGGTCTGCGCGCCCGCGGCTGGACAGCCAGGATGGTGCGGCAGCTGCTCGGCGAGCCCGATCTGCTGCGGGCCAACCCGTATTTCCGGACGGCTCCGCACACCCGCCTCTACCGTGTCGAGCGGGTCGAAGCGGTGGAGGCGAGCGAGGAGTTCAGGGCGGTGTCGGCGGCATGCGTCCGTCGCTCCGTCGCGGCGAAGGCCGCCGCGCAGCGCAGGCGGCGGGAAGTGCTGGCGCGTATCGCCGCGGAGCCCGTCGACGTCCCGCGGCTGCCTCCCGACCGGCTGTCGGCGGCGGCCGTCGCGCATCGCAACCGACGTGAAGAGGAACGACGGCACGGGCGTCGGGACCACGCACCCGGTCCCGCCACGGCCGAGAGCGCCGCACCGGAGGCGCTGATCCGGTGGAAGGTCGACTATCTGCGTCACCGGCTGACACGCCACGACGAGCTGCTCGACGGGCTGCGTGGACACACCGGCCGCGCGGCCGCGGAGGAGCTGCTGCGCCGGAGGGTCTACGCCGCCATCGCCGAGGCGTACCCGGACTTTGCGCAGGAGTGCGAACGGCGGCTGCGCGACCGGGAGTTCGGTCCACCGCGGACATGATGCGCGGTATCCGTCACGCTTCCCACAGGTCACGATGCCGGTGGCGGGTCGGCGGGTGGTCCAGATCCTCGGCCCACAGCAGCAGCGCGTCCGTGGGGGCCGCGCGCAGATGCCGTCGGGCGGAGGTGCGGAAGACCTGGAGGGCAGCTCTGGCCCGGCGTTCGTAGGGGCTGTACCGACGTTCGTTCACGGCGCGGGAGTACGTGTACGAGGTGAAGCTCCGCCTGGCGAGCCTCGGCACAGGGCGGCGGCGCTCGCGCGCGGCACGGGCCAACTCCTCGCCGGAATAGCGGAGTTCGGTGACGGTATGGCCCGCCCAGGGGCCGTGCAGGCCGAGCGGCCAGCGTGCGGGCAGGGTGCGGTGACGGTTGGGGACGTGGTGAACGGTGCGTGACATGGCAGACCTTCCGCGGCCCACCGGAGTGTCCGGTGCGGCGCTAGAAGTCCGCCGCCGTGAAACGTCCCAGGTGTTTGTCGCGCATAGCGGGAGGCTGTCAGTCGCGGGCCGTGCTGTCGAGTGGTTATCCACAGACGGCGTCCGTCGCGGGCGGTTGTCGGTGGGGTGCGCTTCACTGGGATGTGACGTCACGGAGAGTTACCGATGGCCGCGGTCGAGGGGCTGCGGCGCGCCACGGGGGAGGCAGCGATGGTGATGGGTCGCGGGGAGCATGAGGAGGACGGGCGGCGGTATGTCTCGCTCGCCGGCCTGCGGATGCGGGGATGGACGACCGGGGGCTTGGTGCACCGGCTGCTCGGGCCGCCCCACCGACTGAGCGTCGATCCGCGTGTCCGGGCTTCGATCCCGGTGCGTCCGTACCGGCTCGAGCGGGTCGAAGCGGCCGAGCAGAGCCATGAGTTCCGCTCCAGGTCGGTGAGAAGAGGCGAGCCCGACCGGGAGAAGGCACTCGTGGGCGTCTCGGCGAGGGGAGGATCCCGCGGCGGGAAAATCGGATGCGGCCTTGGAACAGGGCTTGGATGATCGCGAAGTTGGCCGCCCTCCGCCCACTGCTGGAGTCCTCGTGATCCGTCGCGTCACCGTCCCCGCCCTCTTTCCGCCGCCCACCTACTCCCACGTCTCCGTCGTGGAGGCCGGCACGAAGCTCGCGTTTCTCGCCGGTTCCGTGCCGCTCGACGCCGAGGGCAGCATCGTCGGCGAGGGGGATCCGGTGCGGCAGGCCGAGCAGGTGATGGCGAACCTCCAGGAGCAACTGCGGGCGGTCGGCAGCGACTTGGCGCACGTCCTGCACACCGACGTGTACGTCGTGAGTGGTGAGACCTCGGTGCTCTCCGCCGTCTGGGAGGTCGTGGAGGCGTCCGGTCTCAGCACCGGCCCGCACTCGTCGACGCTGCTCGGGGTGGCCTGCCTCGGGTACACGGGACAGCTGGTGGAGATCACGGCGACAGCCGTCGTCCCTTGAGGTCCGTCCGACGGATCATGACCGGGAGCGCCCAACAGGCCTGGGAACAAGGGGATTTGCATCCCTCGCGCTCGTCGTCCACCAAGTGGCCAAATCGAACAGATGCTTGATTAACACATCCCTCGTGGCTAGCCTCTTGAGCTCGCCAACACCTCGTTGGACACCACTCACAGAAGGAACCGTGTGACTAAGAACCGCCGGCTCAAGCGAATAGGCACCGTCGCAGGCACCCTGTCCGCTGCCCTCCTCCTCACCGTCACCCAGGCAAACGCCGCCGCCGAGGTCGAGCGCGCGACCGCCACCGATTCCTCCAATGAGGTCGAGTGGGTGAAGTGCGCCGTCATCAAGGAGGACGGCAGCAACGTGTACCGGGCCTGCTTCTCTCCCCCCGGCGACTGGTTCGAGGTCTACGACGGGAAGCCGGACGGCTCCTCCGCCGTCATCGACTGGGAGGTGGGCAGCCGATGGGGCTCCATCTTCAACGCTGACGGATCCGGCGCCGACCGCTACAAGAACAAGGACTTCACCGAGAGCGCCACGGTCCGCTTCCGCGTCTGCCTGGGCCACTGGTCCACCAAGACGATCACTGCGGGTACCTGCTCCGGCTGGGTGAGCAACCTCACCTGACGAGACCCTCGTTGAGCCGGGCGTGATGCGGGCGTTGCTGGCCCGCCTGTTCGAAGCGCCGCCCGCACCCGAGGCTCGGGGTGCGGGTTTCACGGCACCGCCACAGGCACGGTGCGTCGACGGTCGACCCGCTGTCGCTCCTTCCCCCCGGAAATGCGGTGCGGTAGCTGTCGGCACCCTGGCAGGATCCCGTCGCGTGACCTCATACGACTCCACGATCACCCTGCGGCGGGCGACCGCCCCCGACGCCGCGGCAACAGCCGACGTCTGGCTGCGCTCCTTCGCCGCCGCGCTGCCTACCGTCGTCCGGCCTCGGTCCGACGACGATGTGCGGGACTACTTCCGGGAGGTGGTCGTACCGCTGCGGGAGACCTGGGTGGCGGACTCGGACGGGATCGTGGGGGTGATGGTGCTGAACGGCGAGCTCCTGTCCCAGCTCTATATCGCCCCCGACTGGCGTGGGCGCGGCATCGGCGACCGGTTCGTCGAGCTGGCCAAGGAGCGCAGTCCGCAAGGTCTGCACCTGTGGACCTTCCAGGTCAACAAACCCGCCCATCGCTTCTACGAACGGCACGGCTTCGTCGCCGTCGAGCACACGGACGGCAGCGGGAACGAGGAGCGGGAACCGGACGTCCGGTACGTCTGGCAGCCGTAGGGCACGGGCGGCTTCAGCCGCCGACGGTGCGGGCCGGCTCCACTGCGTACGACGACCACCATCGGCGCGCCGGTGGGCCGCGCCTGCCCGACCGATGGCAGCACCGGACAGGTCGCCCTCGGGATCACCCGGGCGGAGGCCCCTTCGCCGCCCGGGTCACCCCGTTCCCCGTCCCCAGACCCGACCCTTGGGCAGCGGCCCCGCATAACCCCCCACCTTGCTGGTCCGCAGCCCCAGCCCCACCAGCGACTCGGCCAGCTTCACCGCGGCGCCCACTCCGTCGACCACCGGCAGCCCCAGCTTCTCCCCCACCACCCGCTGGAGCCCCGTCATCCCGGCGCAGCCCAGCACCAGCACCTCGGCGCCGGCTTGACGGGCCCGTTCCGCGGCGGCGAGGAACGCCGCCTCCGTACGCGCGGCGTCCCCGAGGTCCAGCACGTTCAGTCCCGTGCCGACCACGGCGGCGCAGTTGCGGCCCACACCCGCCAGTTCCAGGCTGTCCTCGATCTGGCCGCAGGAGCGTTCCAGTGTGGTGACGACCCCGTACCGACGGCCGAGGAGGCACGCCAGATGGGCCGCCGCCTCCGTGATGTCGACGACCGGGACGTCCACCAGCTCCCGGACGCCTTCGCGCCCGTGCTCGCCGAAGCCGGCCATGACGACGGCGTCGTACGCGGGACCCTCGTAGGTCCGCAGGAGGTCGATCACCGCGGCCGCCGAGAGGTAGCTGTCGAGCCAGCCCTCGGCCGACTCGGGCCCCCACTGCGGCGTCAGCCCGGTCACGGCGGTGCCCGGGCCTGCCGCGGCCCGGGCACCTCGTACGATCTCCTCGGTCATCTCCTGCGTGGTGTTGCAGTTGGTGACGACGATCCGCACTCCGCTCAGACCTCCGCCGCCTCGGGAGAGGTTCGCTCGCTCCGGCACAGGAGCGCGTACAGTCCCGCCGCCAGCGCGGTGCCGATGAACCAGGAGTACGGCGCCACATCGCTGAACGTCTTCACCAGTGCGAGCACCGCCGCGACGCCCGCCGCCGGCAGGAACGCCCACAGGGCCTTGGGGTTGACGCCCTTGCGGTAGTAGTAGCGGGATCCGGGCGTGGCGTCGAACAGTTCGTTCACGTCCACGCGGCCCTTCTTGACCCAGTAGTAGTCGAGCATGATCACGCCGAACAGCGGGCCGAGGAAGGCGCCGAGGCCGCCGAGGAAGTAGTTGACGACCGTCGGGTTGGAGAAGAGGTTCCAGGGGGTCACGAGCAGCGCCGCCACCGTGCTGATCATGCCGCCGACCCTGAAGGTGATCTTCTGCGGCCAGACGTTGGCGAGGTCGTACGCCGGGGAGACGAAGTTGGCGACGATGTTGACGCCCATGGTGGCGATGGCGAAGGTCAGCGCGCCGAGGACCAGGACCCAGGTGTTGCCGACCTTGGCCACCAGCTCCGCCGGGTCGGTGATCGCCTCGCCCCACACCTCCAGCGAGCCGGCGGTGACGATGACGGAAACCACCACGAAGGCCGTGGAGTTGATGGGCAGGCCCCAGAAGTTGCCACGCCGCACCGTGCGGTAGTCAGGCGCGAAGCGCGAGAAGTCGCAGAAGTTGAGCATCAGCGTGCCGTACGTGGCGAGGATCAGGCCGATCGCGCCGAACCACTGCCGCCACTGCTCGCCGACCGAGACCGGGTGCGGGGTCGAGGTGAGGGAGATGGTCCAGCCGGCCTTGGACAGGACCCAGATCGCCAGCGCGATCATCACCAGCCAGATCGCCGGTCCGCAGAAGTCCTGGAACTTGCGCACCGACTCCATGCCCTGGCTGATGATCAGCGCCTGCACGAGCCACAGGGAGAGGAAGGAGACCCAGCCGAGCGCGTCCAGGCCGAGGAAGGAGCTGTGCGTCCAGGACTCCAGGCCCGGCCAGGCGGCCAGCAGCATCACGTTGACCGCGACGGAGGCCAGGTAGGTCTGGATGCCGTACCACATGATGGCGATGACGGCCCTGATCAGCGCCGGGATGTTCGCGCCCCACACGCCGAAGCTGATGCGGCTGACGACGGGGAAGGGCACGCCGTGGCGCTGGCCGATCTTCCCCATCCAGTTCATGCCGACGTAGATGATCACGAAGCCGACGAGCAGGGAGGTGAAGACCTGCCACACGTTCATGCCGAGGACGAGCAGGCCCGCCGCGAACGTGTAGTTGCCCAGGTTGTGGACGTCGGACATCCACATGGCGAAGAGGTCGAAGACCTTCCAGTTCCGCTTGCCTGCGGGCGCGAGGTCTTCGTTGGTGAGCCGGGGGTCGGGGACGAACGCTGGCGCGCCGGTGGCTTCGGCGTGGTCGGCGAGGGACACGGGGCCTCCAGGGACGGGGAGGGAGGAGGGCGGCGGTAGCCTGGCAGCCGTTTTGGTATACCAAACTGCGGTCATAGTCCTCCCGTCAAGCGTTCCGACCGATGTCGTGTTCGTTAACGCTCCGTAAAACACCTCCGGAGTCGGCGAAGATTGCTCCATGAGCTCCACGACGAAGATCGAACCCCTTGGCGCCGTCCGTGAGCGTGTCCTGGTCACACTGCGGCAGGAGATCATCGCGGGCCATCTGCGACCGGGCGACAGACTGGTCGAGCGGGAGCTGGCAGAGCGCTTCGGAGTCTCCAGGGTGCCGGTCCGCGAGGCGATCCGGGCACTGGTGACCGAGGGCTTCGTCCACTTCGAGACGCCCCGCCGTACGGTCGTACGACGGCTGACCCCGAAGGACGTCAAGGAACTCTTCGAGCTGCGCGAGGCGTTGGAGGTGTACGCCGCCGCCCTCGCCGCGGCCCGCGCGACCCCGGAGGATCTGGCCGAGGTCGAGCAGCTCCTCGACCAGGCGGCCACCGCGACCGAGGCGGGCGACGCGGAGACGATCACGGACATCAACAGCCGGCTGCACGACCGGATCGTGGCGATGGCCGGGAACAGCCTGCTGATAGAGGCGCTCGAACCGGTCGCGGGCCGACTGCGCTGGATGACCCGACGGAACGAGGAGTGGCCCCAACTCCTCGTCGAACACCGGGAGTTGTACGAGGCGATCGCGTCCGGTGACCCGGAGCGGGCCCGTGCGCACGCGCTCGCCCACGTACGGACCAACTACGAGTCGACGGTCCGCCAGCTGTTCGGTGAGGACGCCGAACTCACCTAGCCGAACTCATCTGGGCGAGCTCACCTGGGCGAACTCTTCCACTGACGCGCGTACTTGTCCGTCGCCGCCACCATCGCCTCGGCCACTCCGGGCGCCCCGGCGTTGTGCCCGACCTCGTCGATCACCACCAACTCGCTGCCCGGCCAGGCGTGATGGAGGCGCCAGACGATCCCGGCGAGGTTCCCGAAGTCGAGGCTGCCCTGCACCAGCGTGCCCGGGACGCCCTTCAGCAAAGGCGCGTCGCGCAGTACGGCCTCGTCCGCGCCCAGGAAGTGACCGTTGCCCCAGTAGTGCGTGACCGTGCGGGCGAAACCCATCCGGAACTCCGGGTCCTCGAAGCGCTCGACCGACCTGGGCGGCGCCGGAATGGTCGCCGTCTCCCAGTCGGTCCAGGCCCGTGCCGCCCGCACCCGCACCTCGGGATCGGGCGACTCGACGAGCCGGTTGTAGGCGGCGGCGAGGTTTCCGGACCGTTCAAGGAGGGGCAGCTCGCCGACGAACCGCTCGAACGCCTGCGGAAAGATCTGCCCAAGTCCCCTGGTCAGCAAGGCGACTTCGGCGTCCGACCCGGTCGCGACCCCCGTCAGCACCAGCTCGCTCACGGCCGCCGGATGCGTCTGCGCGTACCGCAGCCCCAGCACCGACCCGAACGACACGCCCCACACCAGCCACCGATCGATCCCGAGGTGCTGCCGCAGCAGCTCCAGATCGGCGATGAGGTGCGGCATCGTATTGACGCTCATGTCGGTGTCGTACGCGCTCGCGGGCGGCGTCGAACGCCCGGCGCCCCGCTGATCGAGCAGCACGATCCGATACGCGGCCGGGTCGAAGA
Organism: Streptomyces sp. NPDC002817; assembly: GCF_053592055.1. Lineage (NCBI taxonomy): Bacteria > Bacillati > Actinomycetota > Actinomycetes > Kitasatosporales > Streptomycetaceae > Streptomyces > Streptomyces sp. NPDC002817. The sequence continues at coordinate 301,739 of NZ_JBSFUY010000008.1, forward strand.
GCCGCCGGAAGTACGGCCCGCTGCCGGACCCCGGCCCGCCGTGCAGCACCACCGCGGGCTTGCCGCGCGGGTTCCCGCAGGTCTCCCAGTGGACGCGGTTGCCGTCACCGACGTCGAGCATGCCGTGGTCGTACGGTTCGATGTCCGGGTAGAGAGGCATCCGGCGACCTTAACCCCCGTACGACGGCCCGGTCCCCTCAAGGGAGACCTGCCGCCGTACGCAGCACCTCCCGCAGCATCTCCGGGGTCAGCCGGCCGGTGAAGGTGTTGCGCTGACTGACGTGGTAGCACCCGAAGAGGTCGATCCCGTCCAGCGGCACCCGCACTCCGTGCCCGAACACGGGCCGCGGCCGGGGCACATCCCACCCCGCCTCCGCCAGCGCGGGCAACATGGCCTGCCAGCCGAAGGCACCGAGCACGACCACGGACCGCAGGGTCGGCCGCAGCAGCCTCAGCTCCTGGACCAGCCACGGGCGACAGGTGTCCCGCTCCCCCGGCGTGGGCTTGTTGGCGGGCGGGGCGCAGTGCACGGGCGAGGTGACGCGGACGCCGTGCAGCTCCAGGCCGTCGTCCACGCTCACCGCGGTGGGCCGGGAGGCGAGACCCACGTCGTACAGCGCCTGGTACAGCACGTCTCCGGAGCGGTCGCCGGTGAACATGCGGCCCGTGCGGTTGCCGCCGTGCGCGGCCGGCGCGAGGCCGACGATCAGCAGGCGGGCGTCTGGCGGCCCGAAGCCGGGCACCGCACGGCCCCAGTACGTCTGGTCGGCGAAGGCCGCCCGCTTGGTACGGGCCACCTCCTCGCGCCAGTCGACCAGCCGGGGGCAGGCACGGCAGTCCGCGATGCGCCGGTCGAGCTCAGCGAGAGGGTCCACGCCTCAACCGTACGACGGTGTCCAGGCCGCCCCGAGTCCCACGAAGCCACGGGTCAGCAGGAGCAGCAGGGCCGGCAGCGGCGCACGATCCGCGCGGGGAGCGGGCTCCCTGGGGAAAATCCGTCGGGTCGGGTGTGCGCGGCGACTATCGTCGGGGCATGGCTGCTGAACGTGCTGATGACGGTGTGGGTGAGGCTGCGGACACGAACCGCCGGGCTCGGACCGCCGTGACGGGGCCGGAGCCCGAGGCGCCCGGTGGCCGCGCGGTCGGCGCCGAGGGCTCCTCCGACGACGGCGAGAACGCGGCCGCCGGAGACGCGAAAGCGGCCGTGGCCGTGGCCGTCGATCCGAAGGTCGCCGCCGCGGTGGCCGCCGCCGAGGCCGCCGGTCCGCAGAACGGCGAGACCGTCCGCATCGACAGCTGGATCTGGTCCGTACGCCTGGTCAAGACCCGCTCCGCCGGCGCGACCGCCTGCAAGGGCGGCCACGTACGAGTGAACGGCGACCGGGTCAAGCCGGCCCACTCCCTCCGCGTCGGCGACGAGGTGCGCCTGGTGCACGAGGGCCGCGAGCGGATCGTCGTCGTCAAGCGCCTCATCCGCAAGCGGGTCGGCGCCCCGGTAGCCGTCCAGTGCTACGTCGACAACAGTCCCCCGCCCCCGCCCCGCGAGGCCGTCACACCCGCCGGCATCCGCGACCGCGGCACGGGCCGCCCCACCAAACGGGACCGCCGCGACATGGAACGCCTGCGAGGAGCCGGCGGGCGCCCCGGAGGCCACTGACCACACACCCCGCGCACCCCCAGGGGCCCTCCCCAAGACCCCGCACCCCACCGACGCGCACGGCGGTGGCGTCCGGGGCAGCCCTCAGGCTCTCCGGACGCCACCGCCCTGTGCGTCGGTGCTGATCCCGACCTCGCCGCACGTCGTCGCGCAGCGGGGGTCAGGCGCGACGGCGCAACCGTCCCAGCAGTCGCGCGTTCTGGTCCCGCCGGGCCCACGCGATGAGGGCCAGCGGCACGATCAGGATGAGAGGTGTCGCGGCGTTCTCCCCGTCGAAGACGGAGACCTGGACGACGAACGCGCCCACCATGAGCGCGCTCAGCGCCATCGCGGACACCGACTGCAGCAGCGGGATCAACAGCGCGACGGCACCGGCCAGTTCGAGCACGCCGATGGTGTACATCCCGGCGTCGCCCCAGCCCATCTCGGCGAAGCCCTCGGAGGCCGAGGGGTGCGCGATCAGCTTGGGCAGGGCGCTCGCGACGGCGTAGAACAGGGCGAGCACCACCTGCAGGGTGCGCAGGGCGATCCGGGCACGGCGCCCGCGCGCGGTCGCGGACTCGGCGACGACGGTGCCGGACCGGACGGACGAGGCGGCGGTGGCGGCGGGGAGAGTGGTCTCGGACATCGGGGTCTCCTGTGGGAAGCGGTCCGTGCTGCTGTCAGAGAGATAGACCGGGCCCCACTCCGAAACTCATCGCCGCCCGGGGATCAAATCCCCGATCTGGTCCAGCCGCACCGCCCTCACCCATGTCCCGTCCTCCGTCAGGTACTTGTCCACCCCGAGGCCCGCCTCCCCCAGCGCCTCCTCGAACTGCTCCTTCGTCAACGGCCGTGCCAGGAACGTCTGGGTCCACACCGCGTCCGGGAACTCGTACTCCGCGCGCACCGAGTTCACCCCGTCCCCGACCGGTTCCGCCGACACCATCCGGACGGTGAAGCCGCTGGGATCGATCCGCTCGCGCGGCAGGTCGGTGTGGTAGTCCGCGCCCTCCCGCTGGATCAGCACGCACCCGCCCTCAGCGACATGCCGCGCACAGGCGCGCAGCAACCCCTGCCGCACCTCGGCATCCCCGGCGTGCACCAGGAACGACGCGAGCATCACCACGTCGAACGTCTCGCCCAGGTCGAGCCCTTCGACCGGGCCGCATATCGTGCGGGCCCCGCGGACGCGCTCCAGCATCTGCGGGGACTCGTCCACCGCGGTCACCGTGAAGCCCCTCTCCAGGAGCGGATGGGTCATCCGCCCCACACCGCAGCCCAACTCCAGGATGTGCGCCCCCGCCGGCACGGCCGCGGCGACGATGTCCGGCTCGCCCCCCACCGGCAGCCGTGCGTACAGCTCCACCGCGCAGCCGTCGGGAGTGATCGCACCGGGCCCGGTCCCCTCGTACCCCTCACGCATTCTCAGCTCCATGCCCGTCCAACGGCCCACCTCCGCACGCCCGTTCCCCCCTCGCACAGATTCACCCGTCCGAGCTACAGCAGACCTCCGTCGACGCCAGACGTCCGTCGAGAGCAGACCTGCCGGCCACCGGCTACCCGGCCCGCCGTCACAACGGAAACCAGCCGTGCCCCATGTACCAGTGCCCACCCGCCCGCAGATGGTCCCCCACGGCCCGCTCCAGCGTCGTCCGCCGCGGCAGCCCCGCCACCGCCAGCTCCGGGTCCCCGAACACGAACTGGACCGGTTCCGTGTCGGCCGGCTCGCTGCCCCGACGGGCGATCCGGAACCGTTCCTGGAACCGGACGATGTTGGAGTCGGCGTTCAGGTATCGCTTCAACTGCGGGTCGAGCAGCCAGGAATGGCACATCGCCGCCCGATACCGCTCCTCGGGATGGTGCAGGGCGAAGAACTCCCGGGCGAGCGCCACGGACCGGTCGCAGGCCGCCGGGGTCAGCGGACCGAGGAACTCGGGGATGTGGATGTCCAGACAGGGCGTGCCCGCAGCCCCGTCGAACCCGGCCTGCGCGAGCACCGACGCCGCGCCCGTCCAGAGGTTCGCCCGCTGGAACTGCAACCGCCCCAACTGGTACAGCTCGCCGCGGAAATGGAGCGTGAGCCACTGCGGCGACTGCACCCCTGCGCTGCCGTGCCGTCGGCGGTGGACGACCATGTTCCGCCCGAGGTCGGCGAGGGTGCGCCGGGAGACGTCCGCGGGGATGCCGAGTGCACGGTGGTACGCGCGCGTGTGCGGAAGCGCCGCGACGAACACGTACGCGGCGAAGAAGCGGCGCAGCGCCGCAGGTGCTCCGGCGACCCGTTCGCCCAACTGCGGTCCGTCGCCGTACTCGATGATCTTCCCGATGTCGCGGACCAGTTCCTCGGTGCACTCCGCCAGGAGCCGCATCGCCCCGGTGTCCGCCGTCAGCGTCCGGCGCGACGCGATCAGTTCGTCGATGTCCTCGTGGGGTACCGCGAGGTCCACCAGCACCTCGGCCAGCTCGTCGGTATCCGGAAGCACGGGGTCCTCCCCCTGGTCGGAGCCTTTGGTGAACGTCGCACCGAAGAGTACGTTTCCAGAAGGAGTGGTGATCCCGATGCGTACGGGCAGTGAGCCGACGACCGCGCGCAGTGCGCTGCGCACGCGCTTCTGGCTGAGCGTGTGGGGGCTGGTCTGGGCGGTCTTCGGCACGGCGGCTTTCGCCCTCACGGGGCGCCCCGGCTGGGCCATCGCCTGTGGAGTGCTGTGGCTGGTGATCACCGTGGATCTGACGCTGATCGTCCGGCACATCCGCCAGGGCCCGCACTACCAGCCGGGCCCGGGCATCCCGCCGTACCGGCCGCCGGAGAACCGGCGCCTCTAGGGCAGGCTCACGACTCGAACCGCGCCGCCTTCAGGTACTGCGGGTTCGGGTCGAGTGCGGCGGCCAGCCGGAAGTGACGCTTGGCCTGGTCCGGGCGCGCCTGCCGCTCGTAGGTGCGGGCGAGCGCGAAGTGCGCGAACGCGTTGTCCGGCTCGCGCTCCAGCACGATCGTGAACTCCAGCTCCGCGGGACGCAGTTGCGCGGCCGCGAAGAAGGCACGCGCGCGCAGCAGGCGGGCGGCGGTGTTCTCGGGGTGCGCGGCGATGACCTGGTCGAGCAGCTTCACCGCGCCCTGCGGATCCCGTGCGGCGAGCAGTTGCTCGGCGGCACGGAAGTCGATGACATGCGTCTCCGGAGTACGTCCGGTCGAACCGCTGGTCTGGGGCACGGCAGAGTCCTTCCCTCACTGGAAGGGTTCAACGCCCGGACAGGGGCCTGCTATTCCTGGGGCGGCTGGGACGAGGTGTGCGAGGCGCGGGCTCTTCGGGCGAGATCGGCCCAGACGTCCGTCACGCGTCGCCGCAGGTCGTCCAGGGGTACGTCGTTGTCGATGACGATGTCCGCGATCTCCAGGCGCTTCTCGCGCGTCGCCTGGGCGGCCATACGCGCGCGTGCGTCCTCCTCGGTCATACCGCGCAGCCGCACCAGCCGGTCGAGCTGGGTCTCGGGGCTCGCGTCGACGACGACCACGAGGTCGTACAGCGGGGCGAGGGCGTTCTCGGCGAGGAGCGGGACGTCGTGGATCACGACCGCGTCCGCGGCGGCGGCCGCCTCCAGCTCGCGGGAGCGGGCGCCGACCAGCGGGTGCACGATCGAGTTGAGTACGGCGAGCCTGTCGGGGTCGGCGAACACGATCGAGCCCAGCTTCGGCCGGTCCAGAGCGCCGTCCTCGGCGAGCACGTCCCGGCCGAAGGCCTCGACGACCGCCGCCAGCCCCGGCGTGCCCGGGGCGACGACCTCGCGCGCGATGCGGTCCGCGTCGATCAGCACGCCACCGTGCTCGACGAGCAGCCGTGACACCTCGCTCTTGCCGGCGCCGATCCCGCCGGTCAGGCCAACCTTCAGCATGACCGGAAGCTTAGGGCCTGGCACTGACGGCGCACCCGGCGGAGTCAGTTGTCGCCTTCGCGCTCCGCCAGGAACTTCTCGAACTCCAGCCCGATCTCGTCCGCCGAGGGAATGTCGATCGGCTCGGCGAGCATGTTGCCCCGTGTCTCGGCGCCGGCCGCCGCGTCGTACTGGTGCTCAAGACCCTGGACGAGCGCGACCAGGTCCTCGTCGCCCTCCTGGATCTGGCGGTCGATCTCGGTCTGGGTGCGGTGGGCGTCCGTGCGCAGGGCGTGGGCGATCCCCGGCAGGACGAGGCCGGTCGCCGCCGTGATGGACTCCAGGACCGTCAGCGCCGCGTCCGGGTACGGGGAGCGGGCGATGTAGTGCGGCACGTGCGCGGCGACGCCCAGGACGTCGTGGCCGGCCTCCATGAGGCGGTACTCGACGAGCGCCTCGGCGCTGCCGGGGACCTGCGCCTCGTCGAAGGGGCTGCGGTGGCCCGGCACGAGGTCGTTGCGGTTGCCGTGCGGGGTGAGGCCGACGGGGCGGGTGTGCGGGACGCCCATCGGGATGCCGTGGAAGTTCACGGACAGGCGGACGCCGAGCCGCTCCACGATCTGCTGGACGGCCGCGGCGAAGCGCTCCCACTCCACGTCCGGCTCGGGTCCGGACAGCAGCAGGAAGGGCGCCCCGGTGGCGTCCTGGACGAGCCGCACGTCGATGGTGGGCTCCTCGTACTCCGTCCACCGGTCGCGCTTGAACGTCAGCAGCGGGCGGCGGGCGCGGTAGTCCACGAGCCGGTCGTGGTCGAACCGGGCGACGATCTGGTGCGGCAGCGAGTCCAGCACCCGATCGACGATCTGGTCGCCGGTCTCGCCCGCGTCGATGTATCCGTCGAAGTGGTAGAGCATGACAAGGCCCGCCGACTCCTGGGCGAGCGCCATGTCGACGACGGCCAGGCCCTTCGGCTCCCATGCGTACAAACCCTGCGGATCAAGCACAGTGACCGCTCCTCCTCGTGTTCGTACTGCACAACACCCTTTGCGACGTGGGCATTCCCGCCCACGTCTCTGATCAGGCACCTCTTACTGCGTTCTCATGCCTCGCTCCACTGCGTCACGAGGGCCCCCACGCGCGCGTGGCGCGAGAGGGAGGAGGAGGGGTCCGGCCTTGGCGAGGATGTCGGGCGGGAACGCGGCGATGGAGTGGTCTGCGTCGACGACCTGCGGCCGCCCTGAATGCGGGTGAGAGACACCGCTGCCTCTGTGCATACCCGGTGGAGGCCCGACGCAAAAGACTGAAGGACCGCACCTCGAAAGGTACGGTCCCTCAGTCAACAGCTAAGCCTCAGCGGCAGCCGTTCAGCTCTGGCCGCCGGCCAGCTTCTCGCGCAGAGCGGCAAGCGCCTCGTCCGAAGCGAGGGCACCGGAGGTGTCCGCACCCTCGGAGGAGTACGAACCGCCACCGCCGCCACCCGCGGCCGGAGCCGCACCCGCAGCGTCGCCGCCCTCGGCCGCAGCAGCGGCGTCGGCCTCGCGGGACTTGATGACCTGCTGCTGGTGCTGCTCGAAGCGGGTCTGCGCCTCGGCGTACTGGTTCTCCCACACCTCACGCTGGGACTCGAAGCCCTCGAGCCAGTCGTTGGTCTCGGGGTCGAAGCCCTCGGGGTAGATGTAGTTGCCCTGGTCGTCGTACGACGCGGCCATGCCGTACAGCGTCGGGTCGAACTCGACCGAGGCCGGGTCGGAACCGAAGGACTCGTTGGCCTGCTTCAGCGAGAGGCTGATGCGACGACGCTCGAGGTCGATGTCGATGACCTTGACGAAGATCTCGTCGTTGACCTGGACGACCTGCTCCGGGATCTCCACGTGGCGCTCGGCCAGCTCGGAGATGTGGACCAGACCCTCGATGCCCTCGTCCACGCGGACGAACGCACCGAACGGAACCAGCTTCGTGACCTTGCCGGGCACGACCTGGCCGATCTGGTGGGTGCGGGCGAACTGCTGCCACGGGTCTTCCTGGGTCGCCTTCAGCGACAGGGAGACACGCTCGCGGTCCATGTCGACGTCGAGGACCTCGACGGTGACTTCCTGGCCGACCTCGACAACCTCGGACGGGTGGTCGATGTGCTTCCAGGACAGCTCGGACACGTGGACCAGACCGTCGACGCCACCCAGGTCCACGAAGGCACCGAAGTTGACGATCGAGGAGACCACGCCGGAGCGGACCTGACCCTTCTGGAGGGTCGTGAGGAACGTCTGGCGGACCTCGGACTGGGTCTGCTCCAGCCAGGCACGGCGGGACAGGACCACGTTGTTGCGGTTCTTGTCCAGCTCGATGATCTTCGCCTCGAGCTCCTTGCCCACGTAGGGCTGGAGGTCGCGGACACGGCGCATCTCGACGAGGGAGGCCGGGAGGAAGCCACGGAGGCCGATGTCGAGGATGAGACCACCCTTGACGACCTCGATGACGGTACCGGTGACGATCCCGTCTTCTTCCTTGATCTTCTCGATCGTGCCCCAGGCACGCTCGTACTGAGCGCGCTTCTTGGACAGGATGAGGCGGCCTTCCTTGTCCTCCTTCTGGAGGACCAGGGCCTCGATCTCGTCGCCGACGGCGACGACCTCGTTCGGGTCGACGTCGTGCTTGATCGAGAGTTCGCGGCTCGGGATCACGCCTTCGGTCTTGTAACCGATGTCGAGCAGGACCTCGTCCCGGTCGACCTTCACGATGACGCCGTCGACGATGTCGCCGTCGTTGAAGTACTTGATCGTCTCGTCGATCGCGGCGAGGAAGGCTTCCTCGTTACCGATGTCGTTGACCGCAACCTGCGGGGTGGTGGCGGTGGTCTCGGTGCTGCTCGTCATGTGGGAAAGGGCTCCGGTTACGGACAGAAAGTCGTAGGTACTGCTACGCCGGGAGCCCGTATCGCTCTGAAGAAGCCGGACAGCCAAGGAAGCGCCACACCGGACAAAGCCGATGGCGCCTCGAAAACCGAGGGGACATACAACAGATGCGAGCGCAGCCTGCTACGTCTGAGGTGCGCAGGCCCGCAGCGCAACTTGTAGCATACGGGGGCAGCCGGACAGGGTCAATGCGCGAAGGCGCACACCCGGGGCGGATCGCCGCATACCCGGCACAAGAACTGTCTCTGGAGGCCAACCGGGCCCCGAGACACCTCCTCCGTGACACCCCTGAGGGGACGGATTGGAGGGAAGAGTACGACGAGGGAGCCGATCATCCAAGAGCCCGTAGCGTCCGAGCCCAACGTCACATCGGACTCCGAGTCCGAGGCCACCCGGCGTGACGCCGATGTCGCGGAGAGCTCCCGGGCCAACCGGGGGTGGTGGGACCGCAACGCGGACGAGTACCAGGTCGAGCACGGCACGTTCCTCGGCGACGACCGCTTCGTCTGGGGGCCCGAGGGTCTGGACGAGGTGGAGGCCGAGCTGCTCGGCCCGCCTGAGGAGCTGAAGGGCAAGGACGTCCTGGAGATCGGCGCCGGCGCGGCCCAGTGCTCGCGCTGGCTGGCCGAGCAGGGGGCCCGCCCGGTCGCCCTGGACCTCTCCCACCGCCAGCTCCAGCACGCGCTGCGCATCGGCGGATCGTTTCCCCTTGTCTGCGCGGACGCCGGTGCGCTGCCCTTCGCGGACGCCTCCTTCGACCTGGCGTGCTCGGCGTACGGGGCGCTGCCGTTCGTGGCGGACCCGGTACTGGTCCTGTCGGAGGTGCGCCGGGTGCTGCGGCCGGGCGGGCGTTTCGTCTTCTCGGTCACCCACCCGATCCGCTGGGCGTTCCCGGACGAGCCCGGCCCGGAGGGGCTGACCGTCTCCGCCTCGTACTTCGACCGCACGCCGTACGTCGAACAGGCCGAGGACGGCAGCGCGGTGTACGTCGAGCACCACAGGACCGTCGGCGACCGCGTCCGGGACATCGTCGCCGCCGGTTTCCGCTTGGTGAACCTGGTCGAGCCGGAGTGGCCGGCCTGGAACACCGCGGAGTGGGGCGGCTGGTCGCCGCTGCGCGGGAATCTGATCCCGGGGTCGGCGATCTTCGTGTGCGAGCGGGACTGACCGCCACGCACGCGCGCGTGCGTGGCGGAAAGAGGAGCACGCGCGCGTAGCGGGGCGTGCTCTCGGTCGTACGACACTGGGGGCGTGATCCGTTACGACGCTCTGGACGCCCTTCCTGTACGCGGTGCCCTGCCCGCCCTGTCCGACGCCCTGGACGCGCACGGCACCGCCGTTCTGGTCGCGCCGACCGGCAGCGGCAAGACCACCCTCGTACCGCTGGCGCTGGCCGGGCTGCTGGGCGGTGACGCTCCCGCGCGGCGGGTGGTCGTGGCCGAGCCGCGGCGGATCGCGGCCCGCGCGGCGGCCCGGCGGATGGCGTGGCTGCTGGGCGAGAAGGTCGGCGGGAGCGTCGGCTACACCGTGCGCGGGGAGCGGGTCGTCGGGCGGCACGCACGCGTGGAGGTCGTGACGACCGGTGTCCTGCTGCAACGGCTCCAGCGGGACCAGGAGCTCGCGGGCGTCGACGTGGTGGTCCTGGACGAGTGTCACGAGCGGCATCTGGACGCGGACACGACGGCGGCCTTCCTGTGGGACGTACGGCAGGCGCTGCGCCCGGAGCTGCGGCTGGTGGCCGCGTCGGCGACGACCGACGCGGAGGGCTGGTCGCGGCTGCTGGGCGGGGCGCCGGTGGTCGAGGCGCGGGGGCGGGCGTACGGGGTCGGGGTGGTCTGGGCTCCCCCGGCCCGTCCGGTACGGCCCTCGCACGGCATGTGGGTCGATCCCGCGCTGCTGACGCATGTGGCGTCGGTGGTGCGGCGGGCGCTCGCCGAGCGGGAGGGTGACGTGCTGTGCTTCCTGCCCGGCGTGGGCGAGATCGCGCGGGTCGCCGGGCAGCTGGGCGGTCTCGGCGACGTGGACGTGCTCCAGGTGCACGGGCGGGCGCCGGCCGCCGTGCAGGACGCGGTGCTGGCGCCCGGCGAGCGGCGCCGGGTGGTGCTGGCGACCTCCGTCGCCGAGTCGTCGCTGACGGTGCCCGGGGTTCGGGTCGTCGTCGACTCGGGGCTGACGCGGGAGCCTCGGGTGGACCACGCGCGCGGGCTGAGCGCGCTGACGACGGTCAGGGCCTCCCGCGCGGTGGGCAGTCAGCGGCTGGGGCGGGCCGGGCGTGAGGCGCCCGGTGTGGCGTACCGCTGCTGGACGGAGGCGGAGGACCTGCGGCTGCCGGCGTTCCCGGCCCCGGAGATCAAGGTGGCCGACCTGACGGCGTTCGCCCTCCAGACGGCCTGCTGGGGCGATCCGGACGCCTCCGGGCTGGCGTTGCTGGATCCGCCGCCGACCGGGGCGATGGCCGCCGCGCGGAGCGTCCTGTCGGCGATCGGCGCGGTGGACTCCGCCGGGCGGGCGACGGAGCGCGGGGCACGGCTGGCCCGGCTGGGACTGCATCCCCGGCTCGGGCGGGCCCTGCTGGACGCCGGACCCTCGCGGGAGGTGGCCGAGGTGGTCGCGCTGCTCAGTGAGGAGCCACCACGGGAGTACGGCGACGATCTGGCGGCCGCCGTGCGGACGGCCCGGCGTGGGGGCGACGCCTATGCGGGGCGTTGGCGTACGGAGGTGCGACGACTGCAGGCCCTGGCCGACGAGCCGACCCGCGCGTCCTCTCTCACGGAGGACGCCCTCGTCGGGCTCGTCGCCGCCCTCGCCTTCCCCGAGCGGGTCGCCAAGGCCGACGGCGGTTCCTATCTCATGGTGTCGGGCACCCGCGCCGAGGCCCGTGACGCCACCGGTCTGCGCGGGGCGCCCTGGATCGCCGTCGCCGTCGCGGACCGTCCCGTCGGGAAGGGCCACGCACGCGTGCAGCTCGGTGCGGTCGTCGACGAGGAGACCGCGCGGCAGGCGGCAGGGGCGCTGCTCGACGAGCGGGACGAGGTCCACTGGGCCGACGGGGACGTCGTGGCGCGGCGTGTGGAGCGGCTGGGGGCCGTGGAGCTGGCGGTGCGCACGCTCCGGAACCCGGACCCCGTTCTCGTACGCGACGCGCTTCTCGAAGGGCTGCGGCAGGAAGGGCTGCGTCTGTTGCGCTGGTCGCCCGAGGCCGACGTGCTTCGGCAGCGGCTCGCCTTTCTGCGGCTGCACCTCGGGGAGCCGTGGCCGGACGTGTCCGACGAAGCACTGCACGCGCGCGTGGACGAGTGGTTGGAGCCCGAGCTCGGTCGTGCCCGGCGGCGGGCCGACCTGGCACGGATCGACGCCGGGGACGCGCTGGGCCGACTGCTGCCCTGGGCCTCGGGGGATGCCGCGCGGCTCGACGAACTCGCTCCCGAGCGCATCACCGTGCCCAGCGGGTCCAGGATCCGGATCGACTACGCCAACCCCGAGCAGCCCGTTCTCGCGGTGAAGTTGCAGGAGATGTTCGGGCTGCACGAGTCGCCCGCGGTCGCCGGGGTGGCGCTGCTCGTCCATCTGCTCTCGCCCGCCGGGCGCCCGGCCGCCGTGACCGCCGATCTCGCGTCGTTCTGGAAGGACGGCTACAAGGGCGTGCGGGCGGAGCTGCGGGGCCGGTATCCGAAGCATCCGTGGCCCGAGGATCCGGCGGGTGCCGAGCCGACGCGGTATACGAACGCGCGGCTCAGGCGGTGACCGGTTCGGGTTCGGAGTTCGTGGCGGGTTCCGGTTCGTCGGGGCGGCGGCCGCGGGCTTCCAGGTACAGGGACAGGGCCAGCAGGAGCACGCCCAGGGTCGCGAAGCCCCAGGGGAGGTACGAGGTCATCAGGAGCACCAGGGTGCGGTTGGACTTGACCAGGTCGACGGTGTGCTCGATGTAGTCCTCGCGCATCTTCACGTGGCCGGCGAACGCCGTCACCTTGTCGCGGTCGCCGAGGAGGGTGCCGCCGCGGAGTTCCTCCTTGTGGATCTCCTCGCCGTAGACGGGGGCGCCGGTGACGGGTTCGACCCAGAACTTGCGGACCGTGGTGTACCAGCGGGTCGTGCCGGTCTTGGCGAGCTGCTCGGGGGTGACGCCCGCGATGGGCAGCTTCTTGGGCCACTTCACCTGGGTCCAGGGGATGGTCTGCTCGAAGTAGTAGACCTCCAGGCCTCGGAAGTCCTGGGTTCCCTTGTAGTGGATGGGGGACGAGGTGCGGGTCTGGGCGTCGAAGTACTCGTAGTCCCGCTTCTCCGTCAGGAAGGGCCACTTGAACTCGAGGCCCTCCCGCTTCACCGGGTCGCCGTCGACCATCTCGCCCGTGGCGTGGATCGGTTCCTGGGTGTGGGCGTCGAAGATGTACCGCTCGGGGATGTAGGCGACCTGCTGGCCGTCGGGGCCCTGGGCGTAGGACAGGCCGTCCCAGACGACGACGTCCCGGCCGAGCGTCTTCTCGATCTTCTCGGAGGCCTCGACGTTGCCCTTGAGGGTCTGCACGATGGTGACCTTGGAGACCTTCTCGACCTGCATCGAGTTGTTCATGAGGGTGGCGTCCTTCGCCTCCAGGACCATGTCCTGGTACTGGCCGGCCGGGATCTTGGCCAGGCGCGGGAAGGCGTACCAGCGCAGCAGTGGGGACAGTGCCGCGAAGAACACGGCGAGAGCGAGCAGGATCAGGCTGGCCTTGCGGCGCATCTCGGCCTCCCTCCCGGGTGGTTACGGGTGTGACGGCACCGTCGTCAGCAGCGGCTTCGGGGACGTCTTGCCGGCCGGCGACCCCATCGCGGTGATCGTGAGGACCAGGGCGAGCGCGACGGCCAGACCGATCGCGGCGGCGATCAGAGCACGCATGCGGGCCTCCCGACGGACTGGAACTGATAGGTCGTCAGGTCCGGCACCGTAGCAACGGGTGGGCGAGATGAGAACACGTTGCACACGACGACGGCGCCCCTCCTCACGAGGGGCGCCGCCATGGTCGTACGACAGGAACGGGCCGTTACGCGCTCGGGTCGGCCGACGGGCTCGGGGACTCCGACGTCTCGGCGGCCGCCGCCACGGTCAGTTCGACCGTCAGGGTCGCGCCGCCGGAGGTGTTGATGCGGAGCAGGAACGTGCCGGTGGTGTCGTCCGCGTACAGCTTCGGCAGCTTGAGCAGGCCGTCGGCATCCGTCTCCAGGCCCGTGAGGGTGCGTACGGTCTTGCCGTCCGCGTCCTTGAAGTAGGGGCCCTTGGTGTTCTCGGTCGCGTCGTCCGCCGAGGTGATCAGGGTGGCGGTGGCGGCGACCTGGTCCGCGACGGCGCCGTCGTAGGTCGCCTTCACCTCGACCTGGTCGGCGAACTCACCGCCGGGGGTGCAGGTCAGCGCGGTGTCACTGGTGCGGGCCAGGGTGTCGGCGACGCGCTCGGTGACGGTCGCCTTGTAGTCGAGGCCGGTGACCGAGCGGCCCACGACGGTGACGCGGACGGTGAACTCGCCCGTCGTCTCGCCCGCCTTGAGGGTGGGCGCGACGGCCACGCCGGAGCTGTTCGTGACCACCGTGGCCACGCTCTCGCCGCCCGTGAACGTGGTGTCGGTGTCGCCGACGATCGTGAAGCGGACCCGGACCTTGCCGACGGCCTTGCCGGCCGAGGTCTCGGCGCGGGTGCTGATCCTCTTGGTGAAGGTGTCGCCGGCCTGCGCGGTGAGCTTGGCGGTGCCCGCGTCCTCGAGGTGGTCCACCGTGTCGGTCGGGGTGGGCGTCGGGGTCGGCGTGCTGGGTGTCGACGGGGTGCTGGGCGTCGACGGGGTGCTCGGGGAACCGGGCGTGCTCGGTGTGCTCGGTGTGCCGGGCGTCGACGGGTCCGTGGGCGACGGTGAGGGGTTCGCGCTGCTGCCGTCGTCGCTGCGGTTGTCGGGGATGCTGCCCGTGCCGTCGGGGATCTCGTGGGTGCCCTTGCGGTAGTACTCCAGCCACGACAGGACCGTGTTCAGGTAGTCCTGCGAGTTGTTGTAGCTGAGGATCGCGCTGTTGAGGTCGGACTGGGTGGACAGGTCCCAGCCGAAGCGGCACAGGTAGTGACCGGCGGCGAGCGCCGCGTCGTAGATGTTGTTGGGGTCCTTCTTGCCGTCGTCGTTGCCGTCGCGGCCGGCCCACTCCCAGGTGGAGGGGATGAACTGCATGGGGCCGACGGCCCGGTCGTAGACGCTGTCACCGTCGTACGCGCCGTCGTCGGTGTCGCTGATGTGCGCGAAGCCGACGCCGTTCAGCTTGGGGCCGAGGATCTTGCCGATGGTGTTGCCGGCCGCGTCGACGCGGCCGCCGCGGGCCTGCCCGGACTCCACCTTGCCGATGGCGGCCAGGAGTTCCCAGGGCAGGTTGCAGCCGGGCTTGGACGACTGGAGCGAGGCCGCGGCCTGCTTGTAGGCGTCCAGGACGGTCGCGGGTATGCCGGCCTCGGTCGAGCCGGTGGCGGCGGGGGTGCCTATGGTCGGCGAGGGGCTCGGACTGTCGAGGGGCGGCAGGTCCGTGTAGTAACGGGAGTTGCCGGTGGCGGTGTCGTCGGCGTCCGCGTCGGGGGTGGGCTGGGAGTCCGCTGCGGTCGATCTGCCGTTGTCGTCGACCACCACACCGGGTGCCTGGGACGCCGAAAGTGCCGCGACAGCCGCCGCGGCGACGGTGGTGGCCACCGCTCCCTTGCGCAGCCTCCTGCCGAATTGCGCCGACATAAAGTGAATCCCTCCCGTGGACGCCCGAGCGCCCGTCTGCGTTCGACGTGCTCGCCATGGTGTGACGATCGACCCGTGGTGCGGGTTGCCCTCGTGGAGCCATTCAGTGCCGTGTACTTCTGTTCGACCGCGCTCCCCGGCACGGTGACCCAGGCGACCCTACGACAACTTGCTTTGCGCGGGCACCCGTTCGTGCCCGGTTTTCACCAGTTGGCCATACTGGGCCGGTCCGACCACACCGAACCCGGGGGCCTTCTTGCCGTTCACGCTGAGCCACGCGGCCGCTGTACTGCCCGCCTTACGCACCGATGGAACCGGCCGGGGCTCGCTGGTGCCAGCGGTGCTGGTGGCGGGTTCCTTCGCCCCCGACATGACCTATTTCGCGGCGAGTGTCCTGTCCGAGGCGATGGAGTTCGGGGCCTTCACCCACTCCTTCGCGGGCGTCTTCACCGTCGACGTGCTCGTCGCGTGGGCGCTGGTGGGGCTGTGGCTGCTGATCCGTGAGCCACTGGTGGCGCTGCTGCCACGGCGGCGGCAGGCACGGCCGGCGGCCCTGCTGCGCTGCGGGGTGCCACGCGCGCGTGTCCGGCCGTCGCTGGTGGCGCGCTGGTACGTGTCGGCGGCGCTGGGGGCGCTGACGCATGTCGTGTGGGACGCGTTCACCCATCTCGACCGGTGGGGGATGCGGGTGTTCCCCGTCCTGGGCGAGACGATCGCGGGCTCGCCGCTGTACTGGTACCTGCAGTACGGCAGTTCGGCGGTGGCCGCGGTCGTGATCGCGGTGTTCCTGGGGTACGCCCTGCGGCGGGTGCGGGGCGCTGCCGCCGAGCCGGTGGGGGTGCCTGTGCTGACCGGCGCGGACCGGTGGTGGGCCGCTGCCGTCATCGGTGGCTGTGCGCTGGTCGGGGCGGTGCAGCGGGCCTCACGATGGTGGGACTACTGGGGGTCCACCGCGAAGCCGTGGGAGCTGATCCCGACGCTGTGCTTCGGAGTGGGCGCCGGACTCGTGCTGGGGGTGCTGGTGTACGCCGTGGGCGTCAGGGTGTGGCGTCCGGTCCCGGTACCCGGTCCTGGCCGGGAGCTGAGCCGTCGAGGCGGTCGCTGACCGCGGTGGCGGTAGCGACGAACACGGTGACGGTCCGGACCTGACGGGAGCGGGTCAGTGCCGTGAGGAGCAGCGCGAGATAGCTGCGGGCCTGATCGGCGGCGAGCCGCCAGTCCCTCCGGGTGAGCCGGTGGCGCAGGTCCACGGCCCTTTTGCGCAGGGCCGTCGCGAGGTCGGTCGGGATGCGGGCGGTACTGGCCGTTGCCGCGAAGGGCGGGACCGACGGCGGTGGGGTGGACGCGGTCGCATCGGTGGTCGCCTGCGCCGGAGCCGTGTGGCGGTGGAGCGTGCGTATACCCATGTCCGCATCTTTACGGGCCGGGGGATGGGGAGCGTGTTGTCGGGGACCACGTGGGTGACGGGGGCGGGGGCTTGTTCTCGCCCCCGCCGCCCCTACCCGTCCCATCCCCAGGGGGCTGCGCCCCCCTTCCCCCCGCCGCAAACATGGTGGGCCGGGGCGGGTTCATGGGCGGGTGCGGGTGCGTGGGGGCCGGTCGCGCGGTTCCCCGCGCCCCTGGGTCGGCTGCCGTAGCCGCCGATGGTGAGTCGCCCGCATTCAGCCCGCCCCGCACACCCGGCCGCCGGAGGCTAGTGCGCCGCCGACTCCCAGTCCGGGCCCACCCCGACCGAGACGCCCAGCGGGACCGTGAGCCGGACCGCGTCCGCCATCTCCCGGCGGACGAGTTCCTCCACCGCCGCGCGCTCCCCCGGGGCGATCTCCAGGACGATTTCGTCGTGGACCTGGAGCAGCATGCGGGAGGTGAGGCCGGCTTCCCGCAGGGCCTTGTCGACGTTGAGCATGGCGATCTTGACGATGTCGGCGGCCGTGCCCTGGATGGGCGCGTTGAGGGCCATGCGTTCGGCGGCCTCGCGGCGCTGGCGGTTGTCGCTGTTGAGGTCGGGCAGATAGCGGCGGCGGCCGAAGAGGGTCGCCGTGTAGCCGGTCGCCCGGGCCTCGTCGACGGCCCGGCGCAGATATTCCTGCACGCCGCCGAAGCGCTCGAAGTACGTGTCCATCAGGGCACGTGCCTCACCCGCGTCGATGTTCAGCTGCTGGGAGAGGCCGAAGGCGGACAGGCCGTACGCCAGGCCGTACGACATCGCCTTGATCTTGCGGCGCATCTCCGCGTCGACGTCCGCGCGCTCGACCGCGAACACCTGCGAGGCGACCGTGGTGTGCAGGTCCTCGCCGGAGGTGAACGCCTCGATGAGGCCCTCGTCCTCGGACAGGTGGGCCATCACGCGCAGTTCGATCTGGCTGTAGTCCGCGGTCATCAGGGATTCGAAGCCCTCGCCGACCACGAACCCGCGGCGGATCGCCCGGCCCTCGTCGGTACGGACCGGGATGTTCTGCAGGTTCGGGTCGGTGGAGGAGAGCCGGCCGGTCGCCGCCACGGTCTGGTTGAACGTCGTGTGGATACGGCCGTCCGCCGCGACCGTCTTGATCAGGCCCTCGACGGTGACGCGGAGCTTGGCCTGCTCGCGGTGGCGGAGCATGATCACCGGCAGTTCGTTGTCCGTCTGGGTGGCCAGCCAGGCCAGAGCGTCGGCGTCGGTGGTGTAGCCGGTCTTGGTCTTCTTCGTCCTGGGCAGGCCGAGCTCACCGAAGAGGACTTCCTGGAGCTGCTTGGGCGAGCCCAGGTTGAACTCGTGTCCGGCGGCGGCGTGGGCCTCCTTCACGGCCTGCTGGACGGCGCCGGCGAACATCTGCTCCATGGCCTCCAGGTGGGCCCGGTCGGCGGCGATGCCGTGCCGCTCCAGGCGGGCCAGCAGGGTGGAGGTGGGCAGCTCCATGTCGCGCAGGAGGTCCGTGGCACCGACCTCCTCGAGGCGCTCGGTGAAGGCCTCGCCGAGGTCGAGGATGGCCTGGGCCTGCACCATGAGGGCCTCGGCCTCGGCGCCGTCGTCCGCGCCGAAGGCGAGCTGGCCGTCGGCCGCGGCGGCGGGCGCAAGCTCCCGGTGCAGGTACTCCAGGGACAGGGCGTCCAGGTCGAAGGAGCGGCGGCCCGGCTTGACGAGGTACGCGGCGAGCGCGGTGTCCATGGAGACGCCGGCGATGCTCCAGCCGTGCTCGGCGAAGACGCGCATCGCGGCCTTGGCGTTGTGGAAGACCTTGGGCTTGTCGGCGTCGGCCAGCCAGGCGGCGAGCGCCGTCTCGTCGGCCTCGTCGAGCTGGGTGGGGTCGAACCAGGCGGCCACTCCCCCGGACGCCGCGAGGGCGATCTCGGCGACCGAGCCGGTGCCCAGCGCCCAGGTGTCGACCGTGGCGACGCCGAGTGTGTCGGTGGTGTGCTCGCCGAGCCAGCCCGCCAGCTCGCCGGTGCCGAGCACGGTGCCGTCGAGCTCCACGCCGGCCGTCGCGGCCGGGGCCGGCTCGGCCTCCTCGGCGCCCGGGTCGACGGCCAGCAGGCGCTCGCGCAGGGACGGGTTCCGGATCTCGAGGGTGTCGAGGATCATCGCGAGGCTCTTGCGGTCGTACGGCGCCCGCTCCAGCTCGGCGACCGTCTTGGGCAGCTCGACGGTGCGGACCATCTCCGTCAGGCGGCGGTTGAGCTTGACCGCCTCCAGGTGGTCGCGGAGGTTCTGGCCCGCCTTGCCCTTGACCTCCTCGACGCGCTCGACGAGGTCCGCGAAGGAACCGAACTGGTTGATCCACTTCGCGGCGGTCTTCTCGCCGACGCCGGGGATGCCGGGCAGGTTGTCGGACGGGTCGCCGCGCAGGGCCGCGAAGTCGGGGTACTGGGCGGGCGTCAGACCGTACTTCTCGAACACCTTCTCCGGGGTGAACCGGGTCAGCTCGGAGACACCCTTGGTCGGGTAGAGCACGGTGGTGTGCTCGCTGACGAGCTGGAAGGAGTCGCGGTCACCGGTGACGATCAGCACGTCGAAGCCCGCGGCCTCGGCCTGGGTGGCGAGCGTGGCGATGACGTCGTCGGCCTCGAAGCCGTCGACCGCGAACCGCGAGACGTGCATCGCGTCCAGGACCTCGCCGATCAGCTCGACCTGGCCCTTGAACTCGTCCGGGGTCTTGGAGCGGTTGGCCTTGTACTCCGTGAACTCCTCGGAGCGCCAGGTCTTGCGGGACACGTCGAAGGCCACCGCGAAGTGCGTGGGCGCCTCGTCGCGCAGGGTGTTGGCCAGCATCGAGGCGAAGCCGTAGATCGCGTTCGTCGGCTGGCCCGTCGCGGTCGTGAAGTTCTCCGCGGGCAGCGCGAAGAACGCACGGTAGGCAAGCGAGTGCCCGTCCATGAGCATCAGGCGCGGGCGGCTGCCGCCGGGGCTGTTGTCGGTCTGCTTCGCTGCTGTCTCTGCCACGACCCCGATCCTGCCACGCCGCACTGACAGTCGGCCGCCATCCGAGGCTCAGGCCGGTTCGGCACCGCCCTCCTGCCGGTGCGGCCTTGCCGGCGTCCATGGCGAAAGGTTGACCGGGACGAGGAGTTGGACGCCTCCGTGACCCTCCGAGGCCGGCTGTCGGCAGACCGTGTTCGCCCACGGGTCCGCTCGCCGGCTCCCCGACCCGAGCCCACCTTCGACCACGCCCACGCCCACGCCCGCGCCCTCGGCCGCCCAGCCATCGCTCCTGCCCTTCCCACGCCCGGCGAACGCCGTTGTCACCCCCGCGTGCGAGGATCGGAGACGTACCTCACATGTGTGCGCGAAGGAGAGAGTGCGATGGCCACGAAGCCGCCCAAGGGCGATCCGGTTCAGGACGCTCCGCAGGTCGCCGCGCCGAAGCACGCGGCGGCGGGGCTGCCCGCCATCGGGCACACGCTGCGGATGGCCCAGCAGCAGATGGGCGTCAAGCGCACCGCGCTCACCCTCCTGCGCGTGAACCAGAAGGACGGCTTCGACTGCCCGGGCTGCGCCTGGCCGGAGCCGGACCACCGGCACAAGGCGGAGTTCTGCGAGAACGGCGCGAAGGCGGTCGCCGAGGAGGCCACCCTGCGCCGGGTCACCCCGGAGTTCTTCGCCGCGCACCCGGTCACCGACCTCACGACGCGCAGCGGCTACTGGCTGGGGCAGCAGGGGCGGCTCACCCACCCCATGTACCTCCCCGAAGGGGGCACGCACTACGAACCGGTGTCCTGGGAGCGTGCCTTCGACATCGTCGCCGAGGAGATCACCGCCCTCGCCTCCCCCGACGAGGCCCTCTTCTACACCTCGGGCCGTACCAGCAACGAGGCCGCCTTCCTCTACCAGCTGTTCGCGCGCGAGCTCGGCACCAACAACCTGCCGGACTGCTCCAACATGTGCCACGAGTCCTCCGGATCGGCCCTGAACGAGACGATCGGCATCGGCAAGGGCAGCGTCCTGCTGGAGGACCTCTACAAGGCCGACCTGATCATCGTCGCCGGCCAGAACCCCGGCACCAACCACCCCCGCATGCTCTCCGCCCTGGACCGGGCCAAGGCGAACGGCGCGAAGATCATCAGCGTCAACCCGCTGCCCGAGGCGGGCCTGGAGCGCTTCAAGGACCCCCAGACCGCCCAGGGGATGCTCAAGGGCACCGCTCTGAACGATCTGTTCCTGCAGATCCGCATCGGCGGCGACCAGGCCCTCTTCCGCCTCCTCAACAAGCTGATCCTGGACACGGAGGGCGCCGTCGACCAGGCCTTCGTCGACGAACACACCCACGGCTTCGAGGAGTTCGCGGCCCAGGCCCGCGCCGCCGACTGGGACGAGACCCTCACCGCGACCGGCCTCACCCGCGAGGAGATCGAGCAGGCCCTGGGCATGGTGCTCGCCTCGAAGCGCACCATCGTCTGCTGGGCCATGGGCCTCACCCAGCACAAGCACTCCGTGCCGACCATCCGCGAGGTGGTCAACTTCCTTCTCCTGCGCGGCAACATCGGCCGCCCCGGCGCGGGCGTCTGCCCGGTCCGCGGTCACTCCAACGTCCAGGGCGACCGCACGATGGGCATCTTCGAGCGCCCCGCGCCCGCCTTCCTGGACGCCCTGGAGAAGGAGTTCGGCTTCGCGCCGCCGCGCGAGCACGGCTACGACGTCGTACGGGCCATCCAGGCGCTGCGCGACGGCAAGGCGAAGGTCTTCTTCGCGATGGGCGGCAACTTCGTCTCCGCCTCCCCCGACACGGAGGTCACCGAGGCGGCCATGCGGCGCGCGCGGCTGACCGTGCACGTGTCGACCAAGCTCAACCGCTCGCACGCGGTCACGGGCGCGCGTGCCCTGATCCTGCCCACCCTGGGACGCACCGAGCGCGACCTTCAGGGCAGCGGCGAACAGTTCGTGACCGTCGAGGACTCCATGGGCATGGTGCACGCCTCCCGCGGCCGCCTGGAGCCCGCGAGCAGGCACCTGCTGTCCGAGCCGGCCATCGTCTGCCGCCTCGCACGCCGCGTGCTGGGCTCCGGGTCCCGCACCCCGTGGGAGGAGTTCGAGAAGGACTACGCCACCGTCCGCGACCGCATCGCGCGTGTGGTCCCCGGCTTCGACGACTTCAACACGCGCGTGGCCCACCCGGGCGGCTTCGCCCTCCCCCACGCCCCCCGCGACGAACGCCGCTTCCCGACCACCACCGGCAAGGCCAACTTCACCGCCGCGCCCGTGGAGTTCCCCGCGCTGCCCGAGGGCCGGCTGCTGCTGCAGACGCTGCGCTCGCACGACCAGTACAACACCACGATCTACGGCCTGGACGACCGCTACCGGGGCATCAAGAACGGCCGCCGGGTCGTCCTGGTCAACCCCGAGGACGCCCAGAAGCTGAAGCTCGCCGACGGCTCGTACGTCGACCTCGTGAGCGAGTGGAAGGACGGCGTGGAGCGGCGGGCACCCGGCTTCCGGGTGGTGCACTACCCGACGGCACGGGGCTGTGCGGCGGCCTATTACCCGGAGACCAACGTCCTGGTGCCGCTCGACGCCACCGCCGACACCAGCAACACCCCGGCCAGCAAGTCCGTCGTCGTCCGTCTGGAACAATCGGCGACCGACTGAGCGTTTGCTCAGCCGAGCAGTGATCCCGACGAAACGGAGCCGGGCCCCATGGGCGAGCAGCAGCATGTGAAGTTCCCGCAAGAGGTCATCGACGAGTACGCCGCGCTCGGCGTCGACCTGCTGGCACTGTTCTCCGCGGGGCACCTCGGCACCCGCATGGGCGTGGAGATCGTGGAGGCCTCCGCGGACCGGGTCGTCGGGACGATGCCGGTGGAGGGCAACACCCAGCCGTACGGGCTGCTGCACGGCGGCGCCTCCGCAGTCCTAGCCGAGACGCTCGGCTCGGTCGGCTCGATGCTGCACGGCGGCAGCTCCAAGATCGCCGTGGGCGTCGACCTCAACTGCACCCACCACCGCGGGGCGCGCTCCGGCCTGGTGACCGGCGTGGCCACGCCCGTGCACCGGGGGCGGTCGACGGCGACGTACGAGATCGTGATCAGCGACGAGCAGGGACGCCGGGTGTGCAGCGCACGGCTGACGTGTCTCCTGCGGGACGTGAACCCCGGCGACGCCGCCCACGTCGTGGCGGCCAACTGACCACGCCGGGACTCCGGCCCGGGACCACCCCGGGCCCCACACCCCAGCCCCCACTCACCCCAGCCCCCGCCGCCCCGGGACACGCGCCCGTGCCCCTCCCCCCTGAGGCCTCCCCCTGAGGCCTCCCCCTGATGCCTCGCGCCTCCGCGCCCCCGCGAGGCCGCGCCCAACTCGCCCCGGCCCCAACGGACTCTGGCCCGACCCACCCCCCAGGGCCTAGCGTCAAGGCATGAGAACGGGAGGACCCCCGGAGCTCCGGGTCGACAAGGCCCCGCCGGCCGTCGACGCGAGGCCCACGCCGCCACCCACCGACGTGACGCCCGCACTGACCGTCGACGCGAGGCCCACGCCCCCCACCGGCCCGAGGCCCACGCCCTCGGCCGACGTGAAACCCCCGCCCCCCATCGACGCAAGCCCCCCGCCCGCCGTCGGCGAACGGCCCCGTCAGTGAGCGGCGTAGGCCCCGTCGAGCCCGGCGAAGGCACGCACGCGTGGGACGTTCTCGACGCCCCGCCGCTCCCCCGCCGCCCAAGAGGGCGGCTCGCCGAGCTGTACGGCAGGCACCGGCGTGCCGCCCTCGGCGCTCTCGCGTGCGCCGTTGTCGTCGCGGGCGGCGGCTACCTGTACGCCACCCGCCCGCAGCCGCCGGCGGCCCTCCCCCCGCCGTACCCCTCCCAGGTCACCGATGTGCACTACCTGAGCTGGGAACCGACGCCCGAGGGCGCGCCGAGGCAGAGCTTCAGCCTGGGGGTGGAGCTGACCGTGCTGGCCGGCCCCCCGGTCACCGTGACCCGGATCTCCCAGCCGTACGCCGGCCTGTCGGTGAAATCGACCCCGCCGACCCCATTCCGTACGGCAGCCGGCTCGAGCCGCAAGATCATCGTCACCATGCACGTGACGCAATGCAGAAAAGTGCCGTGGAACGCCGGACTCCCTTTCCTCGACGTAACTCTACGTAATACGCGTGCAATAGAAGTCCACAGTTTCATCCTCGGACAGCGCTATGCGCAGCAGCTCTCAGAGGCCCTACAAGTCGCCTGCAGCAACAATTCTGGGTAATCACCAAAACCCCTGAGACACCTGAACCACCCAGGTCGGGTCCTGCGGGTTCTCACTATGCGGACGGGGCGAATCAGGCCTAATTCCACTGTTCCGCCCACTCAGTACCGCTCTGCATTACGACGTGTCATAACAAGAGCGTCACAGCCTGGCCCGGACCCTCCTCCACGATCCCCACACCCGCTTAGAGTCACGGCCAGTCACCGCGCCACTGGATTGTCACGTCAGGCACCCCGCGCAACGACTCGGCCGCTTCCAGGGGGGAGCGCCGCGCCATGAAAGGACGAATCGTGCGTCAACGTTCGCTCATCACCATCACCGCCGCGCTGGCGGCGGGAGCACTCACCCTCACCGCCTGCGGCTCGCGCGACGACGACGGCGGCTCGGACTCCGGAAGCGGCGGCACCAAGGTCGTCATCGGCGTCGACGCCCCGCTGACGGGTGACCTGTCCGCCCTCGGCCTCGGCATCAAGAACTCCGTCGACCTCGCCGCGAAGACCGCCAACAAGCAGAAGCTCGTCGACGGCGTCACCTTCGAGATCAAGGCCCTCGACGACCAGGCCCAGCCCTCCTCGGGCCAGGCCAACGCCGTCCAGCTCGTCAGTGACAAGTCCGTCCTGGGCGCCGTCGGCCCGCTGAACTCCTCCGTGGCCGAGTCCATGCAGAAGGTCTTCGACGACGCCAAGCTCGTCCAGATCTCCCCCGCCAACACGGGCCCGGGCCTCACCCAGGGTGTCGACTGGCAGACGAAGAAGGTCCGCACCTACAAGTCGTACTTCCGCACCGCGACCACGGACGCCATCCAGGGCCCGTTCGCCGCGCAGTACGTCTACAACGACGCCAAGAAGACCAAGGTCTTCGTCATCGACGACAAGAAGACCTACGGTGCCGGCCTCGCCGCCACCTTCACCGCGGAGTTCAAGAAGCTCGGCGGCAAGGTCGTCGGCACCGACCACATCGACCCGGACACCAAGGACTTCTCCGCGGTCGCCACCAAGGTCAAGAACTCCGGCGCCGACGTCGTCTACTACGGCGGCGAGTACCCGCAGGCCGGCCCGCTCAGCAAGCAGATCAAGCAGTCCGGCGCCAAGATCCCGCTCGTCGGCGGTGACGGCATCTTCGACCCGACCTTCGTCGAACTGGCCGGCGCCGGCAGCGCCGGTGACCTCGCCACCTCCGTCGGCGCCCCCGTCGAGGAACTCCCCTCCGCCAAGCAGTTCGTCGCCGACTACAAGGCCGGCGGCTACAAGGAGGAGTACGCGGCCTACGGCGGCTACTCCTACGACGCCGCCTGGGCGATCATCCTCGCCGTCAAGAAGGTCGTCGAGGACAACGACGGCAAGCTGCCGTCCGACGCCCGCGCGCAGATCACCGCCGCCGTCCAGAACGTGTCCTTCGACGGTGTGACCGGCAAGGTCTCCTTCGACGAGTACGGTGACGCCACCAACAAGCAGCTCACCGTCTACGCCGTCGAGAACGGCGCCTGGAAGGCCGTCAAGTCCGGCACCTACACCGGCTGATCGAGACCCGCAGCACCACCTGAACGAGCCGCGCGGGGCGCTGTTCCACTGGCGCCCCGCGCGGACTCGCATCCGGCCACACATCCGTCGAAACCAATCCGAAGTCTCGGAGGACATGCGGTGAACGAACTGCCGCAGCAGCTGGTCAACGGCCTGCTACTGGGATCCATGTACGGGCTGGTCGCCATCGGCTACACAATGGTCTATGGCATCGTCCAGCTCATCAACTTCGCCCACGGCGAGATCTTCATGATCGGAGGGTTCGGCGCCCTCACGGTCTATCTGTACGTACTGCCCGACGGCACCACCATGTGGCTCGCACTGCCACTGATGCTCCTCGGAGCCGTCATCGCCGCAGTCCTCGTCGCCGTAGGAGCGGAACGGTTCGCCTACCGCCCGCTGCGCACCGCACCACGCCTCGCCCCCCTCATCACCGCCATCGGCCTCTCCCTCGCCCTCCAGCAGGCGGTGTGGGCCTGGTACCCCGGGGCCAAGGAATCCATCAACTTCCCCGAGATCGCGGGCGGCCCCTTCGAGATCGGCAGCGTCACCATCCAGACCGGTGACATCTTCCTGCTCGTCGCCGCACCCATCAGCATGGCGATCCTCGCCTACTTCGTCATGAAGACCCGCACCGGCCGCGGCATGCAGGCCACCGCCCAGGACCCCGACACCGCGAAGCTCATGGGCATCAACACCGACCGCATCATCGTGGTCGCCTTCGCCCTCGGCGCCGTCTTCGCCGCCGTCGGAGCCGTCGCCTACGGCCTCAAGTACGGCCAGGTCCAGTTCCGCATGGGCTTCATCCTCGGCCTCAAGGCCTTCACCGCAGCCGTCCTCGGCGGCATCGGCAACATCTACGGAGCCATGCTCGGCGGCCTCGTCCTCGGCCTCGCCGAGACCATGGCCACCGCCTACATCTCCGACGTCCCCGGCTTCGACCTGCTCGGCGGCCAGTCCTGGGCCAACGTCTGGGCCTTCGTACTCCTCATCCTCGTACTCCTCGTCAGGCCCCAAGGCCTGCTCGGCGAGCGCGTCGCTGACAGGGCGTGACACCGATGACCACACAGACCACCGAAACCCCCAGCGCCCCCGTCAGCAAGGACGGCAACGCCAAGGGCCTCATCGGCCTCCCCGAGAACGTCGGCCGCGCCCTCGCCACCGCAGGCGGCGTCCTCGCCGTCGTCTCCACCTTCCTCGCCTGGACCTGGACCAGCGAGTTCCCCGGCGACCTCACCGTCACCGGCTACCCCGGCGGCCTCCAGGTCCTCGTCCTCATCGGCGGCGCCCTCACCGCCCTCTTCGGCCTCGCCTCCTACGGCGTCCCCGGCCTGGGCTGGCTCACCCCCGCAGGCGCCGACAGCGCCATCAAACTCGCCTCACTCGGCACCTTCGCCACCGCCTGGTACACCGTCATCGCGATCACCGTCCAGCTCGGCGGCATCGTCAACCTGGAACCCGGCGGCTACATCGCCGCGATCGTCACCCTGGCAGGCGTCCTCGGCGCCTTCTCCCTGCCCTTCGTACGACCCGAGCCCGACCCCGTCGACCCCGACGACACCGGCTGGGAGCAGTCCAAGCACAACGCACGCCACAAGTGGACCGTCTTCAAGACCTCCGTGGCCTCCGGCACCCCCAGCAAGGCACCCACGCTCCCCGCCTACGCCGAGATCCTCGTCATCGTCGCCGCCATGGCCGTCGGCCTGACCGTCTTCACCTACGGCATCGGCACCGAGTACGACGAACAGTTCATCGGCTTCCTCATCACCGTCAGCTTCGGCTTCGCCGCCCTCGCCAAGGCCGGGCTCGTGGCCCGGGTCTCGGCCATCACCGGCAAGCACCGCACCATCACCATGTTCGGCGCGTTCATCGCCGCCGCACTCTTCCCCTTCACCCAGTCCGACGACCAGTACGCGACCATCGGCGTCTACATCCTGATCTTCGCCACCGTCGCCCTCGGCCTCAACATCGTCGTCGGCCTCGCCGGCCTCCTCGACCTCGGATACGTCGCCTTCCTCGGCGTCGGCGCCTACACCGCGGCCATGGTCTCCGGCTCCCCCTCCTCACCGTTCGACGTCCACCTGCCGTTCTGGCTCTCCGCAATCCTCGGCGCCGCGGTCGCCATGGTCTTCGGCGTCCTCATCGGCGCCCCCACCCTCCGACTGCGCGGCGACTACCTCGCCATCGTCACCCTCGGCTTCGGTGAGATCTTCCGCATCACCGTCCTCAACATGGACGGCACCTCAGGACCCGACATCACCAACGGCTCCAACGGCATCTCCTCGATCCCGAACCTCAACATCCTCGGCTTCGACTTCGGCGCCGAACACACCATCCTCGGGTTCACCATCGCGCGATTCGCCAACTACTTCCTGCTGATGCTCCTCATCACGCTGATCGTCGTTGTCGTCTTCCAGCGCAGCAGCGACTCCCGCATCGGCCGCGCCTGGATCGCCATCCGCGAAGACGAGACCGCCGCCCTCGCCATGGGCATCAACGGCTTCCGCGTCAAGCTCATCGCCTTCGCCCTCGGCGCCTCCCTCGCCGGCCTCGCCGGCGCCGTCCAGGCCCACGTCACCTACACCGTGACCCCCGAGCAGTACCAGTTCGCCCACGTCGTACCGCCCAACTCGGCCTTCCTCCTCGCAGCGGTCGTCCTCGGCGGCATGGGCACCATCGCCGGCCCCCTCGTCGGCGCCGCACTCCTCTACCTCATCCCGGCCAAGCTCCAGTTCCTCGGCGACTACCAGCTCTTCGCCTTCGGACTCGCGCTCGTCCTCCTCATGCGCTTCCGCCCCGAGGGCCTCATCCCGAACCGGCGTCGCCAGCTCGAATTCCACGAAGAGGCCGAAGCGCCCACAGTCCTCGGCAAGACAGGGGCCTGACACATGACCACCGACACCACCACCGCCCTGGGGACGACCGTCCTCGACGCCCGCGGCGTCACCATGCGCTTCGGCGGCCTCACCGCCGTACGCAACGTCGACCTCACCGTCAACAGCGGCGAGATCGTCGGACTCATCGGCCCCAACGGCGCCGGCAAGACGACCTTCTTCAACTGCCTCACCGGCCTCTACATCCCCACCGAGGGAGAGGTCCGCTACAAGGGCAACGTCCTGCCGCCCAAGTCCTTCAAGGTCACCGCCGCCGGCGTCGCCCGCACCTTCCAGAACATCCGCCTGTTCGCCAACATGACGGTCCTGGAAAACGTCCTCGTCGGCCGCCACACCAGGACGAAGGAAGGCCTCTGGTCCGCACTCCTGCGCGGCCCCGGCTTCCACCGCGCCGAAAAG
The DNA here is from genome assembly GCF_053592055.1 of Streptomyces sp. NPDC002817. Taxonomy (NCBI): domain Bacteria; kingdom Bacillati; phylum Actinomycetota; class Actinomycetes; order Kitasatosporales; family Streptomycetaceae; genus Streptomyces; species Streptomyces sp. NPDC002817. The sequence goes on from NZ_JBSFUY010000008.1 coordinate 330,363, forward strand.
GCCTCCCGCGAACGCGCCATGGAACTCCTGGAGTTCATCGGCCTCGACAACAAGGCCGAACACCTCGCACGCAACCTGCCCTACGGCGAACAGCGCAAGCTGGAGATCGCACGAGCACTCGCGAGCGAACCCGGCCTGCTCCTCCTGGACGAGCCCACCGCCGGCATGAACCCCCAGGAGACGCGAGCCACCGAAGAACTGGTCTTCGCCATCCGCGACCAGGGCATCGCCGTCCTCGTCATCGAGCACGACATGCGGTTCATCTTCAACCTCTGCGACCGCGTGGCCGTCCTCGTCCAAGGCGAAAAACTCGTCGAAGGCGACAGCGCCACCGTCCAGGGCGACGAGCGCGTCATCGCCGCCTACCTCGGAGAGCCCTTCGAGGACGCCCCCGGCGACGAAGAAGTCGCGGAGGTCGAAGCAGCCGAGGCCCAGGCCGACACCACGACCGACGCCGCGCCCGGCAAGGAGAACGACCGATGACCGCACTGCTCGAAGTAGAGGACCTCCGGGTCGCCTACGGCAAGATCGAGGCCGTCAAGGGCATCTCGTTCAAGGTCGAGGCCGGCGAGGTCGTCACCCTCATCGGCACCAACGGCGCCGGCAAGACCACGACGCTTCGGACACTGTCCGGTCTGCTCAAGCCGGTCGGCGGCCAGATCAAGTTCGACGGCAAGTCCCTCAAGAAGACCCCGGCCCACCAGATCGTCTCGCTCGGCCTCGCCCACTCCCCCGAGGGGCGGCACATCTTCCCGCGCATGACGATCGAGGACAACCTCCGCCTCGGCGCCTTCCTCCGCAACGACAAAGCGGGCATCGAGAAGGACATCCAGCGCGCCTACGACCTCTTCGCGATCCTCGGAGAGCGCCGCAAGCAGGCCGCCGGCACCCTGTCCGGCGGCGAGCAGCAGATGCTGGCCATGGGCCGCGCGCTCATGTCCCAGCCCAAGCTCCTCATGCTGGACGAGCCGTCCATGGGCCTCTCCCCGATCATGATGCAGAAGATCATGGCGACCATCGCCGAACTCAAGTCCCAGGGCACGACGATCCTCCTCGTCGAGCAGAACGCCCAGGCGGCACTGTCGCTGGCCGACCACGGCCACGTCATGGAGATCGGCAAGATCGTGCTGTCGGGGTCCGGCCAGGACCTGCTGCACGACGAGTCGGTACGCAAGGCGTACCTCGGCGAGGACTGAGTCCCCGCCATCACGGCTCTACGACGAGGCCCGCGCCCCCAACCGGGGACGCGGGCCTCTCGCATGAACGCGGCCGGGGAGGGTCAGCCCTTCCCGGCCTTCTTCTCATCGGCGTCCTGGATGACGGCCTCGGCCACCTGCTGCATCGACATACGCCGGTCCATCGACGTCTTCTGGATCCAACGGAACGCGGCCGGCTCGGTCAGCCCGTACTCGGTCTGAAGAATCGACTTCGCCCGGTCGACGAGCTTGCGGGTCTCCAGACGCAGAGTGAGGTCGGCGACCTCGGCCTCCAGCTCCTTCAACTCGGTGAACCGGGACACGGCCATCTCGATAGCCGGTACGACGTCACTCTTGCTGAAGGGCTTCACCAGATACGCCATCGCACCGGCGTCGCGAGCGCGCTCCACGAGGTCGCGCTGCGAGAAGGCGGTCAGCATGAGGACGGGGGCGATGCGCTCCTCGGCGATCTTCTCGGCCGCGGAGATGCCGTCCATCTTCGGCATCTTCACGTCGAGGATCACGAGGTCCGGCTTGTGCTCACGGGCCAGCTCGATGGCCTGCTCACCGTCACCGGCCTCGCCGACGACGCTGTAGCCCTCTTCCTCCAGCATCTCTTTGAGGTCGAGCCGGATGAGGGCCTCGTCCTCGGCGATGACGACACGGGTCGTCAGCGGAGGCACGTGCGACTTGTCGTCGTCGGGCGCGTCTACGGGCTGGGGCGACTCGGGGGCGGTCACGGGGGCTCCTCGTTCAGGGCAGGGGTGCTGCTGACAAGAGCCTACCTAGCTGCGGTAAAGTGGGGGCACAGCGGGTGACCGCTGACCTTCATATTGAAGGGGGCCCCGGTAGCCCAGCGGTAGAGGCCATGGATTCAAAACCCATCCAGCGTCGGTTCGAATCCGACTCGGGGCACTTTTCCTTCGAATCGAAGGTTGCTATAGGAAGCGGATGTTCCCGTTCTCGTGAACATCCGCTTTTTGCTGCGTGTCGCCGTGGGGACTCACACAGTGTGGTCGCATGGAAGAGCACAGCCCTTCGATTCGCGCACACGCTGTCGCGCTCATGCGCCAGGGCATCCCAAACCGAGTAGTCGCCGCCCGCCTCAACGTCCCGCGAGGGACGGTCGGCTGGTGGCGCAGCGAGGACCGCAAGCTCCGCAACGAAACCTACGAGCAGCCCACGGACTGCCCCCAGTGCACTGGCCGCGAATTCGACAAGGTCGCGTATGCCTATCTCCTGGGCCTCTACCTCGGCGACGGCCACATCATCTCGAAGCCCAAGCAGCATCATTTGTCCGTCTTCTGCAACGCCACACAGACCGGCCTTATCAAGGCCGCCGAAGACGCCATGCGCAAGGTGATGCCCCTCCCACGCGTCAGCCAGCGCTACAAGCCTGGCTGCATCGAAGTGAAGTCGTACACGAAGCACTGGACCTGCATGTTCCCCCAGCACGGCCCTGGCAGGAAGCACGAGCGGCCGATCATGCTCCACCCCTGGCAACAGGAAATCGTCGACGCCTACCCCTGGGAGTTCATCCGCGGCCTCATCCACTCCGACGGCTGCCGCATCACCAACTGGACGACCCGCATCGTCGCCGGTGAGCCAAAGCGGTACGAATACCCCCGCTACTTCTTCACCAACATCTCCGACGACATCCGGCAGCTCTACACAGACACCCTCGACAAGCTGGACATCGAGTGGACGCACTGCACCCGCAATGGAAACCCGTACAACATCTCGGTCGCCAAGAAGGCCTCAGTCGCCCTGCTCGACACTCACGTAGGCCCGAAACACTGACTACTTGGGGCTGTCGTCCTCGCCGATGTGGTGGACCCGGACGAGGTTCGTCGAGCCGGCGACTCCGGGCGGGGAACCCGCGGTGATCACCACGATGTCGCCCTTCTCGCAGCGGCCGTACTTCAGAAGGAGTTCGTCCACCTGGTCGACCATCGCGTCCGTGGAGTCGACCTGGGGGCCGAGGAAGGTCTCCACTCCCCATGTCAGGTTCAGCTGGGAGCGGGTCGCCGGCTCGGGGGTGAAGGCGAGGAGGGGGATCGGGGAGCGGTAACGGGAGAGCCTGCGGACCGTGTCGCCCGACTGGGTGAAGGCGACCAGGAATTTGGCTCCCAGGAAGTCGCCCATCTCCGCTGCCGCCCGCGCGACCGCTCCGCCCTGCGTGCGGGGTTTGTTGCGTTCGGTCAGGGGCGGGAGACCCTTGGCGAGGATGTCCTCCTCGGCGGCGGTGACGATCTTCGCCATGGTGCGGACGGTCTCGATGGCGTATTTGCCGACGCTGGTCTCGCCGGAGAGCATGACCGCGTCCGTGCCGTCGATGACCGCGTTCGCCACATCGCTCGCCTCCGCCCTCGTCGGGCGGGAGTTCTCGATCATCGAGTCGAGCATCTGCGTCGCGACGATGACCGGCTTGGCGTTGCGCTTCGCCAGCTTGATCGCGCGCTTCTGGACGATGGGGACCTGTTCGAGGGGCATCTCCACGCCGAGGTCGCCGCGCGCCACCATGATGGCGTCGAAGGCGGCGACGATGTCCTCGATCGCCTCTACCGCCTGGGGCTTCTCCACCTTGGCGATGACGGGGAGGCGGCGGCCTTCCTCGTCCATGATGCGGTGGACGTCGTCGATGTCCCGGCCTGACCGGACGAAGGACAGTGCGATGACGTCGAAGCCTGTCCGCAGCGCCCAGCGCAGGTCGGCCTCGTCCTTTTCCGAGAGGGCCGGCACCGATACCGCGACACCCGGCAGATTCAGTCCCTTGTTGTCGGAGACCATCCCGCCTTCGATGACGGTGGTGTGGACGCGGGGGCCGTCGACGGCGGTGACTTCGAGGCAGACCTTGCCGTCGTCGACGAGGATGCGCTCGCCCGCGGTGACGTCGTCGGCGAGGCCCGCGTAGGTCGTTCCGCAGGAGTGCTGGTCGCCTTCGGCGCCTTCTTCCACGGTGATGGTGAAGGTGTCGCCGCGTTCAAGGAGTACGGGTCCTTCGGTGAAGCGGCCGAGGCGGATCTTCGGGCCTTGAAGGTCGGCGAGGATGCCGACGCTGTGGCCGGTCTCGTCGGAGGCCTTGCGGACGTGGTGGTAGCGCTCCTCGTGCTCGGCGTAGCTGCCGTGGCTGAGGTTGAAGCGGGCTACGTCCATTCCGGCTTCGACCAGTGCCTTGATCTGGTCGTATGAGTCGGTGGCGGGGCCCAGGGTGCAGACGATCTTTGCTCGGCGCATGTTTTGACCCTAGGGCTTACCGGTGGGTAGTGATTTGGTGGGGGGTGACTACTCAACAACCTTTGGTTGACGGGCTATTGACAAGGGTTGAATTGTGCGCCGGGGTGCTCTGATGAGCATTCCCTTGTGCGAATTCTCCTCGGTTTCAGAGCTTCGGCGGTGCCATGGTGAAGCGGGCGTTGACCTGGGCGTGGACGCGTTGGCGTTGGGGTTCGAGGTCGAGGGGGGCGGCGGCGGTGTCCTCGGCCGCGGCGTAGGACATGGAGCGCATGCGGTTGCCGGGGGCGGCGGGGGCGAGGGGTTGGGCGTTCTCGGCGCCGATGTCGGCGAGTTCGACGAGGGCGGCGAGTGTGGTTCCGAGTGCCTCGGCGTATTCGCGTGCTCGCTGGACGGCTTCCTTGACGGCCTGCTGGCGGGCTTGGCGGTGGGCCGGGGAGGTGGGTCGTAGGGCCCACCAGGGGCCGTCGACGCGGGTGAGGTCCAGGTCGGCGAGTCGTGTGGTGAGTTCACCGAGTGCGGTGAAGTCGGTGAGTTCGGCGGTGACGTGGACGCTGCCGTGGTAGGCGTGGACGCGTTCGCCGCGGCCTTTCTCCTTGAGCTGGGGGGTGATGGAGAAGGCGCCTGTCTCGAGCCTTTCGACGGCGTCGCCGTAGGTCTTGATGAGGTCGAGGACGGTGGCGTTGCGGCGGGTGAGGTCGTCGAGGGCGGTGCGGCGGTCTTTGCCGCGGGCGGCGACGCTGACGCCGATGCGGGCGATCTCGGGGTCGACTTCGAGGCGGGCTTCGCCGCGGACGGCGATGCGGGGGGCGTCGGGGGTGCCGTAGGGCACGAAGGGTTGGGGGTCGTCCGCAGCCTGTGTGGTCATACGACCCACTCTGTCACTTCTTGGCGTGTTGTCAGCTCGTCGGGTCACAGGTTGGGTCATCAGATCGAAACCTGTAGGGGGTGTTGCGGTTCGACGTGTGCGGGTCAGAATCTACGCGCGTTGTTGACCGTTCCCCGAGGAGATCAAGACATGCCGTTGAACCGCAGGAAGTTCCTGGAGAAGTCCGCCGTGACCGGTGCGGGCGTCGCGCTGGCCGGTGCCGTGGGGGCTCCTGCGGCCGAGGCTGCGGAGGCCAAGAAGGTGCAGAAGCCCGCAAAGCGGTACTCCTTCACGGTGATGGGCACCACCGACCTGCACGGCAACATCTTCAACTGGGACTACTTCAAGGACACGGAGTACACGGACGCCAAGGGCAACGCGAAGGGTCTGGCCCGGGTCTCGACCCTGGTCGATCAGGTCCGTGCGGAGAAGGGCCGGCGCAACACGCTGCTCATCGACGCGGGCGACACGATCCAGGGCACGCCGCTGACGTACTACTACGCGAAGGTGGACCCGATCACCGCCAAGGGCGGTCCGGTCCACCCGATGGCCGCGGCGATGAACGCGATCGGCTATGACGCCGTGGCGCTGGGCAACCACGAGTTCAACTACGGCATCGAGACGCTGCGCAAGTTCGAGGACCAGTGCCACTTCCCGCTGCTCGGCGCGAACGCGCTGGACGCGAAGACGCTGAAGCCGGCCTTCCCGCCCTACTTCATCAAGAAGATCTGCCCGCCCGGTCTCCCGCCGGTCAAGGTCGCCGTCCTCGGTCTGACCAACCCGGGCATCGCGATCTGGGACAAGGCGTACGTCGAGGGCAAGCTGGTGTTCCCGGGCCTTGAGGAGCAGGCCGCGAAGTGGGTGCCGAAGCTGCGGTCGATGGGTGCGGACGTGGTCGTCGTGTCGGCGCACTCCGGCTCCTCGGGCACCTCCTCGTACGGTGACCAGCTGCCGTACATCGAGAACTCGGCGGCGCTGGTGGCCCAGCAGGTGCCGGGCATCGACGCGATCCTCGTCGGGCACGCGCACACGGAGATCGCCGAGCTGCTGGTCACCAACGAGAAGACCGGCAGGACGGTCGTCCTGTCGGAGCCGCTCTGCTATGCGCAGCGGCTGTCCCTGTTCGACTTCGAGCTGGTCTTCTCGAAGGGCCGCTGGACGGTCGAGTCGGTGAAGGCGACGGTGCGTGACTCGAAGACGGTCGCGGACGACCCGAAGATCACGAAGCTGCTGAAGGACGACCACGACATCGTGGTGGAGTACGTCAACCAGGTCGTCGGTACTGCCACGGAGACGCTGACGACGGTCGAGGCCCGCTACAAGGACGCCCCGATCATCGACCTGATCACGAAGGTCCAGGAGGACGTGGTCAAGGCGGCGCTGGCGAGCACCGAGTACGCCGCGCTGCCGGTCCTCTCGCAGGCCTCGCCGTTCTCCCGTACGTCGGAGATCCCGGCGGGCAATGTGACGATCCGGGACCTGTCCAGCCTGTACGTGTACGACAACACGCTGGTCGCGAAGTTGCTGACGGGTGCGCAGATCAAGGCGTACCTGGAGTACTCGGCGCAGTACTTCGTGCAGACCGCGGTGGACGCCGCGGTGGACGTGGAGAAGCTGACGAACGCGAACAGCCGTCCGGACTACAACTACGACTACGTGTCGGGGCTGTCGTACGAGATCGACATCGCGCAGGCGGCGGGTTCGCGGATCAAGAACCTCTCCTACAACGGTGCGGCGCTGGACGACGCGCAGCAGTTCGTGTTCGCGGTGAACAACTACCGTGCCAACGGTGGCGGTGCGTTCCCGCACGTGGCTTCGGCGAAGGAGCTGTGGGCGGAGTCGACGGAGATCCGTACGCGGATCGCGGAGTGGGTGACGGCGAAGGGTGTGCTGAACCCGGCGGACTTCGCGTCGGTGGACTGGAAGCTGACGCGGAACGGTACGCCGGTCTTCTAGTAGTCCTGGCCCCCAGAGGGGCAGCGGAGTTACGTCCACGGCGCCGGCGAGGCTTTCACGTCGGCGCCGTTGGCGTGCGCGCTCTTCTCCTAGCGTCCCTCGACCAGTGGGGTGAGTGTCTGGGCCTGGCGGGCGGCCGGGATCCGGGGCTGCTGGTCGAGGCCGAAGGTGGTGAAGGCGGTTCGGGTGGGGAGGGGGTAAGGGACCTTTTCCGTCAGGGAGTTGAGGATGGTGGCGCTGCGCCAGGCGGCGAGGCCGAGGTCGGGGGTGCCGACGCCGTGGGTGTGGCGTTCGGCGTTCTGGACGTAGAGGGTGCCGGTGACGGAGGGTCGAGGACGAGGCGGAACTGTTCGTCGACGCGGGGGCGTTCGCGGCTGTCGCGGCGCAGGTAGGGGTCGAGTCCGGCGAGGATGCGGTCCAGGGGGCGTTCGCGGTAGCCGGTGGCGAGGACGACGGCGTCGGTGGTGAGGCGGGAGCGGGTGTTCTGCTCGGTGTGTTCGAGGTGGAGTTCGACCTTGGTGGTGGCTACGCGTCCCGCGGTGCGGACGCGGACGCCGGGGGTGAGGACGGTGTCGGGCCAGCCGCCGTGCAGGGTGCGCCGGTAGAGCTCGTCGTGGATGGCGGCGATGGTGTCGGCGTCGATGCCTTTGTGGAGCTGCCATTGGGCGGTGACGAGGCGGTCGCGTTCGGCTTCGGGGAGGGCGTGGAAGTAGCGGGTGTAGTCGGGGGTGAAGTGTTCCAGGCCGAGCTTGGAGTACTCCATGGGGGCGAAGGCCTCGGTGCGGCCGAGCCAGTGGAGGCCTTCGCGGCCCGCGGGGCGGGTGCGGAGCAGGTCGAGGAAGATCTCGGCGCCGGACTGTCCGGTGCCGACGACGGTGACGTGTTCGGCGCGTTGGAAGGCCTCCCGGTGGGCGAGGTAGTCGGCGGCGTGGATGACGGGCACGCCGGTGGCCTCGACGAGGGGTTTGAGGGGTTCGGGGATGTAGGGCTCGGTGCCGACGCCGAGGACGATGTTCCTCGTGTACGTCCGGCCGAGGGCTTCGGCTTCTCCGTCGGTGTCGAGCTGGGTGAAGTCGACCTCGAAGAGCTCGCGTTCGGGGTTCCAGCGGACGGCGTCGACCTGGTGGCCGAAGTGGAGTCCGGGGAGGTTCTCGGCGACCCAGCGGCAGTAGGCGTCGTATTCGGCGCGCTGGATGTGGAAGCGCTCGGCGAAGTAGAAGGGGAAGAGCCGGTCGCGGCTCTTGAGGTAGTTGAGGAAGGTCCAGGGGCTGACCGGGTCGGCGAGGGTGACCAGGTCGGCGAGGAAGGGGACCTGGATTCTGGCGCCGTCGATGAGGAGGCCGGGGTGCCAGTCGAAGGCGGGGCGTTGTTCGTAGAAGACGGTGTCGAGTTCGGCGAGGGGGTGGGCGAGGGCGGCGAGGGAGAGGTTGAAGGGGCCGATGCCGATGCCGACGAGGTCGCGGGGTGCGTCGGGCTGCTGGTGGGGCGGTGTGGGGGTCATCCGGGGGTGGTTCCTTCCACGACTTTCAGGAGTGCGGCCAGGTCGTCGGGCCGGGTGTGGGGGTTGAGGAGGGTGGCCTTGAGCCAGAGCCGGCCGTCGAGGCGGGCCCGGCCCAGGACGGCGCGGCCGTCGGTGAGGAGTTTTCGGCGTACGGCGGCGATGTCGTCGTCGGTGGCGTGGGCCGGCCGGAACAGGACCGTGCTGATGGTGGGCGGGTCGTGGAGTTCGAGTCCCGGGTGGTCCTGGACGAGTTCGGCGAACTCCCTTGCCCGTGCGCAGACTTGGTCGACGAGTCGGCCGAGTCCGGTGCGGCCGAGGGTTTTCAGGGTGACGGCGATCTTGAGGGCGTCGGGGCGGCGGCTGGTGCGCAGGGAGCGGCCGAGGAGGTCGGGGAGGCCGGCTTCGGTGTCGTCGTCGGCGTTGAGGTAGTCGGCGCGCTGTTGGAGTGCGGCGAGGTCGCGGGCGTCCTGGACGGCGAGGAGGCCTGCGGCGACCGGTTGCCAGCCGAGTTTGTGCAGGTCGAGTGTGACGGTGGCTGCGGTGCTCAGGCCGGTGAGCTTGTCCCGGTGCCGGGTGCTGAAGAGGAGCCCTCCGCCGTATGCGGCGTCGATGTGCAGGCGGGCGCCGTGGGTTCGGCAGACCTCGGCGATCTCGGGCAGGGGGTCGATGAGGCCGGCATCCGTGGTTCCCGCCGTGGCGGCGACGAGGTGAGGGCCGGGGAGGCCGATGAGTGCGGCGTCCAGGGCGGCTGGGTCGAGGGTGCCTGCGGGTGCGGGGACGATCACCGGGTCGGGGAGGCCCAGGAGCCAGGCGGCTCGGGGCAGGGAGTGGTGGGTGTTGGCTCCGCAGACCAGGCGGGTGCCGGCGCCCAGGGCTTCTCGGGCCAGGAGAAGGGCCAGTTGGTTCGATTCGGTGCCGCCAGTTGTCACGAGGGAGTCGGGCTCGTTGTCGGCTGCGGGCCCGTGGGGGCTTGTCGCGCAGTTCCCCGCGCCCCTAGGCACATCGGCGTAGACCTCGTTGGCAAGTACCCGAGTTACCAGTCGCTCCAGCTCTGACGCTGCCGGTGCCTGGTCCCAGGAGTCCAGGGAAGGGTTGAGGACTGACGCCGCCAGGTCGGCTGCCGCTGCTACCGCGAGGGGTGGGCAGTGCAAGTGGGCGGCGCACAAGGGGTCCGCCGGGTCGGCGGAGCCTGCCGCGAGGGCCCGTACCAGGTGGCGTAGCGCCTCCCGGTCGCCCTCGTCGGGGAGTACGTCCCCCACCGCGTGCCGTACGCGGGCCCCGACCGCTTCCGGGCCTCCCCTCGGCAGCGGGCCCCCGCGCTCCCTCGCGCCGTCTCGTAGCGCTTCGAGGACGGTGTCGAGCAACGGGCGCAGGGCGTGGGGGCCTTCGGGGCCGGAAGCCAGTGGCGGGGTGCTCATGGTTGTCCTCCGGGGCGCGCCGGCAGAGGGAGTTCCAGCTTGTACGCGGTGGCGTGGGCGCGCCCGAAGGGTTCAACGATTCAGACCCGAAAGGGGGTACTTCCGTGCGGGGAAAACGTGTCGGAGGTCAGCCCCGGAAGTCCTCGGCGTGGTCCCGGGCCCACTGCTCGAAGGTGCGGGCCGGGGTTCCGGTGATCTTCTCGACGGTGTGGGTGATCTCCGGGGTCGCTCCGACGGTGGCGGCCCAGCTCTTCAGCAGGAACTGGAGGAGGTGCGGTGGCATGTGGGAGAACAGTTCGGTGGCGGCCTGCTCCGGCGGGAGTTCGACGTACTCCAGGTCGCGTCCGAGGGCCCGGCCGATCGCGGCGATCTGGTCGGCGTTGCTGGTCGCTGCGGGTCCGGTCAGGATGTGGGCGGCGCCTTCGTGGCCCACGTCGAGGAGGGCGTGTTCGGCGACGGCGGCGATGTCGTCCTCGTGGATGGGTGCGCTCATCGCGTCGGCGAAGACGCCGCGGACGGTGTCGCCGGCGTGGATCTGCGCCGCCCATGAGAGGGCGTTGACAGCGAAGGCGTGGGGGCGCAGGAAGGTCCATTCCAGGCCGCTGTCGCGGATGGCGCGTTCGGCGTCGGCGTGCATGACCTGGAGGGGGTTGCTGTCGTCGGCGCCTTCTTTGACGTATCCGGCGGACAGGAACACGACGTGCCGGACGCCGGCTTCGCGGGCAGCCGTGAGGAGGTCGGCGTTCGCGGCCTGGACGTAGAGGAAGAGTTTGGTGGCGCCTTCGAAGACGGACCTGTCGGGGTGGAGGCGCATGACCTCCACCCCGTCGGGCAGTGCGGCCTTCTGCGGGTCGCGGCTGAGGGCGCGTACGGGTCGGCCTGCGGCGACGAGGCGGTCGACGAGGGCACGGCCGACGTTTCCGGTGGCGCCGGTTACTAAGATCACGGGTCTGTCTCCCAGAGTTGATCGTCCTTGACTGTCCGTAGCCTAGAGCGGACGATCACCTTCCCGCGTCGTCTCCCGGGAGCAACCGCGGCCTACGTCTGAGGTCCTAGGCCTCCCTCACTCGCAGCGCGCGTGCCAGGTCGTCGAGTTGGTCGGCGAGCTTGCGGCGCAGGGCCGGGATGGGCTCGGCGTTGCGCAGGCACCGTTCGCCGTGGCTCAGGGTGTCGGCGTCGACGGCGTAGGCGGGGAAGGCGTAGCGGCCGGCGGCGTCGGCGATGGCGGGGCCGCGGCGGGCGGCGAGGGCGACGGCGTCCTCGAAGTAGCGCGGGACGTACTCCTGCAGGAGTTCGGCCTGTTCGGGCTGCCAGAAGCCCTGGGCGGTGGCGGTGAACAGGTAGTTGGACAGGTCGTCGTGGGCGAACATGGCCTCCCACGCGGTGTGCTTGGCGGCCGCGTCGGGCAGGGCGGCGCGGCAGCGGGTGGCGCCCTCCTGGCCGGTGGCGGACGGGTCGCGGTCGAGTTCGGCGGCGATGGCGGTCTCGTCGGTGGCGTCGAGGACGGCGAGGCGGGCCAGGACGCGCCAGCGCAGTTCGGGATCGAGTTCGGGGCCGCCGGGGACGGTGCCGTCGGCGAGCCAGGCGGCGATGGTGTCGGGGTGGGCCGCGACGTCGATGAAGTGGCGTACGGCGATCAGGCGCAGGCCGGGGTTGTCACCGTCCTCGGTGCGGCGGATGAGGTCGCGGCACAGGGAGGTGAGGGTGGCGAGGGCGGCGGGGCGCTCCTCGGGCGTCACGTAGCGGCCGGCGACCTGGACGGAGGCGAAGGCGAGGACGCCCTGGACGAGGGCGAGGTCGGTCTCGTGCGGGAGGTGGGTGCGGGCGGCCTCGAGGTAGGCGGTGGGCGCCAGTTCGCCGTCGCGGACCGCGTCGCGCAGGGCGTTCCAGACGACGGCGCGGGTGAGCGGGTCGGGCAGGCCCGACAGGGCGGCGCGGACGGTGTCGAAGGAGTCCGCGTCGAAGCGGACCTTGGCGTAGCTGAGGTCGCCGTCGTTGAGGAGCAGCAGGGCGGGGCGCTTGCCGATGGGCTGGGGTGCGGTCTGCGGGACGTCGAGGTCGAGGCGTTCACGCAGGACGAGGTGGCGGCCCGCGTCGGCCGTGCCTTCCGCCAGGGTCCGGTCGTAGAGGCCGACGGCGATGCGGTGCGGGCGGCTGCCGGTCTGCTCGACCTGGAGGGTGTAGGTGCCTTCGTCGCCGCGGGTGACCTGGGGCCTGAGGACGTCGACGCCGGTGGTGCGCAGCCAGGTCTCCGCCCAGGCGTGGACGTCGCGTTCGGTGCTGCTCGCGAGGGAGTCGATGAAGTCGGCGAGGGTGGCGTTGGCGAACTTGTGGCGGGCGAAGTGGGTGTTGATGCCGGCGAGGAAGTCCTTCTCGCCGAGCCAGGCCACCAGTTGCCGTAGCGCGGAGGCGCCCTTGGCGTAGGAGATGCCGTCGAAGTTGAGCATGGCGGAGGCGGTGTCGGGCACCAGCTCGGGGTCGGGGGCGACGGGGTGGGTGGAGGGGCGCTGGTCGGCCTCGTAGCCCCAGGCCTTGCGGGCGACGCCGAAGTCGGTCCAGGTGTCGGCGAAGCGGGTGGCTTCGGCGCAGGTCTGGTAGCCCATGTACTCGGCGAAGGACTCGTTGAGCCAGATGTCGTCCCACCAGCGCAGGGTGACGAGGTCGCCGAACCACATGTGGGCCATCTCGTGGGCGATGACCATGGCGCGGGTCTGGCGTTCGGTGTCGGTGACGGCGGAGCGGTAGACGAACTCGTCGCGGAAGGTGACCAGTCCGGGGTTCTCCATGGCGCCGGCGTTGAACTCGGGGACGAACGCCTGGTCGTAGGAGTCGAAGGGGTAGGGCTCCTCGAACTTCTCGTGGTAGCGGTCGTAGCACTGCTTGGTGACCTCGAACAGTTCGTCGGCGTCCGCGTCGAGGTAGGGGGCGAGCGAGCGGCGGCAGTGCAGGCCGAAGGGCAGGCCTCGGTGTTCGGTGGTGACGGAGTGGTAGGGGCCGGCGGCGACGGCGACGAGGTAGGTGGAGATGAGCGGGGTGGGGGCGGCCCGCCAGTGGCCGTCGCCGAGGTGTTCGGCGACGCCGTTGGCGAGGACGGTCCAGTTCTCGGGGGCCTTCACGGTCAGCTCGAAGACGGCCTTGAGGTCGGGCTGGTCGAAGGCGGCGAAGACGCGGGGGGCGTCGTCCATGCAGAGTTGGGTGTAGAGGTAGGTCTCGTCGTCGGTGGGGTCGGTGAAGCGGTGCATGCCCTCGCCGGTGCGGGAGTAGCGCATGCTCGCGTCGATGCGGAGCTCGTGTTCGCCGGCGGTGAGGTTCTTCAGGGGCAGCCGGTCGCCGTCCAGGGACTCCGGGTCGAGGGGCTGTCCGTCGAGGGCGACGGAGCGCAGCTGTGCGGGCTTGAGCTCGACGAAGGTGTCACCGTCCGTGCGCAGGGTGAAGCGGATGACGGTGCGGGAGTCGAAGGTGTCGTCGCCGGTCGTCAGATCGAGGTCGATCGTGTACCGGTGGACGTCGAGGAGCTTGGCACGGGTCTGCGCTTCGTCGCGCGTCAGTACGGACATGCAGGACATGCTGCCTGATGGGACTGGCCGGGCACAGGGGCGGATCGGTACGCGGCCTATGTCCGGTCCTGTTCGAGACTGCCATGGTGCGCCCCTTCTGCGCGCTGGAGCGGGACCCTGGTGTCCGGGTGGGGCAGGGCGGGGCGTGAGGGGCGGTCGTGGGCCTCGCCGTGGTTCTTGACGAGGGCGCGCAGTTCGCGGATCTCCTCCTCGAGGACGAGCTGGCGCCGGTGGGTGTCGTAGAGGTAGCGGACCTTGGTGCGCAGGACCCAGGGGTCGATGGGTTTCGTGATCAGGTCGGCGACGCCGAGTCCGAAGGCGGTGGAGGTCAGTGCGTGGTCGGTGCCGAAGCCGGTGAGCAGGACGACGGGTATGTGCTGGGTCTGTTCCAGGCGGCGCATGTAGCGCACGACATCGAGGCCGCTGACGCCGGGCATGCGGACGTCGAGGAGGAGCAGGCCGACCTGCCCGCGGAGTACCTGCTTGAGTGCCTCGTCGCCGCTGGTGGCGCGGCTGAGCCGGTACCCCAGCGGGGCGAGGGCGCTCTCCAGGGCGTACAGCGTGTCCTCGTGGTCGTCGACGATGAGGATCTTGGCATCCGACGGCATGGCCCGACGTCCCTCCCGCGTGGGACAACCAGCTTATGTCCGAGAAGCTGACGGGCAGTGCTCGTCAGCTGACAAGGAGTGCACAGCGCAGCATGCCTCTCGCGGGCCCGCCTGTCACGCCCTTTCGGCGTCGGCCGAGGTCAGTTCGCCTGTGGCGAGGTGCCGTTGATCGTGTTCTCCACGGTCTCGGCGATCCGCTCGTGGTGGCGGATCACTTCGGCGATGATGAAATTGAGGAACTTCTCAGCAAAGGCCGGGTCGAGCTTGGCGTTCTCGGCGAGGGTGCGCAGCCGTTCGATCTGGCGGGCCTCGCGGGCCGGGTCGGCGGGCGGCAGTTGGTGCCGGGCCTTGAGGTGGCCGACCTGCTGGGTGGCCTTGAAGCGTTCGGCGAGCATGTGGACGACGGCGGCGTCGATGTTGTCGATGCTGTCGCGCAGCCGGGCGAGCTCCTCGCGCACGGCGGGGTCGACGTCACCGGTTCCGTTGGTGCTGGTGGTCATGGGCGACCACCCTACGTGGCGGCCGCGGCCGCGCCGTCGAGGTGTCCGCGACCGAGCCCGGTCCCTGCGGGCAGCCGCCCGCGAAGGCTCGTCGGAGCGGCCCGCCCCGGTCGTCGGATCGGCCCCGGTCGCCTCGGCACGGGCCTCACCACGCGAAGGATCCGCCGGAGTCGCCTCGGTGGTGCCGGAGGCGACCTCCGTGGCCCCTACCCGGCGTCGGTGCCGGGGAGTCTGGGTGGATCGTCGGGGTCGGGTACCTGGTCGCTCCAGCCGCCGGGGACGGTGCGGCCCTGCTGGGCGCGGAAGCGGACGGGCGCCGTGCCGACGCGGCGGGTGAACAGGCGGGAGAAGTAGGCGGGGTCGTCGTAGCCCACGCGGCGGGCGACGGCGGCGACGGGGAGTTCGGTGGCGGCGAGGAGTTCCTTGGCGCGGCCCAGGCGGATGCCGAGGAGGTAGTCCTTGGGGCTGCAGCCGGCGCCGCGGCGCACGGCGGTGCGCAGTTCGGCGAGGGTCATGCCGTGCCGGGCGGCGTGGTCGGCGACGGACATGGGGGTGAAGGCGTCGCGGGCGAGGGCTTTGAGGACCTGGTGGCCGTCGGGGGTGAGGTCGGCGCGGGCGCGGCGCAGGGCGACGAGGAGTTCGTGGACGGCGGCGCCGGTCTCGACCTCCAGGAGGGGGTTGTCGCGGCGGGCTGCGCGGGCCATGCGTCCGATGACGGCACGGGGTCCGGTGGCGTCGGTCAGGGGGACGACGGGCCGGTCGGGTTCGATGTAGCCGAGTTCGGTGTAGGTGGCGGTGGCGGGCCCGGTGAAGTCGACGAAGCCCTCGTCCCAGCCGGTTTCGGGGTCGGGTGCGTAGTGGTGGGGGACGCCGGGGGTGAGCCACAGCAGGGCGGGCGCGGTGACGGTCGTACGGCGGCCGCGGGCGTCCTCGTACCAGCCGCCGCCGGTACTGATGACGACGGCGACGTGGTGGTCGAGGGTGCGGGGGCCGACGGTGGGCAGGGCGCCGTACTGGAGGCCGACGCCGAGGCAGACGAGGCCGAGGCGGTGGTGGGCGGGTCCTGGCGTGAGGAACCGCATCCAGGTGTGGTACATCGACAGGCCCCGTTTCATCCGTCCAAGCTGCGCCGATCTTTGTCCATGGACCCTGACCTGCGCCAGAGGTGAGGGTGGGGCGTATGAGCGAGTTCGCGGTGGGGGAAAAGGACTTTCTGCTGGACGGGCGGCCGGTGCGGCTGCTGTCCGGTGCGCTGCACTACTTCCGGGTGCACGAGGCGCAGTGGGGGCACCGGCTGGCGATGCTGCGGGCGATGGGCCTGAACTGCGTGGAGACGTACGTCCCGTGGAACTTTCACGAGCCGAGGCCGGGTTCCTACGACGATGTGGAGGCCCTCGGCCGTTTCCTTGACGCGGCGCGGGAGGCGGGGCTGTGGGCGATCGTGCGGCCGGGGCCGTACATCTGCGCCGAGTGGGAGAACGGCGGGCTGCCGCACTGGCTGACGGGGCGGCCGCGCACCGGCGACGCGGAGTACCTGGGGCACGTGGAGCGCTGGTTCCGTCGGCTGCTGCCCCAGGTGGTGGCCCGGCAGATCGACCGCGGCGGTCCGGTGATCATGGTGCAGGTCGAGAACGAGTACGGCAGTTACGGCTCGGACGCGGAGTATCTGCGCCGGCTGGCCGCTCTCCTGTGCGAGACGGGCGTCACGGTCCCGCTGTTCACCTCCGACGGCCCCGAGGACCACATGCTGACCGGCGGTTCGCTCCCCGGTGTCCTCGCCACGGTGAACTTCGGCTCCCACGCGCGCGTGGCCTTCGAGACCCTGCGCCGGCACCGGGCCGCCGGGCCGCTGATGTGCATGGAGTTCTGGTGCGGCTGGTTCGACCACTGGGGCGCCGAGCACGTCGTACGGGATCCTCAGGACGCTGCGGCGGCTCTGCGGGAGACCCTGGAGTGCGGGGCCTCCGTGAACCTCTACATGGCGCACGGCGGGACGAGCTTCGCGGGGTGGTCGGGCGCGAACCGGGGCGGTGGCGATCTGCACGACGGTGTGCTGGAGCCGGATGTGACGTCGTACGACTATGACGCGCCGATCGACGAGTTCGGCCTTCCCACGGACAAGTTCTGGCGCTTCCGCGAAGTCCTCGCCGAGTACGCGGACGGCCCGCTTCCCGAACTGCCGCTGGAGCCGGCGCAGTTGGGCTCCCCCGCCGAGGTGACGCTCACCGGCTGGGCGCCCCTGAGCGACGTGCTGGAGACGCTCGGCGGCCCGGAGACCACGTCCCCCGTGCCGCCCACCTTCGAGGAACTCGACGTCGACCGGGGCCTGGTGCGCTACGAGGTGACCGTCCCGGGGCCCCGGCAGCCGTATCCGCTGATCGCGCGTGGGGTGCGGGATCGGGCGGTGGTGTATGTCGACGGGGAGCGGGCCGGGGTGCTCACCGAGGAGGACGAGCGGCTGAAGGAGCCCGTGGCGGGGCACGCGCGCGTGGAGCTGTGGGTGGAGTCCCTGGGGCGGGTCAACTACGGGCCGCGGACCGGGGAGGCGAAGGGGATCACCGGGGGGCTGCTGCACGAGCGGCAGTATCTGCACGGGGTACGCGCGCGCGGGCTGCGGCTGGACGCGCTGGAGGACGTCGACGGGGTCACTTTCCGGCCGCTTCCCGAAGAGGGCGCCCCGGGTCTCTACCGGGGCACCCTCACCGTGCGGGGCGCGGGGGACGCGCTGCTCGAACTGCCGGGCCGGACACGGGGGTTCGTGTGGGTCAACGGCTTCAACCTGGGCCGCTACTGGTCCGCGGGCCCGCAGCAGGCGCTGTACGTGCCCGGCCCTGTGCTGCGGGAGGGCGCCAACGACGTATGGGTGCTGGAGTTCGAGGAGGCGGCGCCCGACCGGGCACCGCGGTTCAGGAGCCGATGACCTTGTGCAGGTGCACGTCCTGGTGGCCGCCGGGGATGCCCTCCGTGCGGCCGGTCTCGCGGAAGCCGAGGCCCTTGTAGAAGCCGGGGGCCTGGAAGGTGAAGGAGGACACGATCATCTCGGTGCAGCCGCGCCGCGCGGCCTCCTGCTCGGCGGCGCCCATGAGCCGGGTCCCCCAGCCGGCGTGGCGCTGGTCCGCGCGCACCCACAGCATGTCGACCGCGCAGCAGGAACCCCAGATCCACGCGGTGAGCCCGCCGGCCAGCTCTCCGTCGGCGTCGGTGGCACGGACGGTGAGGGGTGCCGGGGTGCCGGCGCCGGTCGCCTCGGCGTTGAAGGCGGTGAGCTCGTCGTCGAGGCGCTGCTCCAGGGCGTCGTCCTTGTCGCCTACCTGCAGGGAGGTCCCGGGTTCGATGGTCACGGCCGGGAGTATGCCAGGGCGGCCGTCCGCCGGGGAAAATCCGCCCGCACCCTCGTAGAGTGGAGTCGGGTTCAGGGCGTCCTGGGGGTACCGGCGTGGCGAACGACGGACCGGTCGAGCACGGCTACCCGCATCTGGAGACGGTGCGGGCCTCGATCACCGCGCTCTGGAAACGGCTGTCGTACGACACCGTCCAGACGTTCTCGACCAGCGTGGTCCCCGCCGATGTGGCGTTCTGCGACACGGACGATCTCCATCTGGGGACGCAGCGGGTGGCCCGTGAGCTGGTGCGGCACTACCGCCTCCCCGATGCCCGGATGATCGTCGGCTTCCGGGAGATGACGCATGCCGCGAACGTCGAACTGGCCGCGGGGCCCGAGTACTTCGTGGAGCTGAACGACCGTTTCCGTACCCATCGCCGGGACATCGGGGCGGCGCTGGCGCACGAGGTGATGCATGTCTATCTGCACCGGCTCGATCTGTCGTTCCCGGGGCTGAGGGAGAACGAGATCCTCACGGACACGGCGACGACGTATCTGGGTGCGGGGTGGCTGCTGCTGGACGCGTACCGGGAGGACGCGGCGTCCTCGCAGAAGCTGGGGTATCTGACGCCGGAGGAGTTCGGGTACGTGCTGGCGAAGCGGTCGCTGGTGTTCGGTGAGGATCCGTCGGTGTGGTTCACCAGTGCGCAGGCCTACACGGCGTATGTGAAGGGGATGGCGAAGGCGCGGCAGGACGAGCAGCAGCCTCCGCTGACGGCCGCCGGGTGGGCTGGGCGGCGGCGGTACGCCCGTGATCGGCGGGCTCATGCTCCGCAACCTGGCGCGGCCTATGCGTTCACGCCTGACGGGGGTGCCGGGGAGCTGCGGGTCTCCTTTCCCTGTCCGACCTGTCATCAGAAGATCAGGGTGCCGGTGCGGGGGCGGGTACGGGCGCGGTGTGCGCTGTGCCGGACGGTGTTGGAGTGCGACACGTAAGAGGTGCGTCGTTGGCTGCGGGTGGGTGGGGCTGGTCGCGCAGTTCCCCGCGCCCCTCAGAAGCAGGTGGGTTGCCCTACGCTCCGTACACCTGTCCCGGAGCTTCCGCCTCGCCGAGCAGTTTCAGCGCCGTCTCTCCGGCTTCCGCCGGCGTCCACCTCGCACCCTTGTCCACGCTCGGCCCTGCCCGCCATCCCTCCATCACCGTGATCCGGCCGGCCTCCACCTCGAACACCCGGCCGCTCACCCCCGTGCTCGCCGCCGACCCCAGCCACACCACCAGCGGGGAGACGTTCCCCGGGGCCATCGCGTCGAAGCCCTCGCCCGGTGCCGCCATGGTGTCGGCGAAGGTGTGCTCCGTCATCCGCGTCCGTGCCGCCGGGGCGATCGCGTTGACCTGGACGCCGTAGCGTGCGAGTTCCGCCGAGGCGACCAGCGTCAGGCCCACGATCCCCGCCTTCGCCGCGCTGTAGTTGCCCTGCCCGACCGAGCCCAACAACCCGGCCCCGCTGCCGGTGTTGACGACCCGGGCGACCGGCGTACGTCCCGCCTTCGCCTCCGCCCGCCAGTGCGCGGCGGCGTGCTTGAGCGGCAGGAAGTGTCCCTTGAGGTGGACGCGCATCACCGCGTCCCAGTCGTCCTCGTCGAGGTTGACGAGCATCCGGTCGCGCAGAAACCCGGCGTTGTTGACGAGGGTGTCGAGGCGGCCGTACGTCTCCAGTGCGGCGGTGATCAGGGAGCTCGCCCCTCGGGTCGTCGCGATGTCGCCGCCGTGGGCGACGGCCTCGCCGCCCGTCGCACGGATCTCCGCGACCACCTGTGCGGCCGGGCTGTCCGCGTCGGGCGCCCCGTCGAGGCCGACACCGAGGTCGTTGACGACGACACGGGCCCCTTCGGCGGCGAAGGCGAGCGCGTGCGCCCGGCCGAGTCCGCGGCCGGCCCCGGTGACGACGACGACCCGGCCGTCGCAGATTCCGCTCATTTCAGGCCTCCTTGTTGGCAGTTGCCGCGTCCAGGAAAAGCGGCCGTTCCCCGCCTCCGTGCACCAGCAGCGACGCCCCGGTGATGTACGCGGCGGCGTCCGAGGCGAGGAAGACGGCCGCGGCGCCGATCTCCGCGGGCTCGGCCAGCCGGCCGAGCGGCACGGTGCGGGAGACGGCGTCGACGCCGTCCTCGTCGCCGTAGTGGAGGTGGGCCAGCTCGGTGCGCACCATGCCGACGACCAGCGTGTTCACCCGTACGTCCGGCGCCCACTCCACCGCCATCGACCGGGCGAGGTTCTCCAGTCCGGCTTTGGCCGCCCCGTACGCCGCCGATCCGGGCGAGGGGCGGCTGCCGCTGACGCTGCCGATCATGACGACCGAGCCCTTCGACCGTCTCAGGTGCTCGTACGCCGCGAGGGAGGCCGTGAGCGGAGCCAGCAGGTTCAGCTCGACCACCCGCGTGTGCCGCTCGGCGTCCGCGTCAGCCAGCAGCCGGAACGGCCCGCCGCCCGCGTTGTTGACGAGGACGTCGAGACGGGGCAACGCGGCGAAGAAGGCGCGTACCGCGTCCGGGTCCCGCACCTCCAGGGACACGAACTCGGCGCCCTCCAGCGGCACTTCGGGCGGCCTTCGCGCGCACACCACGACGTCCGCCCCCGCGCCCACGAACGCCCGCGCGATCCCGGCACCCACTCCCCGCGTGCCGCCCGTGACGACCGCGACCCTCCCCCTCAGCTCCATTCGCCGCTACCCTTCACCTAACAAACGTTTGGTGGAAAGGTAGCTGATGCTTCCATGGGTGTCTCCACCTCGTCCCAGGAAACGGGGCACGGAAAGGACGGCGTCGCCGTCGTCACGGTCGACTTCCCACCGGTGAACGCCCTGCCGGTGGACGGCTGGTTCGCGCTCGCCGACGCGGTGCGCGGGGCGGGCCGCGATCCGCAGGTGCGGTGCGTGGTGCTGGCCGCCGAGGGCCGGGGGTTCAACGCGGGCGTGGACATCAAGGAGATCCAGGCACAGGGTCCCTCGGCGCTCGTCGGCGCCAACCGCGGCTGCTACGAGGCCTTTTCGGCGGTGTACGACTGCGAGGTCCCGGTGGTGGCGGCCGTGCAGGGCTTCTGCCTGGGCGGCGGTGTCGGCCTCGTCGGCAACGCGGACGCGATCGTGGCGAGCGAGGACGCCACCTTCGGGCTGCCCGAGCTGGACCGGGGCGCGTTGGGCGCGGCCACGCATCTGGCCCGGCTGGTCCCCCAACACCTCATGCGCGCCCTGTACTTCACCTCGCGCACGGCGACCGCGGCCGAGCTGCACGCGCACGGTTCGGTGTGGCGGGTGGTGCCGCGCGCCGAACTCCTCGAAGCGGCCCTGGAGTTGGCGCGCGAGATCGCCGCCAAGGACGGGGAGCTGCTCCGGCTCGCCAAGGCGGCGATCAACGGTATCGACCCGGTCGACGTGCACCGCAGCTACCGCTTCGAGCAGGGCTTCACCTTCGAGGCGAGCACCGCCGGGGTGGCCGACCGCATCCGTGACAGGTTCGGGAAGGAGGGCCGATAGGTGAGCGACAAGACCATGACCGCGGACGAGGCCGTGGCCCGGCTGCGCAGCGGCATGACCCTCGGCATCGGCGGCTGGGGCTCGCGCCGCAAACCGATGACCCTGGTCAGGGCGCTGCTCCGGTCGGATGTCACCGACCTGACGATCGTCTCGTACGGCGGCCCGGACGTCGGCATGCTCGCCGCGGCCGGACGGATCCGCAAGCTGGTGGCCGCCTTCGTCACCCTCGACTCGATCCCGCTCGAACCGCACTACCGCGCGGCCCGCGAGCGCGGCGACTTCGAGCTGATGGAGATCGACGAGGCGATGTTCATGTGGGGGCTGCACGCGGCGGCGAACCGCATGCCCTTTCTGCCGGTGCGGGCGGGCGTCGGGTCGGACGTGATGCGAGTCAACCCCGGTCTGCGGACGGTGACTTCGCCGTACGACGACGGCGAGACGTTCGTGGCCATGCCCGCCCTGCGTCTGGACGCGGCCCTGGTCCACGTCAACCGCGCCGACCGGCTGGGCAACGGGCAGTGTCTGGGCCCGGACCCGTACTTCGACGACCTGTTCTGCGAGGCGGCGGACACCGCGTACGTCTCGTGCGAACGGGTCGTCGACACGGCCGAGTTGACGAAGGAGGCTCCGCCGCAGTCGCTGCTGGTCAAGCGGCATGTGGTCACCGGAGTCGTCGAGGCCCCGAACGGGGCGCACTTCACGTCCTGCGCGCCGGACTACGGGCGGGACGAGGCCTGGCAGAAGGCCTATGCGACCACGCCCTGGCCGGAGTTCGCGGCACGGTACCTGGAGGAGGGGTCATGAACGCCTCGCTTGTGCCGCCCACCCGCGCCGAGTACTGCGTGATCGCCTGTGCCGAGGCCTGGCGGGACGGAGGTGAGATCCTGGCGAGCCCCATGGGCCTGATCCCCTCCGTCGGAGCCCGTCTCGCGCGGCTCACCTTCGCCCCGGATCTGCTGCTGACGGACGGCGAGGCGATGCTGGTCCGCCCGGACGGCACCGTCGAGGGCTGGCTGCCGTACCGGCAGCATCTGACCCTGGTCACGGGCGGGCGGCGGCACGTGATGATGGGCGCGAGCCAGATCGACCGGTACGGCAACCAGAACATCTCCTGCATCGGTGACTGGGCGCAGCCGAAGCGGCAGTTGCTCGGGGTGCGGGGGGCGCCGGTCAACACCCTCAACAACCCGACGAGTTACTGGGTGCCCCGGCACTCGCGGCGGGTCTTCGTCGAGAAGGTCGACCTGGTGTGCGGGGTGGGCTACGACCACGCTGCCGGCGCCCGCTTCCATCGGATCCCGCGCGTCGTCTCCGACCTCGGCGTCTTCGACTTCGCGACGCCCGACCACGCGATGCGGCTGGCCTCGCTGCATCCCGGGGTGAGCGTCGAGCAGGTGGCGGAGGCCACGGGGTTCGCCCTGAACATCCCGGACGAGGTGCCGTACACGCGTGAACCGACGGCGGACGAGCTGGAGTTGATCCGCGAGGTGCTCGACCCGGCCGGCAGCCGCTCGCGGGAGGTCGCCGTCTGATGGACACGGCACTCACCCGGCTGGTCGGGGTCCGCCATCCGATCGTGCAGACCGGGATGGGCTGGGTGGCGGGCCCCCGCCTGGTGTCGGCCACGGCGAACGCGGGCGCGCTGGGCATCCTGGCCTCGGCGACGATGACCCTCGATCAGCTGAGAGCGGCGATCCGCGAGGTCAAGTCCCGCACGGACGAGCCCTTCGGGGTCAACCTCCGTGCCGACGCGGCGGACGCGGGCGACCGGGTGCGGCTGATGATCGACGAGGGGGTGCGGGTCGCCTCCTTCGCCCTCGCGCCCTCCGCCGAGCTGATCGCCGAGCTCAAGGAGGCGGGGGTCGTCGTCGTCCCGTCCGTCGGTGCCCGCCGGCATGCCGAGAAGGTGGCGGCGTGGGGGGCGGACGCGGTGATCGTGCAGGGCGGGGAGGGCGGCGGACACACCGGCGAGGTGGCGACGACCGTGCTGCTGCCGCAGGTGGTGGACGCGGTGGACATCCCGGTCGTGGCGGCCGGGGGGTTCTTCGACGGGCGGGGGCTGGTCGCGGCGCTGGCGTACGGGGCGGCGGGCGTCGCGATGGGCACCCGGTTCCTGCTCACGTCGGACTCGACGGTGCCGGACGCGGTGAAGGCGCGCTATCTGGCGGCGACGGTGAAGGACGTGACGGTGACGCGGGCGGTCGACGGCCTGCCGCACCGGATGCTGCGCACGGACCTGGTGACCGGGTTGGAGAGCTCCGGCCGCGCGAAGGCCCTGGTGCGGGCGGTCCGCCACGCGACCGGTTTCCGTCGCCTGTCCGGACTCACCTGGCGGCAGATGATCCGCGACGGCCTGTCCCTGAAGCACGGCAAGGACCTCACCTGGAGCCAGGTCCTCCTCGCCGCGAACACGCCGATGCTGCTCAGGTCGGCGATGGTGGACGGCCGTACGGATCTCGGCGTGATGGCCTCCGGGCAGGTCGCCGGGGTGATCGACGATCTGCCGTCGTGTGCGGAGCTGGTGGACCGGGTGATGGCGGAGGCTGTGGAAGTCGTGGGGGCACTGTCGGCGGGCGGGGTGCGCGAGGCGCGCCGGGCGCCCAGCGGCTCGGGAGGCTGACGCTGTTCCGCGAGTAGCGGTCGTCCGTGGTTGATCGCGCGGTTCCCCGCGCCCCTCACGGGGCGCGGTCCCGCGCCTCGACCGCTCAGAGCCGCTCGATGATCGTCACGTTCGCCTGTCCCCCGCCCTCGCACATCGTCTGCAGTCCGAACCGGCCGCCCGTGCGCTCCAGTTCGTGCAGCAGGGTCGTCATCAGCTTGACGCCCGTCGCGCCCAGGGGATGGCCGAGGGCGATGGCGCCGCCGTTGGCGTTGACCTTGTCCGGGTCGGCGCCGGTCTCCTTGAGCCAGGCCAGGACGACCGGGGCGAAGGCCTCGTTGATCTCGACGAGGTCGATGTCGTGGATGGAGAGGCCGGTCTTCTTCAGGGCGTGGGCGGTGGCGGGTATCGGTGCCGACAGCATGCGGATCGGGTCCTCGCCGCGCACCGAGAGGTGGTGCACGCGGGCCCGTGGCGTCAGGCCGTGTTCGCGTACCGCCTGCTCCGAGGCCAGCAGCATGGCCGCCGCCCCGTCCGAGACCTGCGAGGAGCACGCGGCGGTGATCGTGCCGCCCTCGACGACCGGCTTCAGCCCGGCCATCTTCTCCAGCGAGGTGTCCCGGCGCGGGCCCTCGTCGACGGATACGTCCCCGTAGGCGACGGTCTCCCGCTCGAAGCGCCCCTCGTCGATCGCCCGCACCGCCCGCTGGTGCGAGCGCAGCGCGAACTCCTCCTGGTCCTGCCGGCTGATCCCCCACTTCGCGGCGATCATCTCGGCGCCGACGAACTGGTTCACCGGCTTGCCCCCGTACCGCGCCTGCCAGCCCGCACTGCCCGCGAAGGGACCCTGGGTGAGCCCGAGCGGCTCGGCGGCCTGCCGGGTGGCGAAGGCGATGGGTATCAGGGACATGTTCTGCACCCCGCCCGCGACCACCAGATCCTGCGTCCCCGACAGCACGCCCTGCGCCGCGAAGTGCACCGCCTGCTGGGAGGAGCCGCACTGCCGGTCCACGGTCACCCCCGGCACCTCCTCGGGCAGCCCGGCCGCCAGCCAGCAGGTCCGCGCGATGTCCCCGGCCTGCGGCCCCACCGTGTCCAGACAGCCGAAGACGACGTCCTCGACGGCCCCCGGATCCACCCCGGCCCGCGCCACCAGTTCCTTCAGGACATGCGCGCCCAGGTCGGCGGGATGGACCCCGCTGAGCCCACCCTTGCGCCGCCCGACAGGCGTCCGGACCGCTTCGACGATGTAGGCCTCGGCCATGCCAACTCCCCAGACTCCTCGGAATCCCCAATGAGTTACGTACGTACGGCGATCCCGTCCAGCACCATCGACAGGTACTGCCGGGCGATCTCCTCCGGACTGTGCTGTCCGCCGGGCCGGTACCAGGACGCGGCGACCCAGACGGTGTCGCGCACGAACCGGTAGGTGAGCCGGACGTCGAGGTCGGCCCGGAACACCTCGGCCGCGACCCCGCGCTCCAGCGTGGACAGCCACGCCTTCTCGAACTTGCGCTGCGACTCGGCGAGGAACCCGAACCGCTCCTGCGCGACCAGCTGCCGGCTCTCCTTCTGGTAGATCGCGACGGCGGCGCGGTGCCGGTCGATCTCCCGGAACGACTCGGTGACCAGGGCCTCCAGCGTCTCGCGGGGCCCGAGTTCGGCGGCCAGGACGGTGTCGTAGCCGTCCCAGAGCTCGTCGAGGAAGGTCCGCAGGATCTCCTCGAGCATCGACTCCTTGGAGTCGAAGTGGTAGTAGAGGCTGCCCGCGAGCATGCCCGCGTGATCCGCGATCTTGCGGACGGTGGTGGCGTTGTAGCCCTGCTCGGCGAAGACCTCGGCTGCGGTGTCGAGGAGTTCCCGGCGACGGGCGGGCGCGGCGGGGGTCACCTGCGGCTTCTTCTTGGTCGGCACGACATCATTCTGGACGCTCCGCTCGTCAGGCGTGCTGGCTGCTGACGGCGACGACTTCGCCCGTCATGTACGAGGAGTAGCCGGACGCCAGGAACACGATCACGTTGGCCACCTCCCAGGGTTCGGCGTACCGCCCGAACGCCTCCCGCGCGGTCAGCTCCTCCAGCAGCTCCGGCGTGGTCACCTTCGCGAGGTGCGGGTGCATGGCGAGGCTCGGCGCCACCGCGTTGACGCGCACCCCGAACTCGGCCGCCTCCAGGGCCGCGCACCGGGTCAGCGCCATCACGCCCGCCTTCGCGGCGGCGTAGTGCGCCTGTCCGGCCTGGGCGCGCCAGCCGATGACGGAGGCGTTGTTGACGATGACGCCGGTGCCGGAGTCGCGCATCAGCCGCAGCGCGGCCCGGGTGCAGCGGAAGGTGCCGGTCAGCGTGACGTCCAGGACGCGGGACCACTGGTCGTCGGACATGTCGACGAGAGGTGCGGTCCCGCCGAGCCCTGCGTTGTTCACGACGACGTCCAGCCGTCCGTGTTCCGCCACGGCGGTGTCGAACAGGGCTCGCACCTGGGACTCGTCGGTGACATCGCACGGCAGGGCCGTCACCGCGCCCGGGAAGTCCCGCCCGAGCTCGGCCTCCGACTCCTTGAGCCGTCGCGTGTGCGCGTCGCTGATCAGCACCCGCGCACCCTCCTCCAGGAACCGCCGCGCGGTGGCGCCGCCGATGCCGGCGCCGGCCGCCGCGGTGATGACGGCGGTGCGCCCGCTCAGCAGTGCGTGCCCTGGCTCGTACGCCGGAGTCTCGACGCCTGTCATAGGGCCACGCTAACCTACCAAACACTTGTTAGGGAAGCGCCGTCGAAGGGCTGTTGCCGATGGACCTCGCCTTCACGCAGGAAGAGGAGGCCTTCCGGGCCGAGGCCCGCGCGTGGCTGACCGGCCATGTGCCGTCCGAGCCGCTGCCCTCCCTGGAGACGGCGGAGGGCTTCGCTGCGCACCGCGCGTGGGAGGCCGAACTGGCCGCGGACCGCTGGTCGGTGGTCGACTGGCCGACGGCGTACGGCGGCCGGGACGCGGGGCTGGTCCGCTGGCTGCTGTTCGAAGAGGAGTACTACGCGGCGGGCGCCCCCGGACGCGTCAACCAGAACGGCGTCAGCCTGCTCGCACCGACCCTCTTCGACCATGGCACGCGGGAGCAACGCGCGCGCGTGCTGCCGTCGATGGCCGGTGGCGAGGTGGTCTGGGCGCAGGCGTGGTCGGAGCCGGAGGCCGGATCGGACCTGGCGTCCCTGCGCTCCAAGGCGGTCCGTACGGACGGCGGCTGGCGCTTGAGCGGGCAGAAGACGTGGTCGTCGCGGGCGGCCTTCGCGGACCGTGCGTTCGGCCTGTTCCGCAGCGACCCGGACGCCCAGAAGCCTCACCAGGGTCTGACGTACCTGATGTTCGATCTGCGCGCTCCGGGCGTCACGGTCCGGCCCATAGCCCGCCTGGACGGCAAGCCCGCCTTCGCGGAACTCTTCCTCGACGAGGTGTTCGTGCCGGACGAGGACGTGATCGGGGAACCGGGTCAGGGATGGCGGATCGCGATGTCGACGGCGGGCAACGAACGAGGGCTGAAGCTCCGCTCCCCCGGCCGTTTTCTGGCCGCCGCGGACCGTCTGCACCGCCTCTGGGAATCCCAGGGCAGCCCCACACGGACCGGCGACCGGGTGGCGGACGCGTTGATCGGAGCCCGCGCCTACCGGCTCTTCACCTTCGCGGCGGCCTCCCGCGTCCTGGACGGCGAATCACTGGGCCCGGAGTCCAGCCTCAACAAGGTCTTCTGGTCGGAGTACGACATCGCGCTGACGGAGACGGCCCTGGATCTCCTCGGCCCCGAGGGCGAGTTGGCGGACACCGACTGGTCCGAGCGCTACGTCTTCTCCCTCGCCGGCCCCATCTACGCGGGCACCAACGAGATCCAGCGCGACATCATCGCCGAGCGCCTGCTCGGCCTGCCGAAGGGACGCCGGTGATGCGGTTCCTCATGGACGCCGAGCAGCGTGCCTTCGGCGCCTCGCTGGACGCGATGCTGACCGCCGCGGACACTCCGGCGGTGATACGGGACTGGAGCCGGGGCGACCATGTGAGGGGGCGCGCGCTGTGGGCGCGTGTCGCGGAGGCCGGGGTCTTCGCGCTGGCGGTTCCGGAGGCGTACGAGGGCCTGGGCCTGCGGCCCGTCGAACTCACGCTGGCCTTCGTCGAGTTGGGCCGGCACGCGGTGCCCGGCCCGCTGGTGGAGACGGTCGCGGCGGCGACCCTGCTGGCGGGCCTGGACGACCAGGGCCCGGCGAAACGCCTGCTGCCCGCGCTGGCCTCGGGCGCATCGGCGGCAACCCTGACCTCGGGGCCGTACGCACTGGACGCGGACATGGCCGACCTACGGCTGACGATCTCCCCGTCCGTCAGCGGTCCTGCCGCGGTCGCCCCCACCGAACTCCGCCTCGCACCCCCGCCCGGCCCCCCGCTCCCCTCCCTGGACCCCGCCCGCCGCCTCTTCCCGGCCGCCCCCCACCACGGTGAACTCCTCGCCACCGACCCGGCGTCCCTCGCCCCCGCCCTGCTGCTGGCCCGCCTCGCCACCGCCGCCCAGTCCCTCGGCGTCGGCCTCGCGCTCCTCGACAGGACCGTCTCCTACGTCGGACAGCGCACCCAGTTCGGCACCCCCATAGGCTCGTTCCAGGCCGTGAAGCATCGGCTCGCCGACGCCGAGGTCGCCCTGGAGTTCGCCCGCCCCCTGCTCCTGGGCGCCGCCCTGACCATGGCCCCGGAGGACGTCGCCGCCGCGAAGGTCACCGCGTGCGAGGCGGCGTACACCACCGCCCGTACCGCGCTCCAACTGCACGGCGCGATCGGGTACACGGCGGAGTACGACCTGTCCCTGTGGCTGACCAAGGCCCGCGCCCTGCGGACCGCCTGGGGCAGCCCGGACGAATGCCGGGCCGCCGTCCTGCTCAGTGGTGGTCGCCGCTGCTGATCTGCCGGTACTCCTCCGCCGTCGGCTTGGGAATCCGTGTCTCGGGCCCGAACATCACATACGCCAGCCGCGCCCGCACCCGCTGGGAGACCGTGACCGGCCGCCGCACACCGTTCGCGTCGACGAGCGGTCCGATCTCGTACGGCGGGTTCTGCTCGTGCTGGGTGAGGGTGTGCAGCTGGTCCTGTGCGAGGGGTTCGTGGATCTCGACGTACTCCCCGTGCGGCAGCCGTTTGATGACGCCCGACTCCCGGCCGTGCAGCACCTTGTCCCGGTCCCGGCGCTGAAGCCCCAGACAGATCCGCTTCGTCACGATGAACGCGAGTACCGGCACGACGAAGACGGAGATCCGCACGAACCAGGTGATCGCGTTGATGGACAGATGCAGATGCGTGGCCACGATGTCGGGCCTTGACCCCTGAGGTTGGACACACGAGACACTGGATCCTGAGGATCTGAGAACGGACATCTCGTGGTCATGAAGAACTATCCGCCGCAGTT